>NZ_CP115608.1:922092-1229456 GCF_027797465.1 Campylobacter sp. CN_NE2 | reverse complement strand
GAGAAACACTCGGGCAAAGGGTAAAAGACGCTAAAATCAGCGACGAAAATATAATCCGCCCTGTTTCAAACGCCTACTCTATGCGTGGCGGGTTAGCGATTTTGTTTGGAAATTTAGCTGAGCAGGGTTGCGTTATAAAAGCAGCAGGAATCATCGGAGAGCGCAAATTTAGCGGAACGGCGATTTGCTTTAACAGCCAAGATGAAGCAATCGAAGGCATAAGCAGTGGAAAAGTGCAAAAGGGAAATGTCGTGGTGCTACGATATGAAGGGCCAAAAGGGGGTCCTGGAATGCAAGAAATGCTAAGTCCAACTAGCCTAATCGTGGGCAGGGGACTAGGAGCTGATGTAGCGCTCATCACAGACGGGCGTTTTAGCGGTGCTACAAGGGGGCTAAGCATAGGTCATATAAGCCCAGAAGCCGCAGAAGGCGGTATGATAGGACTGCTTAAAGATGGCGATATAATCGACATCGATGTGGATAATTTTAGCATAAATGTGCGTTTAAGCGACGAAGAAATCGCAAAACGCAAAGCAGAGTGGAAATATCAAGGCAAGGAAGTGGGGAGCAAATGGCTTCGCCAGTATCAAAAACTGGTAACCAACGCCAGCAACGGCGGAGTTTTGGAAGCGTGATAGTTTGGCTAGGAATTGAAACCAGCCTAGCTTTTCCGAGAGTTCGCAAATTTAAAGTTCAATAGACACACAGCCTTATTTTTACTTTAAATTTGCTTCACAGCTCGAAAAATCGTCGGCATTTGGTTTTTAAAATTTAGGTTGAGTTTGGCTGTGCTACCGACAAGGTGAAATAAAATATCTTTGAGAGAGAATTTTACGATAGCGATTGAGATAAAAACGAAAAAGAATTTTTAGAAAAAACGCTTGATGAATTTACAAATTTCACCAAATTTGTGCTAAATTTGGTGAAATTTTTAATTTATCTACCCAACGCCCTTTTTAGCCGTTCTAACCCGTCAAGCAAATTCGCCCTTGGCGTGGCGATGTTTAGGCGTAAAAATTTCTCTCCGCCTTTTCCGTAAATCTCGCCGCTACTTAGATAAAGCCCTGATTTAGAACGGATAAAATTTGCAAGTTCGGTTGAATTTTTAAACTCCGCAAAGTGTGGGATTTTCAAATTTTCACTAGTTGCGATAGGAATTTTGCTACTTAGATTTATCAAATTCGAACAATCAAGCCACATTAAATATGTCGCATCGCACGGCAATGCCCTTATATAAGGCAAATTTTCGCTTAGGAATTCACGCACGATTTTTTTATTTTCGCTTAGATAAATTCGCAATTCATCAAGCCACTCTTCGCCTTTTTCAAATGCCGCCACAGTGGCAGCGACTGCAAATGCGTTTGGCTCGGCGATTTCATCTGTATTAAAAGCTCGCCACGATTTGTGCCTTAAAAATTTATTTTTCGCAAACACGGCAGCGCTATTAAGACCTGCGATATTAAAAGCTTTTGTCGGCGAAATGCACGAAATGCTGATATTTGCGTTTGTTTCGCTTATGCTTGCAAACGGCGTGTAACTCAAATTTGGCTCACACAAGTCGCAGTGAATTTCATCGCTGATGACCGTTACGCCGTGTTTAGCACAAAGCTCGCCCATACGAGCTAGTTCGTCTTTTGACCAAATTTTGCCGATAGGATTGTGCGGATTACAAAGGATAAAGAGCGTAGTTTGCGGATCGCTTAGCTTTTCTTCAAAATCCGTCCAGTCGATTTCATATTTGCTATTTTCATAGACGAGTTCGTTGCAAAGCACCTTTGCGCCGTTGTTTTGGATAGATGAGAAAAAGCAGTTATAAACAGGGCTTTGCACCAGAACGCTTTCATTTGGCGTGGTAAATTTTCGCACGAGCGATGAAAGCGCAGGAACAACGCCTGTGCAAAATATAAGCCAGTGTTCTTCAATGCGAAAATTGTGGCGTTTTTGCCACCAATTTTGATACGCCAAAGCCCACTGGGTGGAGATTTCGCTGTATCCAAAAATGCCATGCTTCACTGCTTCTTGCAACGCTTCTAAAATGCAAGGCGCGGCGCGAAAGTCCATATCTGCCACCCACATAGGAAGCTCATTTTTGCCGACCGCCCATTTTAGCGAGTTTGAATTTCGTCTATCGATGATTTCGTCAAAATTAAATTTCAAAATTTATCCTTTGTGATTATCTCAAATTTGCTAGAATCCGTTGTGCCGTCAATGATGATTTCACCGATTTCATCGGCGATTATTTTGCCTGAGCTTGGATTTTTTACGCTATCAATTTTACCTAAAATTTCAGCCTGAGCGTCGCTAAATTCAAACGCCAAAGTCGTATTAATCAAACGGCAATCTTTCATAACCAAATTTTTCATATAGCAAAAGCCTTGCAAACTCGATACCACGCAGTTTTCAAGGCAAACATTAGATGAATTCCAGCCAAAATACTCACCACTTATAAAGCAGTTTTTGATAACCACATTTTCGCAGTTCCAAAAAGCGTCTTTGCTAAGCAGTTTCGAATCTGAAATTTCGATATTTTTGCACCCGTCAAAGCAGTAATCTCCACTCAAATTTAGGTTTTGTATGCGTAAATTCTCGCTTTTCATGCCAAAATACTGCCCGTTTGCGACGATATTTTTTAATTTTACATTTTTGCAAAACCAAAGAGTTTCAGCAGCGTTTGGAATTTGGATATTTTCAAGCTCAAAATTTTCGCTCCCGCGAAACCCTTTTGGCGCATAATACAAGCAATCTTTTAAGCTAAAATCCTTGCTATACCAAATTCCTGCTCTTGCAATTTCGTCAAAAAAGCAGTTTTTAATGCGAAAATTTTTGCTATACCAAAACGGATACTTCCACTCGAAATTTGACGCCGTTACAGCGATATTTTCGCTCTCTTTTAAGGGCGATTCGCCGTCCCCAAACGAACAATGCGAAATTTCTAAATTTTTTGCCATAAATAGGGCTCTCTCCCCTGTAAATCGTTGATTTTCGATTTTTTTCATTATTTTACCTTTTAATTTTTTCTAATTTTAGCTAAATTTTATCCGATTTTGGTAGAACAATCCTACAAATTTCTTGCCTAATCCTACAAATTTAATCAATTTTACGAAAATCTATTTCGAATTTAGCCATTTATCAAACATCGCTTCGTATTGCTCGATAGTGTAGCCGTTTCCGCCAGAGCCATAAACTCCGCCGTAAGTTTTATTTGCCAAACTAGCTCCCGTTACGCTATAACTAGAATTTACCAAATTCAAATAATGCCCCGTGTTTGCGCTAAATTTGCAGTTTTTTGCAGATTTGTTCGGGCAGTTTGATTTTTCGCTATACCACGCATTTACGGCTGCTGCGCCGTTTGCTTGACCTTTGGCAAGATTTTCGGCTACACTTGCAACGCCCGTTAGTGGTGCGTGAGAAAATTTATAATGCGCCGCGTAATTTGTGCGAATTTGCGAGATTGCCATCATTTTATGGCTGACTTTAAGAGCGCTTTTGCCTTCGCTTTTGCGTTTTGCATTGGTTTGTTTGATGATAGCTAGTGAAGCTTTCATGTTTTGCAAATTTGTTGCGTCATTTGCGCCACCAAGTGTGGTTTTGCTTTGCGCGAACCAAGACGGAGTGTTTTTGTGAGTGCCTTTTACGATTTGCGCCGCTTCATTATCTCCCATTGCCGTAAAAAAGTCTGCTGAGCTGTTTTTGGCAGTTTTGGCTGGTGTTGTTTTGCCTGTTTGCGTAGTTTTACCCTTGTTTGTTTTATTTGTTTGAATTTGTGGAAACTGCTTTGCAATTTCGTTGTCGATTTCATTTAAAACTTCCGCACAGCCTGTCAAAAATATCGCCACAAAAATAAATATGCAAAATTTTTTCAAATTCATAATAGCCCTTTAAAAACTTAATGTGGAATTATACAGAAAGTTTGCTAAATTTAATATTTTCTTAAATTCAATGGCTTTTAACTAAATTTTAGATAGACTTAAAAATTACATTTTTATTTTAAAGGACAAAATCATGAAAAAAAGAATAGTTTTTTTCGAAGCCGTAGGCGGCACGGACAAGGGCGAAGACGGACACAGACGAGATACGATGCCGATGGTAAATGCACTTAGCACTCACGGCTGGACGGGGGAAGTTATCCAATTAAGCGATGAAATTTTGCGAGACGAAAATGAGAGCAAAAAAATTTACGAATTCGTTAGAGACAACGCTGACGGCTATGTTTCGCGTGTAAATCCGGGAAATATCAAAGAAGAAAAACTTTATTTTGAAATGCTACGAAAGCTCTGCACTGATGGCCTAGTCGGTATGCCGCACCCTGATGCGATGATAGGATATGGCGCAAAAGACGCTCTAACCAAACTCGCTGACACCGAGCTAGTGCCTGATGATACTTATGCGTATTATGATATTGCGACATTTAAAAGCACATTTCCAAAATCACTTGCCAAAGGCGAGAGAGTTTTAAAACAAAATCGCGGATCTACGGGTGAAGGAATTTGGCGTGTAAGACTTGAAAATGCAGGCGATTACGGCAAATTTGATAGCTTAGCACTTGATACCAAAATCATCTGCACCGAAGCCAAAGACAATCACTCAGAAGAGCGAAAACTTGGCGAATTTATGGACTTTTGCGAACAATACATCGTCGGCGATAACGGAATGCTTGTAGATATGACATTTTTGCCACGCATTAAAGAGGGCGAAATTCGCATTTTAATGCTTTATAAAACGCCTGTTTATGTCGTGCATAAAAAACCGGCAGAAGGCGGGGACGCATTTAGCGCGACACTTTTTAGCGGTGCAAAATATCGCTATGATGAGCCAAAAGAGTGGGAAAATTTGATCGGCTGGTTTTTAGAGCGTCTGCCTGAGATTCGCACAAAACTTGGAAATTACGATTTGCCTTTGATTTGGACGGCAGATTTTATCCTTGATACTGACGAAAATGGCAAAGACAAATATGTGCTTGGCGAAATCAACTGCTCGTGTGTTGGATTTACAAGTCCGGCTGAATTTATGGCAAAAATCGCCGTTATGGTCGGAGAAAATATCGTAAATATCGTAAGCGAGAAAAAGGCGTAAGTTGGATTATACTTTGCCTTATTTTGCAATTAAATTTACGAATTTGTTTAAATAATAGTCAAAATTTAATCTAAATTTTGACTATTAAATCAAATTTATATAAATTACTATTTTATGACTTCAAATCCCGCATTTTGCAGTGCTTTCTCGCCTTTTTCGTTATCATCGAGCGAAAATACAAAAATGCCAAAATTTGTATCAGCATAATAGCTATAACAATAATTTATGCTAATTCCAGCCCCGCTTAGAGCTTCAACGATTTTAGCAAATGTGCCTTTTTTGTTTGCGATTTTAACGGCGACCACATCGACGGTTCTTGCGCTAAATCCTGCTTTTTTTAGAGCGTCCGCCGCTTTGTCAAATTCGCTAGTGATGATACGCACAACGCCAAATTTAGAAGTCTCTGCTATGACAACTGAATCAATAGAAATGTCGCTATCTCGCAAAATATCGCTCATGGCAGTTAGTTCGCCGGGTTTGTTTTCTAAAAATACGCTAAGTTGTTTCATGCTTCGTTCCTTTTGTCGATTACTCTTTTGATTTTGGTATCGCTAGCACCGATACTACGCGGTTCTACTATATTTACACTTGCGTGGATAAATAAATTTGTTAGCAGTTTTGCGGCTGTTTCTTTTTGTAAATTTTCAATCGCCGAAATGCTATCAAAGTTGAAATCATCGCTCATTTCGACCTTGACTTCAATCTTATCTAAATACCCTTTTTTGCTTAGGACGATTTGATAATTTAGACTTAATCCTTCGATAGTCGATAAAACATGCTCTACTTGGCTTGGGAAGACATTTACGCCGTTTATGATAACCATATCATCGCTTCTTCCTACGATACTTTCGATCATACGCAAATTCCTGCCGCAAGGGCATTTGCCAGTTTTTATCGAAGTTACATCGCCAGTTCGGTAGCGAAGTAGCGGAATAGCTTCTTTTGTAAGCGTTGTTATGACTAACTCGCCTTTTTCTCCATCAGGCAAAACTTCACCTGTTTTTGGATCGATAATCTCAGGATAGAAGTGATCTTCAAAAATATGCATTCCTTCGCTTTTACCGCACCCTCCGGCGACACCGGGTCCTAAAATTTCACTAAGTCCGTAAATATCGTGATAATTTATCCCCCACGCTTCGGCAATAGCTTGTTTTAGAGCTTTGCTAGTCGGCTCAGCACCAAAAATTCCTGCTTTTAGCTTAAAATCTTTTTTAAGATCATAACCCAAAGCTTTGGCATGATCTGCTAAGTGCATAGCAAATGACGGAGTGCATGAAATCGCAGTCGCTCCAAAATCCCTTAAAAGCATAAGTTGGCGTTCTGTAAAGCCAGAGCTAGACGGCACGACAGAAGCCCCGACAGTCTCAGCACCATAGTGCGCTCCAAGACCGCCTGTAAAAAGCCCGTATCCGTAGGCATTATGCACGGTGTCGTTTTTGCCCACACCTGCCATAGTAAAGACCCTAGCCAAAACTTCGCACCAAATTTCTAAATCTTTTCTAGTGTATCCTACGACGGTCGGCTTACCGCTTGTGCCACTACTAGAATGAATTCGCACGACCTTTTTTTGCGGAACTGCAAAAAGCCCAAATGGATAATGATCTCGCATATCTTTTTTTGTCGTAAAAGGAAGCTTTGAAAGCTCGGAAATATCTTTGATTTCATCAAATTTAAGCCCAAGTTCGGCAAATTTTTTCTGATAAAATTCAACCTTAGAAATCCTTTTTAAAAATTTGGCAAATCTTTTGTTTTGGATTTCTCTTAGCGTTTCTTTATCAACGATTTCGTTGATGGACCAGTATTTTGGCGTATCACTCATCTTAGCTCTCCATTGCTAGTTTTAAAATTTGTTTGTTTTTTTCGGCGACTTTTGGGTTAAAAATTTCGATTGCTTTGCAAATTTCATCATAAGAAAACGGAAAATTTGCTACATTTTTGATAACAATTCCTAGCATATAAACATTTAACCCGCCTATGTCAAATTCGCCTGATTTTGCCTTTTTAAAGGCGTTTGTTGCGTAAATTTTAAACGGCAAATTTGGAAAATTTTCATCTGAATTTACGGCAATTACGCCTGAATTTTGATTTAAAAATTGCAAATAACGAAGCGCTTCTGTTTGCTCCAATGCAATCAACAAATCAGCCGAATTTTCATCGATATTTGGGCTAAAAAAATCGCCGATTTTAATGCCGCATGAAACACTTCCGCCCCTTTGGCTCATGCCGTGATTTTCCGTGCCAAGACACGCATAGCCTTTGTTTGCGGCTGCGATTGAAAGCAGTTTTACTAAAAAAACGGCACCTTGTCCGCCATATCCAGCGATTAAAATTTGATATTTCATTTTGACCTCACTTCAAAAGCATCTGTCGGACAAAGTCCGCTAATACATGCCGAACAGCCCGTGCATAAAAACGGATCGATCTCAACTTTATGGCGTTCGTTGTAGCTCATAGCAGGGCATTTGTATTTGCCCACGCAAGTATCGCACTCAACGCATTTTGCTTCATTTACGACGGCGTAAATTTGCGGAATTTTTGAATTCGATTTATCCAAAATGCAAAACTGGCGAATCACCGCTACCACAGGCACTTCACTGCTCTCATAAGCCGATTTTAAACCTTTCATAAAAAGCATGGTTTTGTTTAAATCAGGCTCGTAAAAATACTCATGGCATTTTATGCCACAGCCTTCGACCAGCTTTTTGATGTCAATATCGCCCGAAGCCCTTTCTGGCGTAGTTTGGCGACCTGTCATCGCAGTAGTTGAGTTGTCTAAGATTATCAAAATAAATTTGTGTTTTTGATAAACTGCGTTGATGAGCGGCGGCATACCTGAGTGCAAAAATGTGCTATCGCCAATCGTAGCAACGACCGTTTTATCAGGGTTTGCTAGGCTAAAACCACTTGCAGTAGAAATACTAGCACCCATGCAAAGGAAGTGATCTATCGCATTTTGATTAAGTGCGAGAGTATAGCAACCAATGTCGCTTGCATAAATAGACTGCTTTGTGCGAAAAGTTTTGGTAATGCTATAAAAAATATCTCTATGCGGACAGCCAGGGCATAAATTTGGCGGTCTTTTTGGAAGCTCGTAACCACTAAATTTTGGTGCTTTAAAAGGATTTTTGCCGTCTAAAATACCCAAATTTGCAAACGCTTCAAAAACTTTATCTTTGCCAAATTCATGGATTTTATGGACATGTCCTGTTTTTTTGCCGTAGATATTTTCGCCGCTTAAATCTTCTTCCATACAAGCATACGGCTCTTCAAAAACCACGACTTTTTTGTAGCTTTTGCAAAGTTCATTTAGCTCGTTGTATGGCAAAGGTGTGGGCATATCGATTTTAAGGACATCGGCGTTTATTTTTAGATCACTCGCTGCTTCGCTTACATAGCTACTTGCAACCCCGCTTGTGATACAGAGAATTTCAGCCTTATCGCCGCCTTTTAAATTTGCAATCTTTGGTTTAATAAAATTTTCATAGTTAAATTTGCGAATTTGCTCGATTTTTTCAAGTAATTCTACACCTTGAATATATCTTGGACCAGGTGGCACACCTGCCCAGCGATTTGTATTTTTGATAAATTCGCCTTTTGGCGGGTTAAATTCGCTATTTTCTGAGATTTCGCAGTTTTGCCTTGCGTGGGCAACTCGCATTATAGAGCGAAACATTACGGGGATTTCAAATTTGCGTGATATTTCTGCACAAATTTTTATAAAATCATACGCTTCTTGGGGACTAGCAGGATCAAGAGCAGGAATCCTAGCGAATTTAGCAAAAACTCTGCTATCTTGCTCTGTTTGAGATGAGTAAAAGCCCGGATCATCGGCACTTATTAAAATCATCGCGCCGATATTGCCTATGTAGGCTGAGTTCATCACAGCGTCTGCTGCGACATTTAAGCCCACCTGTTTCATCGTAGCACAGGCGTTTTTACCGCTCATAGCGTGAGCGTAAGCTACTTCGTAACCGACCTTTTCGTTACTCGCCCACTCAGCGTAAGCTTGTAAGCCCATTTTGTCGCGTAATTTTTGGAAATTGCCTAGAATTTCACTCGACGGCGTCCCGGGGTAGCCCGATACGACATCGACATTTGCGTGTATTAGCCCAAGCGCAATCGCTTCGTTTCCCATTAAAATTTGTTTCATAAAAAACCTTTTTTTGAAAAAAATTAAATTTATAGAATAGCATAAATTTCATATTAAGAAATTTAAATTTTGTAATTTATTCAGTAAATTTGAATTATAAGTTAAATTTGTTTGATTTACTCTGCTTCGCTACGCTTCGCAAGAAACATTTTTTGCTATGCAAAAAAGCGTTACACTTGTTTTGTCATTGCGATACTTTGCGACAGCAAAGTCGTGGCGATTTACGAGTTAAATTTACGATTTGATTTTATATCATTCCGAGCTAAACGAAGCTAAGCGAAGAATATTTATTTAAATTGAATATTGAATTATTTTATCTTTTTTGGTGGGCAAGGATGCCCAGCCTACGATACTAATATCACATAAACGATTATTTGTAGGTTTGGATACCTACAAATAAACAATAGAATTAACGAAATTCTCGTCTGAAAAATTTAGGACCCTTTTTATAGCTTAAATTTTGTAAAAATCTATATACACCTTTGACGATACAGACCAAGCTACCGATAAAGCAAGCAAGCCCAACAAGGTCAGCAATAAAGCTATATCTATTGCTAATAAGAATACAAGATACGATAAACAATATTACACCCACAATTAAAACTGGAGCCCAGTCTACACCATATCTAATCTCAGCTTGGCAACCACTGCAAACTGATACTCCGTATTTGATGTCGTCCTTGCCACAAAATGGGCAGCCTAAGTGTAGCTCTTCATCCATAGTTTTCTCCTTGAAAAAAAATAAAGTCTTATTATACCCCCCCCCCTTAAAATGGGTTGAAATTTTGATTATGTGGTGCAAAATTTTGTATTGATTTATTATAAGCTTGCGAAGTAACTTTGTAAATTGAGAAATTCGTAGAAATTTCGTTGGATTTTAAAAAGCAAAATTTCGGAGCAGTATTTCAAATTTGCGATAGCGGAATTTTGAAATTTGCAAAATTTTGTAGAATTTTAAAATTTGGCTAGGAAATCCTAGCCAAATTTTGCTTATTTCGCGCCTTTTGGCGGCATAAACGCAGTTAGCGTGATGTCTTCGCCGTCTTTTGGTTTATAGACTTCCACATTTACAAGGCAAGTGTGAGAGATATTTCCGTTGGCTAGTTTGCTTGTCGGAATATCGATAGTAAGCACATTTGCCGAGCCGTTTTTGCAAAGTCCGTTTTCGTTTGGATCATACCAAGCACCTTCGCATAGTTTTACGACATTTCTTGGAGCGTCATCATTTACGACCGCACCTGCTAGAATTTGACCTCTGGCGTTGAAAACTCTTACCAAATCGCCGTTTTTTATGCCTAGCTCTTTTGCGTCTTCTTCGTTGATAAAAATCGGCTCTCTTCCCGCCACTGCATAGCTATCTCTTAGCTTAGTTTGGTTTTGTTGTGAGTGTAAGCGATCATTTGGGTGTGGGCTTATCATGTGGAATCTGGCTGGTTTATCCTTCATACCTAGCCACTCGATTGGCTCAAACCATGTCGGGTGAGCTTTGCAGTCATCATAGCCCATTTTTTCGATTGTTTCAGAGTAAATTTCAATCAAACCTGACGGCGTTCCGAGTGCATTTAAAATCGGATCTTCTCTAAAATCTGCAAAAGTTACATAGCTTTCGCTCTCCATTGTAGGGCTAAATTCAGTCGGTTCGTTTTTGTTCCACCACTCTTCAAAGCTTGGCATTTTTATTCCCAAAGCTTCGTTTGCATTTACTTGATTCGCCGCTGTTTCATAAAACTCTTTTATCCAGTCCATTTCGGTTTTGCCGCCTTCTGTGTAAGCTTCGGCTAGACCGTCTGCATAAGCTTTACATAAATCAACGAAAACTTGATAATCATCTTTTGCGCCAAATTGTTTTTCTACGACCTGTTTTTGTGGGACAATGTGCATATTTGTGTAGTCCCCTGTCATAGAAATGTCATTTCTCTCATACGAGCTAGTTACTGGGAAGACAATATCAGCCATTTTCGCTGTCGGCGTCCAGTAAATTTCATTTACGACGATAGTTCGTGGTTTTCGCCAAGCTTTAACATTTTTATTTGTGTCTTGTTGTTGTGTTAGCGGATTTCCGCCGACCCAGTAGATAAAATCCATATCAGGATATGTGATTTTATTTCCGTTATCATCAAGCGTTGCGCCCGGATTTAGCAAAGCGTCTGCGTTCCTTGCGACAGGATATGACATTAGTGCCGTATTTGATAGCCAAGATTGCGCTGCATTTTCTTTTGCGCCGTCAGCATTAGCAGGACCCATATATTTGCCGTCTTTGATAACGCCTACGCTTCCTGCGTTGATTGTTTTAATTACGCCACCAACGCAACTTGGCGTTCCGCCGTTTGCATAGTGGTAGCTAAAACCAAATCCACCACCTGGGAGCCCTATTTGACCAAGCATACTAGCAAGAGTTACTATCATCCAATGGACTTGTTCGCCATGGTGCGCTCTTTGCATACCCCAACCAGCCATAATCATAGTGCGATTATCAAAGAATTTTTCAGCTAATTCTTTTATAACTTTTGCTTCGATTCCGCAAATTTTCTCTGCCCACTCAGGTGTTTTTTCTACGCCGTCTTCTTTGCCTAGTAAATACTGCTCAAATTTATCAAAGCCAACGGTGTAAGTGCTTAAAAATTCTTTATCATATTTACCTGATTTTAGCAGGTGATTTGCCATAGCTAACATCATCGCAACATCGGTATTTGGAGTAGGTCTGATATGAGTAGCTTTGCCTTCAAAAAATTTAGTTGTGATTGTTTTGAGCGGATCTATGATGATGATTTCTTTACCGCTATCACGCAATTTTTCAAAATATTTAAACGAGCCTTCATCAGAAACCGTAAATGACAAACGCAAAGTGCCGATTGGATTCATACCCCAAAGCACGACAACTTTTGAATTTTCTAAAACCACAGGCCAAACGGTTTGTTGCTCATAAACTTGGCTAGATCCCACGACATGTGGCAAAATCACTTGCGCAGCTCCGGTTGAAAAATCCCCGGTAACGCCCACAAAACCACCTGTCATATTCATAAATCTATGCAAAAGCGTTCTTGCCATACCAAGTGCGCCTGAGCTTTGCCAAGCGTAGCTTCCTGCACAAATGCTATTCATACCTTTTTGTTCGCGCGTTTTTTTAAGTTCTTTTGCAACTAGCTTGATAGCGTCTTCGTATTTTACTTCTACCCACTCGTCCTTACCGCGAAGCTCTGGTTTTGGGCTATCTGGATTTTCAAGGTAGCTTTTGCGAACCATCGGGGCTTTGATTCTTGCTTTATAAACCAAATCGTCCATCGCAGTTTGCAAAGGATTTGGCACATTTGAAGTTTTTTTCCAAGCTTCCGATTTTACGATTTTGCCGTCTTTTACGGTAGCTTTTAAAATTCCCCAGTGCGCTCCCGTGATGACTTCGCCGTTTTTTACCAAAGCGGTATTTGCGGCTTCGCCGAAAACAAAACTAGGCATAGCACTTGCTGCGCCAAGTGTAGCTGTTCCTTTTAGAAAACTTCGTCTTTTCATTTGATCTCCTTTATGTTGAAGTCTTTTGAATGTTTTTGTAAAAACTGAGTTATAGTCCAAATTTCATCTTGATTTAACGGCGTTCTAGCTTGCATTGATTTAATGAGTGCTGGCCAGCGATTTGCCACTTGCGTATGTCCTAAATGTGGCGGGTGGCAAGTGCCGCAGTTTTCCATAAATTTAGTATTCGCTTCCGCAAACATTTCGTCTAAATTCGCACTAAAATCGCCGTCATTTGTGTAGGCTATTAATTTTACTTTTTTAAAGCCGTCTTCATCGCCTAAAACTTCAAATTGGGGCACTTTCGTTTTAGCAAAAGATACAACCAAAATTCTAGCTTTTGGCGTAAAATATACGATATTTGGCGATTTTGGATTTTGATAGCCTGTAACGGCGAATTTAACCACGCCGTCCTTTTTTTCTAAAATTTCAACGCCGTTTGTAGGCAGGAGTTTTCCTGCGACTTCCTTTAAATTCTCGCTCAAAGAAACATTTTTTACAACGCTTGGATAGAGCAACTCCCCTGCACTAAGACAGGAAATAAGCAAAGAAAAAATGATAGCTTTTTTCATAAATTCTCCTTAAAACAGATACCAAAATTATAATTAAAAGCCAAAAAAGCCGTTGTCATTTTTGCGACAAATTTAAAAAATTTGGCTTTGTTTTTGCGAAAAATTTTCATTTTTCGTTTTTTTTTTTTTTGTTTTTTTCGAATTTTTCTGTATAATTCAAAAAAGGGGAATTTTATGGGAACGAGAACGACAGGGGTTTTTGACGGACAAGAGTTATCATTTTTTAACGAAGAAGATTTAGCTAAATTTAGACATCTTTGCTACCAAAAAGGTGCGATGATTTACGCACAAAAAAAACTTTTTATGATTATCCTAAAAGGCGAGGGCAAGTTAAACACCTATCACGAAAGCGGCAGGGAGTATGTGCTAAGCTATTTTAGAGCAGGTTCATTTGTGCTTGTCGATACTTTTTCGTCTTTTGAAATCACGCAAAATGCGGAAATTTTAGAAGCAAATTTATCCACCGTGATTGATCTGTTTGAGTTCAACCAAGACTTTGCGATTTATCTTTTTAACTCGTTTTTGAAAAATATGACAATGCAAAAAAATGTGATAAAAGAGCTAGTTTTTGATAGCGTCGAAACCCGAACTTATAAATTTTTGCTTCAAATCGCAAACGGCGATATAGCACATGTCAATGGCGGAGTTAGCGAAATCGCTAGTTTTGTAGGCGCCCCACGCCAAAATGTCTCGGTCGCCGTAAATAGGCTAATCAAAAACAAAAAAATTCGAAAAATAGATCATCAAAATTTCCAAATTTGCGATTAGATTTAAGTTTGTAAATTTAAAAACGCCTAACGGCGTTGCTGGATTGCCACGAATTTGCTACGCAAATTCTCGCAATGACTACAGATTTGGCAAATTTGCTTAATTTTCTACAAAAATATTCAAGACAGAATAGGCGTAGTAAGGCGTAAATTCGGACGATTTCAAGCGAAGTTACCTTTGAGTGGTAATCAAGGAAACCTGCTTCGGCTTCGCCTTGCACCGCTTCGCTTGTTTTGAGCGTAGGAATTGTCCGAATTTACGCCTTAATCCGTTCAAGTTTGGGGAATTAAAACTAGGCTCATATAATTTTAAGACTTAGTCTTCGACATACGCTTTCTGATATTCGGATCTAAATATCGCTTTCTAACGCGAATACTTATCGGCGTAACTTCGACTAGCTCGTCTTCTTCGATCCATTCCAAAGCTCTTTCTAAATTTAGCGTTCTAGGCGGAACTAGTTTTATCGCATCATCGCTTCCGCTAGCGCGAACATTTGTTAAATTTTTGCCTTTTATAGGATTTACTTCAAGGTCGTTTGGACGGCTATGTTCGCCGATAATCATACCGACATAAACCTTTGCTTGTGGCGCGATAAATAGCACACCTCGATCTTGCAAATTCCAAAGGCTGTAACCCAAAGCAACGCCGTCTTCCATACTCACTAATGCGCCGTTTTGGCGTTTTTCAACATTTCCTGTTAATGGGCGAAATTCCAAAAAGCTATGGTTCATCACGCCCTCGCCTTTTGTATCGGTTAGAAACTGCGAACGAAAACCGATAAGCCCACGAGCAGGGATTTCAAATTCGATTCTTGTTTGTCCGTCGCCTGTCGGGTTCATAACTTTCATTTCTGCTTTTTTTCGACCTAGTTTTTCGATGACCGTTCCGGTGCAATCATCTGGCGCGTCGATAACCAAATGCTCGAAAGGTTCGCATTTTACGCCGTTTATTTCTTTTACGATGACTTCTGGGCGACCAAGACAAAACTCAAACCCTTCCCTACGCATATTTTCAGCTAAAATGGTAATTTGAAGTTCGCCCCTACCGCTAACTTTAAATTTGCCCTCGCCGACATTTTCATAACGCATTGCGATATTTGTTTTCATTTCTGCCGCTAAGCGTTCATCGATTTTATTTGAAGTTACAAATTTACCCTCAGTTCCTGCCAAAGGTCCGTCATTTACGCTAAAAATAACGCTTAAAGTCGGCTCTTCGATATGCAAAGCTTCAAGTGGAATCGGATTAGCAGGATCAACGATACTATCGCCAACATCAAGGGCTTCAAATCCGGCAATCGCCACAATATCGCCCGTCCCTGCTTCGTCAATATCAATCCTATCAAGCCCCAAAAATCCGATAAGCTTTGAAATTCGCCCTGTTACTTTTGTGCCGTCAGCTTTGGCTAACATTACGCTTTGATTTTTTGCGATTTTTCCGTTGAAAATTCGTGCAATACCGATTTTACCGACATAGTTATCATAATCAAGCGTAAAAACTTGCAACTGCAAAGGGTTTGCATTATCCCCGCTAGGTCTAGGCACATGCGAAACTATCGTTTCAAAAAGCGGCTGCATATCGTTGTTTGTATCTTCTAGGCTGTATCTAGCAAAGCCGTTTTTAGCCGCTGCATAAATCACAGGGAATTCAAGCTGTTCGTCGTTTGCATCAAGCGCGACAAAAAGGTCAAAAATTTCATTTACCACGCGATCAGGATCTGCTGCCGGTTTATCTATTTTATTTACCACGACTATCGGGCGAAGTCCCAAAGATAGGGCTTTTTTAACGACAAATTTAGTTTGAGGCATTACGCCTTCTTGCGCATCGACTAGTAACAAAACGCCATCGACCATTTTTAAAACTCGCTCGACTTCGCCACCGAAATCAGCGTGTCCCGGGGTGTCGATGATATTTATTTTTGTGTCTTTATATTTGATGGCCGTATTTTTTGATAAAATGGTAATTCCGCGTTCTTTTTCTATGTCGTTGCTATCCATTACCCGTTCGCCGATATTTGCGCGTTCGTCAAATGTGCCTGATTGCTTTAAAAGTTCATCTACGATTGTGGTTTTTCCGTGATCGACATGGGCGATAACGGCGATATTTCTTATATTTTCCAAAATTTACTCCGTTTGTGATTTTATAAAAAGGGTCTATTATACAAAATTTATTCTTAAATTTATGAATAACTTTTTACTTCGCTGACAAAAAATTCATAAACTCTTTGCTGTATAAGCGCGTCAGTATCGTCATCGCAAATAAGTCGTCTAAGGTGTGAAAAATCGATTTTTTTGATAAGCCTTTTGTGCGTTTTTAAGTCTTTATCAATCTCATTTAATAAAGAATCCAAATTTAAATTTTTGTAAATTTTTGCCTTCCTGACATACTCTTTTACCGTCGAAATCAGTAGCTCTATGCACTTTTGATCATTTGGATAAATTTCGCTAGCTAACTCATTTATGATTTCATAATCTTCATCGCTTTGCGTTTTTTTGGCTAGTAGCATTGCCGCAAAAACCTTACCGCGAAACTCCATAGACTTATGACGGCGGATAAAAAGTTGTCTAAACACATCCGATAAAAAAATTTTAAAACTCATCTTATAACCTTATTTTAAGCAAAATTCAAATATAATCCGAATTCGCCTCTTCTTAGACCTGTGCAATGCTTTTAAAAAGCACCGCTTCAGGGTGGGAACACAGCAGAGCACTTTTTTTAGGTGTGTGCCGCAGTCATCTGGGAAGGGGTTTTTTAAATTCTGCTTCCTTTAAATTCACAAATTTTCACGCTTCAAGCCAAAATGTTTTTTAAAACTTTCGCAAATTTCGCAAAAATTTACGCCTTCGACCTTTGGTTTTTCCTTGAAAAACTCTTCCATACCTTCAAAACCTGCGACTAGTTCTTTACTTTTTACGCCGTAGCTTATGGAAATTCCAGCTTCAAAATAAGCTGCGATTTTATCGCAATATTTAAGCGCTTTGCCATCAATAGCATTAAATTTATCGTCATTTACGCTTTGCAAACTTCCTTCTATGAATTTTGGCTCATTTTCGCAAATTCTATTTTCAAATTCATCTTTTATAAATTTTTCGCCGTTTTTGCGAATTCCAAGAATATAGCTAAAACTATCTCTTATATTCCCAGGCACAAAAGGCAAAATTTTATCGTCAATCAAACGCATTTCATAATCATTTATGATTTCACTTAGCCCGTCAATGCCGTATTTTACAGGGCTTATAATGTCCCTTGTCAAACTTTCAGGCAAATCGTGAAATAAAGCGCAAAAAAAGTTGTAAATTTTGCGGGTTTTACAAGCGCCGACTTTTAGCGAGTAAAAATAGCTTAAAATCGCCACAACCAACATGTGCCCTAAAACCGAAGTCTCAGGAATTCGTGGTGTTTGCGCCCAACGCTTTTGAAAGCGAAGTCTGCCACTAAGATCAACTAGTCTTGCTAGTTTTTTATTCATAACGATTTTGCGAACGCCAATTAGCTCATAATAATCTTCAAGCTCTTCTTCAACTTTAAATTTAAGCTCTTCAATGTCGTTTAAAAACTGGCTAGTTTGATAAACGATATTAAATTCCCATCTTGTAGCAAGGTAGCCGGAAGCCTTTAAAATGGTCTTTTCTTTGATATGATCTTTTGAATTCAAATAATTTTTAAAACGCTCGAAAAATTCGCCGTTTTGCACGAGTTTTAAATCGTTTTCAAGGATTGATAAAACCCAATTATTTATCTTTTCTTTGTGTGTTTTTTGGATATGATGAAAGACATCAGGGCGAATGTCGGTTACGACAATACGAGCCAAAAATTCAAAAATCCCAGCTTCAATCAAATAGCCCATATCAATATCATCTTCAAAACTAGCCAAAAAATAAGCGATAATAAATTTATGTGCCTGTTTGTCAAGCTCGACTAAATTTACCATTTTTGGGTAGTCGTTCCAACGACTAATACTAGCGCTTTTGAAAATTTGCTCGATTATAACAGGAGTTATCATTTTTCTATGCTTTTTGAGCTGATTTCTATGACGGTATGGACATTTCCGCGCGGATTGAAATCGCCGATGATTTTCATCGATTTTGGTTTTAGTTTTTCTTCTAAAACGCCGTAAATTTCGTTTATGCTATCTTCGTGGCTTATGTGGCGATTCATAAAGGAATTTATATAAAGTTTTATCGCTTTTAGCTCAACGACGAATTTATCAGGCACATACTCCAAATAAATGGTCGCAAAATCCGGATAACCAGATCTCGGACATAAACAACAAAACTCAGGCAGGGTTATTTTTATCAAATAATCCCTTTTGTGTTTATTTTCCCAAATTTCTAAATCTTTATCTACATCAAATTCTTTTATCTCTTTTTCGCCGTATCTCATATTTGCTCTCTTAAATTTTCTAAATCAACAGGTTTTTCGACACAAAAACCTTGAACTATGTCGATCCCGCTTTCTTTCAAATCTTCATAAAACGGCTTTTTATCGACAAATCTAATAGCTGTTTTTACGCCGATTTCCTTGCACATTTTATTTAAATTCAGAAAAATTTCGTGCGTTTTTTCTTCGTAAAAATTTTTATTAAATTCAATGTCATAAATGACAAAATCAACATTTAAATGTTTTAGATACTCAAAACTTGCATTTGCACCACCAAACTGGCTTAATCCAAAACTAAATCCAAGCTCTTTAAACTGCAACAAAATCTCGCTAAATCGCTTAATCTCAGGATAAATCAGCTCTTCGTTAAATTCAAAAACGATCTTTTTAGGATCGATTAGATTATTATCAATTAGCTTTAAAATTTCCTTTTTAAAGTCGCTATTTCGCAGTGTGCTTGCTATAATTTCTACAAAAATTTTACCCTTAATATCCCTAAAATATATATTTTTAGCGATATATTTTATCAAATTCAAATCATATTTCACGGCATAGTTATTTTGCAAAATAATATCAATAATCTTGCTTTTTGTTATCTTGCCCTGCTCTTTTAAATCTATTTTTGGGATAAAATTCAGATACTCATCTTCGCCATTTACAGATTTCATTAGCTGATATTTTATGCTGTATTGTTCGTTATTTATCGCTTCTAAAACATCATTTTCAAAGGTTCCAATTTCGATTTTATCAAAATCAAGCTCTTCATCATCTTTGTGATTTATCTTGTAAAATAGCGCATTTATGACATTGTTTAAATTTTTATCATAATCTGCATTGATTGTAGCATATTCCATTTTTAGTTCGATATTATTTATCGTTTGATTTGCGATTTTTCGCTCAAACATATTTAAAATATGGTGTAAATTTGCCCTTTTTCCGTCGATTGCAAAGATAAAGTTTCCGTTGATAAATCTACCGATAGGAATATCTTTAAATTTATGATCTTGCATAAATTTATCAAATTCAACGACAAAAAGTCGCAAAATTTCATCGCCGTTTCGATAACCATAGCGATCGTTTATGTCGATGATATTTTTTATACGCATTAAAACGATATTATTTACCTTTTCTTTTTTTATATCTTTTGCTATGATTTTTAAAATTTCATCTCGCACAAACACCCTACTAACGGGATCTATTAAGCTTTTTTTAAATCCCATATAAATCAAATATGTCGCGTAATAAACATAACACAAAAGCAAAATTACAAATAAAATAACATCGTCTCTTGTAAAATCGCCTTCTTTAAACATAAAATATGCGATAAAAATAAGCACTAAAGTAAAAGGAAAAGCAACTTTTAGTGCTAGTTTAAACCGATTTGATCTCTCTTTTTTTTCACTATATAACATCTAAATATCCAAATGTTTAACATCTTTTGCATGGTCTTGAATGTAATTCCTTCTTGGCTCAACTTCATCGCCCATGAAAAGATTAAATGTATCACTAGCACTTTGTGCATCATTTATATTTATGCGAAGCAAACGGCGATTTTCAGGACTCATCGTAGTTTCCCAAAGCTGATCAGGGTTCATCTCACCTAGACCTTTATAGCGTTGTATATACGCACCTTTTTTCGAATTTTTTTCGATTTCGTTTAAAACTTCGACAAAATCTCTGCCGCCAAAATCAAGCTCTCTATCTTTGATTTTTGAATAAACATATTTTGCCTCTTTGAAAATATGATTATCTAAAAGTGTGTTATCGATTTTTAGCTGTTCTAAGCCGTTTGGAGTTTGCACATACATGCGAATTCCATTTTCGCTAACATAATGATTTAAGATATTAAAATTCTCTTTTTCAAGGCGAATTTTTAGTGCGTCAAAAAGCTCATCATAATCGACATTTTCTAAATTTGCTTCTTCGATTAAATACCTAATAGCACTTAAAACGCTAAAACGATTTTTAAGCTCATTTAAAAGCGAACGATAAGTTGAGACGATTTTTAAGAAATCTGTCAAATCTTTATTTCCAATGCCTTCAAATTCAGCCATATCAATGCCTGTTTCAATCAAAAATTCGCTCAAAGCCTTTTCATCTTTTAAGTAAATCTCTTTTTTGCCTTTTTTGTATTTAAAAAGCGGCGGTTGGGCTAGATACACATAGCCGTTTTCAACGACTTTTGGTAAAAATCTAAAAAAGAAAGTCAAAAGCAGAGTTTGTATATGGCTACCATCGACATCAGCATCGGTCATAATGATGATTTTATGATAACGCAATTTTTCTTCATCAAATTCGTCCCCGATACCGCAACCAAAGGCAGTTATCATATTTTTTATCTCTTCGGATTGTAAAATTTTCTCTAATCTTGCCTTTTCGACATTTAAAATTTTTCCGCGCAACGGCAAAATCGCTTGAAAAACTCTATCTCTACCTTGTTTTGCTGAACCCCCTGCACTATCGCCCTCGACAAGATAAATTTCGCTAATACTTGCATCTTTACTTTGACAATCTGCAAGTTTTCCCGGCAATGTTCCAACAGAAAAACTCTCTTTTTTTCTAGTTAAATCTCTTGCTTTGCGTGCCGCTTCCCTACCACGCGCTGCTAAAAGAGCCTTACTCATTATCGCTCTTGCTTCGATAGGATTTTCTTCAAAATATTTGCAAAGCACATCAAAGGTCATTTTTTGCACTATCGGTTTTACATAGCTAGATCCCAGTTTTCCTTTGGTTTGCCCTTCAAACTGCGGTTCAGGCACTTTTACGCTTACAACGGCGATTAAGCCTTCTCTAATATCATCGCCTGTGATTTTTGTATCTTTTTCTTTTGCCGAAGCGTTTGCGGCGATATAATTTGTTATAGCTCTTGTAAGCCCTGCTCTAAAACCTGCTTCGTGCGTTCCGCCGTCGGGAGTTTTAATATTATTTACAAAGCTTAGTAAATTTTCACTATAAGTTTCATTATACATTAAAGCTATATCAACGGCGACATCTTCGACGGTATCGCTAAAAAATACAGGCTTTGAAACCGGAGTTGATCTGTTCATATCAGTTACAAAACTTTCCAATCCGCCTTCATAGTGAAAACTTTCGCTTCTACCTGTTCTTTGATCTTTGAAATTTATAGTTATTTTTGGATTTAAATAGGCTAATTCTCTAAATCTTTTTGACAAAATTTCATCATCAAATTCTAAAATTTCAAAAATTTCGCCATCCGGCCAAAATTCAACCGTAGTTCCTGTTTTTTTGGCAGGTTTTATGATTTCAAGTTCGCTTTGTGGAATTCCTTTTGAAAATTCTTGTCTGTGTTCGTTTCCGTCTCTTTTAATCGTTACGACTAATTTTTTAGAAAGTGCATTTACAACCGAAACGCCAACGCCGTGCAAACCACCTGAGACTTTATAAGTATCTTTATCAAATTTACCGCCGGCATGAAGAACGGTTAAAACAACCGTTGCAGCAGGAATTTTTTCAGTCGGATGAATATCGACAGGAATTCCCCGTCCGTTGTCGGTTACTATACAGCTTCCTTCCAAAGTAAGCTCAACATCAATCGTATCACAATGCCCAGCCATAGCTTCATCGATAGAGTTATCGACAACTTCATAAATCATGTGATGAAGCCCGTTTATATTTGTATCGCCGATATACATACCGGGGCGTTTTCTAACCGCTTCTAAACCTTTTAAAACTTTAATATTACCAGCGCCGTAATTTTCCATTTAAATTTTTCCTTATTTTATAAATTTATCGGCATCATTACGGTTTTTAGATCACCACTAGATACTACAAATGCCGATTCAGGGTTATTAAATTCTAACAAGAAGCTATTTTCTTCAATACTAGTTAAAAAGTCAAGTAAAAATCTATTTTTGATACCAAAAACTATATTTTCATCAACTTCGTTTTGAATTTCGATTTCAGTTCTTGCTTCTGAGTTATCTTCATTTATACTTTCAAAAACAATTCCGTCAGGTTTAATCGTGATTTTCATCTGTTCGCACATTGAGCTTACTGCTTTTATACCTTCAATCATCTTATCACGAGAAATATTAACACTAAAAGCTGTTTCGCTTGGCACAACTCTTGCATAATCAGGGTATCTGCCATTGATTAGCTTTGTAAAAAATTCGAAATTTTCGCTAACGGCTAAAAGCACGGTTTCATCGTAATAAATTTCGATTTTATCACTGAAAAGTTTTTGAATTTCAGCTATGGCTTTTTTAGGGATTATGATATTTTTTCCGTTTGAATTTGTTTGCGTTTTTA
Organism: Campylobacter sp. CN_NE2; assembly: GCF_027797465.1. Lineage (NCBI taxonomy): Bacteria > Pseudomonadati > Campylobacterota > Epsilonproteobacteria > Campylobacterales > Campylobacteraceae > Campylobacter > Campylobacter sp. CN_NE2. The sequence continues at coordinate 1,206,740 of NZ_CP115608.1, read as the reverse complement.
ATTTATAAATACTAAGTCTTTTTGTATCGGTTCCGACTAAATTTATAAAGCCGTCTTTAACATCAATCAAAGCTCCGTTTAGCTCATATTTTGGATTGCTAGTATCGATTGAAGTAAAAATTTTCTTTAAACTTCTACCAAAAACCATTGTGTTTATATCGAATTTATCTTTGTTTGAAACATTTGGAAATTCAGGGAAGTCTTCGTGGTTATACATAGGAAGTTTATATTTTGATCTTTTTTGTTTTACAAACAAAGAGCCATTCATAACTTCAAGCGTTACATCATCGTCATTTAAACCTTTTATAGCATTTAGTAATTTTGTTCCGTTTGCGGTAGCAAAACCTTCATCTTCAATAGTTACATTTTTGATATTGTAACTAAGTCCGATTTCATGATCTGTTGCTTTTATGCTTAAAACGCCGTTTTTAGCGCAAAGTAAGATATGAGAAGTAATAGAACTTAAATCCTTTTTATCCAAATAAGGATTTGTGTTTGTAATTATACTGTCAAGAACGGTTTTATTAATTACAACTTTCATCTTTTATCCTTTACAAATTTATTAAATTTTATTGTTGTTATAGTTGGCTTTGTGAATTTGTGAAAAACTCTTTGTAAATTCGTAAAATAGGCGAAATTTAAATCACGCAAATTTGAAAATTTATCACAATTCATCACTAAATTTAATCCTTTTTTCGCTGAATTTTATTTTTTAACTCTTCAACTTGCAGTCTAATTTCATCATCGTTATCTATTAGTTCGTTTATTTTTTTTATATTATGACTAACGGCACTGTGGTCGTTTAAGCCAAAAAATTTAGCTATTTGTGCGGTTGAATTTGAAGTTAGAGTTTTAGCTAAATAAATTCCTATTCGCCTTGCATCGACAATGCCTTTTGTGCGAGTTTTGCTTTTTATATCGCTTGGTTTTATATTTAGCTCTTTTGAGATAATGTTAAGTATGCTATCAAGCGAGACTTGATCCATTTTTTCTTTTATTTTATCTTGAACGAAATTTTTAACGATTTCAAGCGAAATTTCAGCTCTAATAAGCCTAGAATAGGCTAAAATTTGACTCATAATTCCTTCGATTTCTCTTATGTTATCGCCCATATTTGTGGCGATGTATTCGATGACGGCTTTTGTAAGAGTGATTTTATTATCATAACTTTTTCGCTTGATAATAGCTATTTTAGTTTCCAAATCAGGCGGAGTAATATCAGCCACAACTCCGCTTTCAAAACGGCTAATAAGCCTATCTTCAAAGCCTTTTAAATATTTTGGTTTGCAATCGCTTGTTAAAACAATCTGACACTGCTTTTTTCTAAGTTCATTAAATGTGTTAAAAAACTCCTCTTTTGCCTTTTCTCTGCCTACTAAAAACTGAATATCATCTATCAAAAGAAGGTCGCAGTTACGGTATTTATTTTTAAATTTATCGGTTATTTTATTGGCTATGTGAAATGTTAAATCATTTGCAAATTGCTCACTAGTTACGCATAAAACTGAATTTCCTTTTGCTATGCCGTAGTGTCCTATACTTTGGAGTAAATGAGTTTTACCCAAACCACTTGGACCGTAGATAAAAAGCGGATTAAATTGTTTTCCGGGATTTTCCGCAACACTTTTTGCAAGATTGTAAGCAAATTGATTTGAATCGCCAACGATAAAATTTTCAAAAGTAAAAGATTCAAACAAAAGCGAACTTTTTGGCTTTTCGCTCTTTTGAATTTGATCTTTTTGTGAAATGCGTGATTTTGAAGTGATTTTGATGATAGGTTTGATGCCGGTTTTATTTTCCCAAAGTCTTGTTAGTAAATCGCCGTATTTTGTCTGAATAAATCTTGCTATAATCTCATTTGGGACATTATAGACGACAAAATCAGGTTTGGAATTTTTCTCGTTAAATTTGAGCTGTTTTGCGTAGCGGTTAAATTCGACGGGCAAAATTTCCTTTTGAAATAGAGTTAAAATTTCATCTTGTAACGATAACATCAAAATCCTTAGATAAATAAACCATAAGATTTTATCTAAAATTTAATAAATTGATGATTAAATTTAATATATAATTTTGTGAATAAATTTATAAAAAACGCGTGAAAGAGTGTGAATGAAAATTTTAGGAATAGATCCGGGAACCAGAAATATGGGCTATGCGATTTTAGAAAAAAGCGTGAATAAAATTAGTTTAGTCGAAGCAGGGCTTGTGAAAATGAAACCTGAAAATGTTCAATTTCAAATGACACAAATGTGCGAAGCGATTGATCAAATTTTTGCCACCCATAAGATCGATGAAGTGGCGATTGAGAGCATGTTTTATGCTTACAATCCGCAATCAGTTTTAAAATTAGCCCAGTTTAGGGGAGCTTTGAGTTTAAAAATTTTGCAAATTTATGGAAATTTTGCCGAATACACGCCTTTGCAAGTTAAAAAAAGCGTAACGGGCAAGGCAAAAGCGGCAAAAGAGCAGGTTGCTTTTATGGTAAAGCGAATTTTAGGAATTCAAAAAGAGATAAAACCGCTTGATATTACCGATGCAATCGCAATCGCACTAACTCACGCAAACAATTTAAGGTTACAAAAATGAAAAAGAAAATCGCCCTAATCCAAGCCGATATTAAATTTCGCAAAAACGATGAAAATTATCAAAATTTGCTAAATTTGATGAATTTAGCTATGGCTGAAAAGCCTGATTTTATCGTTTTGCCTGAAACGCTAAATTGCGGTTTTTTCACTTCTAAAAATTTGGTTGAATTTTGTGATAAAGACGGAAAGAAAACAAAGGAAATTTTTAGCAAATTTGCTAAGCAAAATTCCGTAAATATCGTCGCAGGAAGCGTTATGAATTTAAAAAATGATAAAATTTATAACTCAAATTTTGTTTTTAATCGAAACGGCGAAGTGGTGAGCGAATATGATAAAATTCACACTTTCTCCCCAGCAAAAGAAGACGAAATTATCAAAAGCGGCGAAAACTACGGCGTTTTCGAGCTTGACGGCGTTAAGTGTGCCGTGGCGATTTGCTATGATTTGCGTTTTGGGGATTTTATAAAATCGCTTTGTGGTGCAGGGCAGGGCGAAAATAGCGAAAAAAATAGGGCTGATTTGCTTTTTATCCCAGCCCAATGGGACGAAAAACGGATAAATCACTGGAAAATTTTAAATTTCGCCCGTGCTGTGGAAAATCAAGTTTTTGTTTGTAGCGTAAATGGAAGCGGCGAAATAATAAATTCAAAAGGCGAAAAAAAGGGCAAATTTGGCGGAAATTCGCTTTTGATTTCGCCAAACGGCGATGAAATTTTAAATTTAGGCGAATTTCAAAGCGTGAAAACTGCCATGATTGATTTGGACGAAATTCAACAAATTCGTGCTAAAATAGACATTTCAAAAGACACAAAATTTAAAATTTCAAAGGATTTTTAGATGAAAAGTTTAGTTTTTGTTATCGATATGGTTAATGGTTTTTGTAAATTCGGTGCGATGGCTGATCCAAATATCGCTAAAATCGCCCCTGCAATCGCAACGCAAATCGCAAATGCCAAATTCGTGCATTTTATCTGCGACGCCCACGAAGAAAGGGATTTGGAGATGAAAAGCTATCCTGTTCATTGCATAGCAGGGACACCAGAAGCCGAGATAATCGATGAACTTGCCGAATTTGCCACGCCTGAAAATACAACGCTTAAAAAATCCACAAACGGCTTTTTAAATTTGGATAAAAATATTTTAGATGATTTTGATAGATTTATCATCACGGGCTGTTGCACGGATATTTGCGTGTTGCAGTTTGCACTTTCTTTGCGAACTTATCTAAACGAAAAGAATATGAAAAAAGATGTTATTTTGCCAAGCTCGTGCGTTTCAACTTACGAAGCACCGAGCCACGATAAAGAATACTACACAAATGCGGCGTTGAATTTAATGCGAAATGCTGGAATTTTGGTGGTTTGATTGTATTTTTTAGGTTGAATTTAGCCTAGCTTTTGCACCAAATTTGCAACGATAGACGAATTAAGTCTTATCTTATGCAAATTTGGTGCAAAATCGTCGGCATTTGTAGCTCAAATTTGCTTAATTTGTCATTGTGAGAATTTTTGCTACGCAAAAATTCGTGGCAATCTACAAATTTTAACAACCAAAATCGTCGGCATACGCAGTTTAAATTTAAGTTGAGCTATTTTGTCATTGAAAAAATCTAGCAAAATGAAAAATCACAGGGAAATAAAAAAAGAAATGGTGTCAAGAGAGAGACTTGAACTCTCGACCTCCGGCTTATGAGACCAGCGCTCTAACCAGCTGAGCTACCTTGACACTTAAAAGAACTGCGATTATACCTGAATTTTGCTTATATCAAATTTAAAAAGGTTAAATTTTGCTAAAAATTTCGGTGCAGGTCAGGTTAAATTCGCAAATTTATCACTTATAAAGTTTATTTTAAATAGAATTTTACGAATTTATCAAAAAAGGAAAGAAAAATGAACGCATTTTTGGTTATTTGTGCCGTTGTTGCGGCGTTAGTTTTGGCTGTTATTAGCATTTATAACTCGCTTATCGGCAAACGAAATCAGGTCTCAAACATCTACGCAGGTGTCGATACTCAGCTTAAAAAACGCTACGATTTAATCCCAAATTTAGTCGCTGCCGTTAAAGAGTATCTCACGCACGAAAGAGAAGTTTTAACCAAAGTTACCGAGCTTAGAAACGAAGCTATGGCGGCGAAAAACGACGCGCAAAAGTTTGATTTAAACAACAAAATTTCAACGCTTCTTGGCAACATAAAAGTCGCTGTTGAAAACTACCCTGAGCTAAGAGCGAACGAAAATGTGCTTCATCTGCAATCAACCCTGACCGAAGTCGAAGAGCAAATTAGTGCGGCTCGCCGTGCTTACAACGGAGCGGTGTTAGATTACAACAACGCTTGTGAAATGTTTCCGACAAATTTGGTAGCAAACTTTTTCCGCTTTGAAAAACGCGAATTTTTCGCAGCCGACGAGAGCGAAAAAGTCGCTCCAAATGTAAGCGAAATGTTTAAAAGATAGGCTAAATTTTGCACGATTCAGGCGTCAAATTTAATCAAAACGAACTAGCAAATTTAGAAAATTTGCGAAAAAGCGTTGCTTCAAAAATTTTAAAAATTAAAATTTTTTGCGGCGTTTTGGGTTGTGTTTTGGCATTTTGGTTGCTACGAAGTTCCGGCGATTTTGGTATCGCACTTTTTGCCGGTGGCTTTGTGGCGATTTTTGTTTATGGACTGCTTAGCTCTCGCGTTAAAAAGGGCTTTGGGAGCGAATTTAAAGATAAAATCATAACGCAAATCATCGCTAGTATTTCGCCAAATTTAGCTTACGAAAAAGACGAATTTATCGAATTTAGCGAATTTAACAAAGCCAAAATTTATAACGATTTTTACGATATTTATAACGGAAACGACCTGATTTACGGCGAATTAGAGGGCGTGGAAGTTAAATTTAGCGATATTCGCCTATCAAGGCTAGTTAGAAATTCAAATCGCCCAAATCAGCCTCCAAGCGAACAAAGGCTATTTTACGGGATTTTCTTTGTGGCTGATTTTAACAAATTTTTTAGTGCAAAGGTCGTGGTGCTTGATAAGAAAAATCATTTTGCCTTTTGCAATATGAAAAAAACCAAAATGGATAATAGCGAATTTAACGATACTTTTGCCACTTTTTGTGATGATGAAATTGCTGCTCGTTACATTTTGACGCCAAATTTAATGGAAAAAATGCTTTATTTGCGTAAATTTTTTGGTGCGAAGTGCGATTTTTGCTTTGTGGAAAATAAAATTTATATCTACATAAATTTAGGCAAAGATAGCTTTGAAGCTGATTATAAAGTCCCGTTAATAGGCGAAAACTCAGCTCCGCAACGCTACCACGACGAGATAATGCAGTTTGTGGGTATCGTAGAAAATTTAAAGCTAAATTCTAAGATTTTTAAAGCTCATTTGGGGCAGAATTCGGCGAATTCGAGCGAGAATTCAACTCAAAATAGTGCAGAGTAGGGCAAAATGAACGATGAGCAAAAAACGCTTTTAGAGCTTGAAAAAATGCGAAAAAAGATAGTTCGCAAAATGCCGGAATTTAGCCTTATGGCGATTATTTTTGCCGTTTTTGCGGCGATTTTTATGACGCTATTTTTGACATATTTGGGGCGAGTGTTTTTTGAGACCAAATTCGGTGGCGTGGTGGCATTATTGATTTTTATATATTTTATTTTTCACTATTTTAAGCACTACAAACACGAATTTACGCAAGATGAAGCGTTTAAATTTATCGATAAATACAAGAATTTTTACCTAAAAAACTACATAAATTCGCTCGGTTTTGAATACCGAAAAATAGGGCATATCCACGCACTTGATATTATGAAAAGTGGCTTGTTTGCGAGTTTTGACAAACAAAGCGGAAACGATAAAATCTCAGGCGAGATCGACGGAGTTAGATTTGTTTTTAGCGATTTGCTAATCGAAAATAAAATCGAAACCGAAGACGGAAGCGTTTTTGTAAAAAATTTGCCGTATTTAAATACAAATTACGATACAAAAACCTTTGTAACGGCGTTTCAAGGGCTATTTTTTATGGCAGATTTTCACAAAAAGATAAATTCAAAAACCGTCGTTTTGTCCCGTGTGGGTCGGCAAAACGGCGAAATTATCGCCAAAAATAGATTAAAAGATATAAAAATGGATAACACCGAATTTAATAAGCTTTTCGAAGTTTTTACAAACGACCCGCAAAATGCGATGTATATCCTAAATTTTTCGCTTATGGAGCAGTTGATAAAATTGCAAAAAATGCTTAAAGATCCCATAAGCGTGAGTTTTGTGGATAATCGCATTTTTATCAAGGTCGATCGTGGCTATGATAGCTTTGAGCCTGATTTAAGCCAAAATATCGTCAATAAAAACATCGCACCGCGCATAAAAGCCGAACTTAATGCAATGTTTGATATAGTTAAAATTCTGAAACTTAATAGTAAAATTTGGGTGCTAAATGCGCAAAATAGCGTATTTGAAACGAAAATCAACGGAAAAATTTAATGGGTAAAGATTTTAAAAACTCATCGCTAAAAGAGCTTTTGAATTTAGAAAGAGAGAGAAAAGAAGCGCATTCTAAAAAATCCAAAAGAAATTTGAAGGCGTTTTTTACGACATTTCTCTCTCTTCTCATTTTTGCACTATGGTTATTGGGTTTATATATTGAAAAACACGACAGCTTTATTTTTGGAATTGGTTTTTTTGGATTTGCTGTTGTATTTTTCTTTTACTTTAAACATTTTAGAGATGAATACGAAATGGAAGATAAATCTTATTTTATAGATAAATATAAAGATTTTTATCTAAAAAGATATGTAAATTCGCTAGGGTTTGAGTATTCAAAGTATGGTATGATTAGTCTTAATGATATTTATTATTCAAATTTATTTTCTCAGTTTCAGTTATATGGTGGAAATGATTTAGTTAGCGGTAAAATCGATGATATAAGTTTTAAATTCTGCGATTTATTATTGAAACGGAAAATGAGTAGAGCAGAAAATGGAGAAGAATATGGCGTTGTGGTTTTTCAAGGGCTTTTATTTGTAGCCGATTTCAATAAAAAAACACAAGGTCGTATCATCGTAATGCCAAAAACCAAGATAAATAAAAACGGATACAAAAAGATAAAAATGGATAATAGCGAATTTAACGATGAATTTAGCGTTTTTGGCTCGGACATACAACAAACAATGTATATTTTAACTCCTGCGTTTATGGAGCGAATTTTAAGGCTAAAAAGATTGATGAAATGTCCTATTTCGCTAAGTTTTTTAGACAACAAAATTTTTATAAAAATCGATCGCGGATATGATAGTTTTGAGCCGAATTTAAACAAAAGCATTATTAGCCAAAGTATGGCGCCACGCATAAAAGCCGAACTTAATGCAATGTTTGATATAGTTAAAATTCTGAAACTTAATAGTAAAATTTGGATAGTTAGGAGAAGCGATGAGCCAAATTTCTTATGAGTTGAAGCGTAAAAAGTTATGCGAAGCTCAAAAATACTCTCGTTTTAAATTGCAAGGCATTTTGGCGTTGATTTTTGTCGGTTTATTTTTCGCTTATCGGGCGAATTTTGGCAAATTTTGGTTTTTGTATCTGCTTGTGCTGGGCTTTTTTTGCTATGCCGTTTATGTTTATTGCGAAAAAAAGCTCGAAAATTCGCAAAATGCGAAAGAAAATGAGCTTTTCAATAACGAATTTTTAGTCGGCGTGGCAAAGGAGCTAAATTTCACATTTCAGCCATTTGGTGCCTTTTTTATAAACGATTTTGACGATACTGCCTTTCAAAAAGGTGCGAATTTAGCCGTTTGTAATCAAAGCATAATCGGCAAAATAGGGCAGGGCGAAGCGAAATTTGGGGATTTGCGTTTGGTGCGAGATTTCAAACGCAAAAAGAAATTTTTTGATTTGGATAAGATTTTTAATCGCATAAATGACGGCTCGATTTTCGACGGATTTGTGGCGAAATTTAACTATGCCGTGCCCTTTAATAGCGAAATGGAAGTGGTGCTAAAAGGCGAAGCTCCAAGTGCGAATTTAAAGCTCTTAAAACAAAGTGGAAAGCTTAGCGAAATTTTTGACATTTATGTCCCCGACGGGGTGGAATTTTTGCAAAACGGCGGCGTGGAAGTCGTCGAAAATACGCAAATTTTGGCTAAACTTCAAGCCATAATGGAGAATTTAATCGGTAGCACGGCTTTGTATTTAAAAGGAAATTCGCTCATCATCGCAGTAGAAAACAAAGAGCTTTTTAGATTTAACAAAAACGAAAAAGATGTCAATGTAAAGCTGTTAGAATCGATGAAGTTGATGATGCAGATAGCAAAGAATTTGGAAAATAATAGAGAGTTTTTGTGATTAATTTTGGCATTGAATTCAGCCTAGCTTTTCCGCAAGACGGGCAACGATAGACGAAAAAAGTCTTATCTTATGCCCGTCTTGCGAAAAATCGTCGGCATTTGGTTTTCAAATTTTAAGTAGAATTCAGCCTAGCTTTTCCGTGATTCTTCGCAAAATTCGCTCGAATAGCCAGACGGCTAATTCTTCGCTCATTTTGCTCGAAAACACGAAAAATCGTCGGCATTTGGTTTTCAAATTTGTTTAATTTGTCATTGCGAGAGAGCGAAGCGAACGAAGCAATCGCCAATGGTAAATTAATCAAAATGTGAATTTGTAAATTTAAACTTTGGCGATTGCTTCGACCACTGCGTGGTCTCGCAATGACAATGGAAATGAATTTGCAAAACAATTCAATGTAAATTTGGCAACCAAATGCCGACGATTTCGTGCGTTTTGAAGTAAATTTTGAGCGAGATAAGGCTGGTATGCCTATCGAAGCGAAAAATTTACGAATATCGCACGAAAGCTAGGCTCGTTTCAACTACGCCAAGACAAAATTTATTGGCAACCTTCGCACTCTATACTTCTATCTGCAACATCATTATTAAAATTATCCGTCGATGGGCTTTCGCTTCTTAGATAATATGTCGATTTAATGCCAAGCTCCCACGCAAGGGTGTAAATGTCATTTAGCACCTTACCGCTAGCCTTATCAAGCGTGATAAAAATATTTAGGCTTTGACCTTGATCTATCCATTTTTGGCGGATTGCACCTGCTTTTATAAGCAGTCGCTGGTCTAGCTCGTATGCCGGAACATAGGCTTGCCAAGTATCGGGGCTTAGATTTGGCACGACCACAGGAATCATACCGCTTAGGTTGTGTTCGAACCATTTGCGTTTATACACAGGCTCGATAGTCTGCGTAGTGCCGACTAAAATCGAAATCGATGAAGTCGGCGCAATCGCCATTAAATAGCCGTTTCTCATGCCGTCTTTTTTGACTTTTGCTCTAAGTGCGTCCCAGTCGCAAGAGTTATCTTCAAAAAGTCCCCCACGACCGACTAGTTTTTTGGCGTTTTCGTTTGCTAAATCGATTGGGAAAATTCCTTGCGACCATTTTGAGCCCTCAAATTCAGGGTATTTTCCCTTTTCAAGAGCTAAATTTGATGAAGCGTAAATGGCGTTGTAGCTTATGTTTTCCATGATTTTATCTATTGTTTCAAAATGCTCGTAACTGCCCCAAATAATGCCCTTTTCGGCAAGCATTTGCGCTTCGCCCATTACGCCTAAGCCTATGGCGCGAGAGCGTAAATTCGTGCGTTTTACCTTTGCGTGTGGGTAAAAATTTAGCTCGATGACATTATCTAGCATTCGCACGGCGATTGGCACGACGCGTTTTATGTCTTCTTGGGTGTGAATTTTGCTTAAATTTACACTTGCGAGATTGCAAACTGCCGTCGCGCCTTCATCTACGCCCTTTTCTACGATGAAAATGTCTTTGCCGTTTATCGTATCAAGTGCCGTGATTTTTTTGGCTTTTTTAGTGATTTTACCATTTACGACGACTTCTTCATTTTCTTCGAAAAGTTCTTCCGTGCCGTCAGCATAGACGATTTTAGTTTTGTAGTGGTTTGCCTGTGTATTTTGAAAAATTTCGGTGCATAAATTCGAGCTTCTAATAATGCCTTTGTGCGAATTTGGATTAACCCTGTTTGCGTTATCTTTAAAGCACAAAAACGGCATTCCTGTCTCAAAATAGCTAGTTAGGATTTTTTTCCAAAGCTCTTTTGCTAGAACGGTTGATTTGCTGATATTTGGGTCGTTTTCGTAGGCGATATATTTTGCTTCAAATTCTTCGCCCCACACATCGCACAAATCAGCCACATCGACAGGGTCAAAAAGTGTCCATTTTTCGTTATTTGCTAGGCGCTTCATAAATAAATCGTTTATCCAAAGAGCTGGGAAAATTTCATGCGCTCTGCGGCGTTCTTCGCCTGAGTTTTTACGCAAATCCAAAAAGTCGTTTATATCCATGTGCCACGGCTCGATATACACGGCGATTGCGCCTTTTCTGGTGCCTAGTTGATCCACAGCCACGGCTATGTCGTTTGTGATTTTTAAGAAAGGTATTATGCCACCTGCTGCGTTTTTGTGTCCGTCTATACTACCGCCCATTGCGCGGACTTTGCACCAGTCCCAGCCGATACCACCGCCGAATTTTGATAAAAGCGCCATTTCTTTATAGCTATCAAAAATTCCTTCGATATTATCAGGCACAGAACCGACATAGCAAGAGCTTAGCTGGTGGCGTGTGGTGCGTGCGTTTGAGAGTGTCGGAGTGGCAAGCATGACTTCAAATTTGCTTATTAAATCGTAGAATTTTTTCGCCCAAGTTTGGCTGTCTAGCTCATTTTGTGCCAAAAACATAGCAATCGCCATAAACATGTGTTGAGGTAGCTCGATAGGCTTTCCTTGTTTGTCTTTTATAAGATAGCGGTCATAAAGCGTTTTTATGCCAAGGTAGTTAAACTGTAAATCTCGCTCGATTTTTATGTAGTCATTTAGGTCATCTAGGTCGTATTTTTCTTTAAGTCCTAGCATAATGCGACCCTCGGCTTCGCCGCGTTCGAAGTATTCGCGTAAATGGTTGTAGCCGTTAAATGAAGTTACTTTGTGATACAAATCATACAAAAACAGCCTTGCAGCGACAAATGTCCAGTTTGGGCGATCTATGTCGATTTTATCGACTGCGGTTTTGATAAGCGTTTGCTGAATTTCTTCTGTGGTAATCATATCACGAAACTGAATTTTCGCATCGACCTCGAGTTCGCTAAGACTTACATTTTCGATACCTGCGACCGCTGCTGTGGTGTATTTTTTGATTTTTGAAATGTCTAATTCTTCGGTTCGTCCGTTTCTTTTGATAACTTTCATTTACACTTCCCATCTGAATAAAAATTAATGTTTGGATTGTAGCTTTTTAAGCCTTAGAAACTAAGAAAAGTTTTTTTAAATTTTGCTTAGATTTTTTTAGTGTCATTGCGGAACTGCTACGCAGTTTCTCGCAATGACGGTAGTGGGGTAAATTTGCAAATTTACGGATTATCCCCAAAGCCAAAAATACAACGCCCTAAAAGACAAAGCCCAAAAAACTCTATAAGAGTAAGTTTTGGAGCGCTAAAATGTTTCACAGCAATCGCATCCCACAGCGGGAAAAAACAAGCGGTGATTACAAACAAGAACGCTAGGCTGATGATTGCCTTGATAACAAATTCAAAACAAACTTTGGTAAAGCTCTTTTTTTCTTCCATAATTAATCCTTTAAATTTTATCTACCCAAACACACGAGCGAAAATCTTATCCACATTTTTGGTGTAATATCCATAATCAAAACACGCTTTAATCTCGTCTTCGCTCAAAGCTTTTCTTAGGTCGTCGTCGGCTAGTAAATTTTGCAGATACAAACTAGCTCCGTTTTCATCGATAGCTTTTTTGCCTTCTTGCAAATCAGCCCAAACTTTCATCGCATTTCTTTGCACGATTTTGTAGGCTTCTTCGCGCGATAGCCCTTTTTTAGGCAGTTCTAGCAAAACTCTTTGTGAAAAAACTAATCCGCCTGTTAAATTTAGATTTTTCATCATATTTTCAGGATAAACGACTAAATTTTCGATCAAATTTGCAAGGCGATTTAGCATAAAATCCGCCGTTACAAAGCCATCTGGCAGTATAAATCTCTCAACTGAGCTGTGGCTAATGTCTCTTTCGTGCCACAAAGCGACATTTTCCATAGCAGGTATCGCATAACTTCTTAAAACCCTGCAAAGCCCCGTTACATTTTCGCTAAGAACCGGATTTCGTTTGTGTGGCATTGCCGAGCTTCCCTTTTGTCCGGGGGCAAAATACTCTTCACACTCATAAACTTCTGTTCTTTGGTAGTGGCGGATTGCTACGGCGATTTTCTCGCAACTTGAAGCCAAAATTGCCAAAGCGTTCATCACTTGCGCGTAGCGATCTCTTTGTATGACTTGGTTTGATGCCGGGGCTGGTTTTAAGCCTAGATTTTGGCAAACTAGCTCTTCAAGTTCTAATGGAGCGTGAGCGAAATTTCCCATTGCACCGCTGATTTGACCGATACTTATGACGCCATAAGCGTGTTTTATAAGTTCTAATGCACGATTTATCTCATCGTGCCAAATTGCTAAAACTAAGCCAAAAGTTATCGGTTCGCCGTGAATACCGTGGCTTCTGCCTACCATAAGCGTATTTTTGTGTTTCATCGCTTGATTTTTGATTGCCGTTTTTAGGGCTTCGATGTCAGCGATAATCAAATCCAAGCTATCTTTTATCTGCAATGCCACAGCCGTATCGATACAATCGCTACTTGTCATACCATAATGCACAAATCTGCTCTCTTCGCCCAAGCTCTCGCTCACGCTGGTTAAAAACGCAATCACATCGTGCTTTGTCGTTTTTTCGATTTCGTCTATGCGTTCGACGCTAAATTTAGCGTTTTTGCAGATTTTTTCGCAATCATCATCAGGGATAAAGCCAAGCTTGTTCCACGCCTTGACTGCGGCTAGTTCGACTTTTAGCCAAGCGTCGTATTTGGCAAACTGCGTCCATTTGTCTTTCATAATTTTTCGTGCGTATCGCTCTACCATTTTTGTGCCTTTATTTGAAATTTGATATAATCCAAAATTATATTAAAAAAGGGCTGAAAAGTTAGTTAATATGGCGTATGAGAAATTTAGTTTAGGCAAATTTACAAATCGGCGGATTTTTGAAATTTTGCTGGGCTTGGGGCACGATATGAAAGGCGCTCAAAGGCTGTGTGATAAGGGCAGGGTGCTGGACGGCTCAGGCGTGGTAATGGCGAAAAACAGCGTGGCAAATGGGGAGATTTTTTTGATAGATTATAAATGTGAGCCTGTTGGACTGCGACCGATTTTTGAATGCGAAGAATTCGCCGTATTTGACAAGCCTAGCGGAGTGCTTTCTCACCCAAACGGCAGAGGTTGCAAATATTCGCTTTATGATGAAATTTGGTCGCTTTACGGGCGAAGTGCGGCGGTCGTGCATAGGCTCGATAAAGAGACAAGCGGCGTGATACTGGTCGCAAAAAATTTGGCTAGTTTAAATGCGTTGAAAATGCTTTTTGAAAATAGGGCGGTGAAAAAATCATATTTTGCTTTGGTGAGCGGGAGAGTTGAGCGAGAATTTGTAATCGATGAGCCAATAAGCGAGAGTTTAGAAACTGACGAAGTGGCGATAAAAATGCGAATTTGCGAAAACGGCAAAAAGGCGATAACTGAGATTTATCCGATAGAATATTTTAGCGAATTTAATGCGACTTTTGTTCGAGCTGTGCCACTGACTGGAAGACAGCATCAAATTCGTTTGCATTTGTTTCATGTGAAACACAAAATTTTAGGCGACCCGCTTTACGGGACTGACACGGCGACTTTTGAAGCGATTTTGGACGAGAAATTAAGCGTGTGTGAGCGGATAAATTTAACAGGCGCTTCTAGGCTTTGCTTACATGCGGCGAATTTGAGTTTTGAATTTAACGGACAAATTTATGATATTCAAACAAAGGCTGATTTTAAAAGCGAGTTTTTGAAAGCGTTAAAATTTTGAAACAAAATGGATATAAAAATATTGCCTCAATAAATTCTATATTTATTACAAATTTCTAAACTTGATAAACTGATTGGTATTATGAAAAAACGATAGCTAAACCAGCTAAAATTTGCAAATTTAAGCAATTTTTAAGGGGGGGGGGGGGGGTATGATATTGCAAATTTTAATCTGAAAGGATAACATGGAAGAACAAGAATTTTTAACATGTCCATTTTGTGGCAAAGATGACATAAAATTTGGTGCGATTGTTTGTGGTGATTGCAAGGCAGAGCTTGCTTATGGTTGTTCGTGGATTTCGTGGTTTGTGGCTACGATAGTTTTATTGTTTATTGGTCTTGCCACTCTTAATAATGGAGGCTTATTATGGATTGGTGGCGGCATACTTACTTTGCTTGTGGGAATATCTAAATTCAAAAGGAATCGTAAGTTAAAAGATAATCCGGAATTTATACGAGCTCAAAAGCATGTAAAATAAATCTATTTAAATTATAAATAATGGGCTAGATTGTTTTAAGAATTTTTTCTAGCAATTTAGCCCATTATTTTTTCTCGCTTAAAACTACATAAAAAATTCCACAAATGCCGATTATAGCGACGATTGCGATAAAAACAACTTCGATTATATCAAGGGCGGTCATTTTTGCTTCTTTCTTTTAGTTGTCCGCACGCCGCACTAATGTCTAGCCCCTTGCTTTGGCGAATCGTGCAGGTTACGCCATGCACACTGAGATAATCTTGGAATTTCACCATATTTTCAGTGCTTGGGCGCAGATACGGGCTTCCTTCGTGTGGGTTAAAATATATCAAATTTACCTTTGCTTTTATTCCGTGAAGTAGCTTTACAAGGGTTTTTGCGTCGCTAGGGCTATCATTTACGCCACCCATGACAAGGTATTCGAACATCACTCGCTTTCGCATATCTATGGGGAAATTTCGCACGGCGTCCATAACCGAAGCTATGTTGTAAGCTTTGTTTATCGGCATTAGCTTGGCGCGAAGCTCGTCGGTTACGGCGTGAAGCGAAATGGCTAGTAGCACGCCCAAATCCATTTCGCCAAGTTTTTTTATCTGCGTGGCTAGACCGCTCGTGCTGATAGTCTGACGGCGCGGAGCGATAGCTAGGCCGTCATTTTCTTTTAGAATTTGCACGGCTTTTGCGACATTTGCTAGGTTATCAAGCGGTTCACCCATACCCATATATACGACATTTACGCGTCTTTCGTAAGGGATTTGGTTTGCGATTTTTATGTATAAAATTTGCCCGACGATTTCACCTGCTGTGAGATTTCGCACAAATCCGCCTTTGGCAGTTAGGCAAAATGCACAGCCCATTTTGCAACCGACTTGCGAACTGACACAAATCGTGTATCTTGCATGGCGTGAAATTTTGCCGTTTTCATCGGCGACTTCATCTTTCATAGGAAGCAAAACGCTTTCTATGGTTTTGCCGTCTTTTAGCTCGAAAAGATATTTTTTGCTTCCGTCGATACTCTCTTCGCATTTTGCGCATTTTACGGGGTCTAAATAGAAATTTTCGCTTAAATTTGCTCTTAATTCCTTTGGCAAATTTAGCATTTCGTCGAAATTTTTAACGCCTTTTTTGTAAATCCACTCATAAATTTGCTTGGCTCTAAATTTTGGCGTAACGATTTGCGAAAGCTCATCAAGGGTAAAATCAAGTATATTTTTCAAATTTTGCCTTTTTGTTTTAAGTAATTTTCTAGCTTTTCTTTGGCTTTTGCATAGTTTTTTATAAAGTCATTATGTGCGTTTTCATCGCAAAAATTCGTCGCACAAAAAATTCCTAGACAAGGAATTTTAAAAATCTCGGCGACTTTGACGACAGAGTAAAATTCCATATTTTCTAAAAAATAACCTTTTTGAAAGAAAATTTCAGCCGAATTTTTATCTGTCGTTATAAAATTTGATGAATTTGTTATGATTGTTTCATGTGAAACATCGCCGTTAAATTTAGCCTGTATCGGCGAATATGAAAGCTTTAAAAGTGCCGATATTTCGTCATTTACAGCGATTTTACTCTCATAAATTTCTAAAATTTTTCCGTTTTTATAAAGCCCGCAAGAGCCTATAAAAATGATTTCGCTTGGTAAATTTGACGAATTTTGCGATAAAATTTTTGTCAAATTTATCGCGCTTTCGACTAGTCCAATACCGATAGGAACGGCAAATTTAAAGCTCTCAACACTTCCTGCACAGATAATCAAACTCGCACCTTTATGCCGTTTTTAGCCAAATATTTTTTCAAATCGCAAATTTCTATCTCGCCAAAGTGAAAAATACTAGCCGCGAGTGCCGCATCAGCCCCGCACTCAAAGGCTTCTTTGATATGCTCCATATTTCCTGCTCCCCCACTTGCGATGACAGGGATTTTTAGCATTTTGCTAATTTTACCCGTAACTTCCAAGTCAAAGCCGTTTTTGGTGCCGTCCGCGTCCATAGAAGTTAGCAAAATCTCCCCAGCACCACGAGATTCTACTTCTTTTGCCCATTTATAGGCGTCAATCCCCGTATCCGTGCGACCGCCGTGGATAAAAATGTTATAGCTATTTCCGGTTTTTTTGACATCAAGAGCAACCACGACACATTGAGAGCCGAATTTTTTCGCTGCTTCGTCGATTAAATTTGGATTTGAAATGGCGGCTGAGTTAATGCTAACCTTGTCGCAACCGACATTTAAAAGCCTTGAAATATCGTCAATCTTGCGAATTCCACCACCCACGGTTAGCGGTATAAAAAGCTGTTTTGCCACGCTTTCGACCACATGCACGATAGTATCGCGGTTTTCAAAACTAGCAGTTATATCTAAAAAACAAAGCTCATCAGCACCGCTGTCGTTGTAGATTTTAGCGACTTCGACGGGGTCTCCTGCGTCGATTAGATTTACGAAATTTACGCCTTTTACCACTCTGCCGTTATTTACATCAAGGCAAGGGATTATTCTTTTTGCGAAATTATTCAAATTTAACCTTTAAAAAATTTACTAAATTTGGCTATTTTAGCGAATTTTTGCTTAATCTAATGACTTTATAAGCAAAATTTAGATAAATTCGTCTGTTATGATTAAAGCGAAAAAAGAATTCGGACAAAATTTTTTAAAAGATAGCGTTATTTTGGATAAAATCGTCCAAGCGATTCCCAACGATACGAGCAATATCGTTGAAATTGGGCCTGGCTTGGGTGATTTAACTCTAAGACTTTTAAAAATTTCAAAAGTTAAAAGTTACGAGATAGATAGAGATTTAGAAAAAATTTTAACCGCAAAATTTGCCGATGAGCTAGAAAATGGGCGTTTTGAGCTTGTTTTGGGCGATGCGTTAGAGATTTGGCAAAACGGCGGTTTAAGCGAAAAAAAATATTTTTTGGCTGCAAATTTGCCGTATTATGTGGCTACAAATCTGATTTTAAGGGCGATTGACGATGATAATTGCCTTGGATTTGTGGTTATGGTGCAAAAAGAAGTTGCATTGAAATTTTGTGCGACAAGCAAAAATAGCAAATTTGGCGCGATTTCGGTTTTGGCAAATTTATTTGGGGTGTGCGAGTTTTTATTTGAAGTGCCGCCACTTGCCTTTGAGCCGCCGCCAAAGGTAACTTCGGCAGTAATGCGTTTAGTAAAAAATGAATTTTTGAGCGAGCATAAAAAATTCGCAAATTTAGACGAATATGCCGAATTTAAGGGCTTTTTGCGTATTTGTTTTTCTGCGCCGAGAAAGACACTTTTTAAAAATTTATCGTCAAAATTTGACAAAAATTTGCTAAATGAAATTTTCGCAAATTTGCAAATTTCGCAAACTATCAGATCTCACGAGTTAGATTTCGCCTTGTTTTTAAAAATTTTTAAAAATTTAAAGGTAGAAAATGAACGAAGAAAACAAAAGAGATAACGAAAGACCATTTAAAAAGACAAATCGTTTCAAAAAACGCAAAGAAAATTTAAAAAAATCGTTAGAAAAAAATGAAAGTAGTGGCGAAGAAAAAAGCCTAAATTCTACGCAAAATTTCACTAACAACGCCACTAACAACGCCACTAACAACGCCACTAACAATGCCACTAACAAACGCACTAACACAAACGCTAAAAGCCACAAAAAAGGGACTAAAAAGCTAACTAACATTAACGGTGAGAGTGCGTTTGATAACTTTTTTGCCGACGATAGCGACGGGGGCGAATTTTTTGATGATTTTTTCGCTGATGACACGGCTAAAAACCTAAATAATCTAAAAAATACAAATTTGCAAAATAACAAAAAAAGTGGCAAAAATAGGAAAAAATCGCAAAATTCAAAAAAAGCTAACGAAGCGACAAGTAGCGTAGAAAATTTAGCAAATTTAAGCGATGAAAATGCGATAAAATCGGTGCAAACAAGCAAACAAACAAAAAATTCGCAAGGTGTGAATTCGCAAAACGGGGCGAATTTGCAAAACGGCGCAAATTCGCAAAACGGCGAAAGTGCGAAAAACGCAAATTCGCAAAATCAAAGTTCTCAAAATGAAGTAAATTTACAAAACGGCGAAACGCAAAAACAAACTAATGCTTCAAAAAAATCAAAAAAACGCAAAAAATCAACACAAACGATAAAATTAAACGGCGAAGAGCCGTGGCAAAAGGCGATTGTAAGCGTGATTGAAGCAAATAAGGCGATGCATGATTTGCGTTTAAATCCACTTAAATATATGAACGGAAGCAACGACTGCGTTAAAATCACGCCGCTTGGTGGCTTGGGCGAGATTGGCGCGAATATGACGATTTTTGAGACCGCAACGAGCGCGATTATCGTCGATGTGGGTATGAGCTTTCCTGATGAAAATATGCTAGGAGTTGATATTTTGATACCTGATTTTGACTATGTTCGCAAGATAAAAGATAAAATTCAAGGTATCATCATCACTCACGCGCACGAAGATCATATCGGTGCGATGCCGTATTTTTTCAAAGAATTTCAGTTTCCTATCTACGCTACGCCGCTGCCACTGGGTATGATTTCAAACAAATTTGAAGAACACGGCTTGAAATCGGAGCGAAGCTATTTTCGCCCTGTGGAAAAGCGAAAAATTTATGAAATCGGCGATTTTGAAGTGGAATTTATCCACATAACGCACTCGATTATCGACGCTTCTGCGTTAGCGATAACGACGAAAGCTGGAACCATTATCCACACAGGCGATTTTAAAATCGATCACACGCCGATTGACGGCTATCCGACGGATTTAAATCGTTTGGCGTATTACGGCGATAGGGGCGTTTTATTGCTTATGAGCGATAGCACAAATTCGCACCGCGATGGCGTAACGAAGTCTGAAAGCTCAGTCGGTCGCACATTTGATACGATTTTTAGAAATTCTCATGGGCGTGTGATTATGAGCACATTTAGTTCAAATATCCACCGCGTTTATCAGGCGATCGAACGGGGCGTGAAATATGGTCGCAAGGTTTGCGTCATTGGGCGAAGTATGGAGCGAAACCTTTGGACTGCGATCGAGCTTGGTTATGTAAATTTAGATAAAAAGATTTTCATTGACCCAGAAGAGGTCGATAAATACCCTGAAAATGAAGTTTTAATCGTAACCACAGGCTCTCAGGGCGAAACCATGAGCGCACTATATCGCATGGCAACCGATGAGCATAAATACATAAAAATCAAGCCAACCGATCAGGTTATCATCTCAGCAAAAGCGATTCCGGGTAACGAAAATAGCGTTTCAACCGTGCTAAATTTCTTGCTAAAAAGTGGCGCAAAAGTGGCGTATCAAGATTTTAGTGAAATTCATGTTAGTGGCCACGCTTCCATAGAAGAGCAAAAGCTGATTTTCTCGCTAGTTAAGCCGAAATTTTTCTTACCCGTTCATGGCGAATACAACCATATAGTTAAACACAAAGAAACGGCTATGGAGTGCGGAATTGATGAGCGAAATATCTATCTTATGAGTGACGGCGATCAAATGGAAGTTTGCCAAAAGTATTTGAAGCGAGTAAAAACCGTTAAAACGGGCAAAGTTTTCATCGATAATCAAATCAACAAGCAAATTTCAGACGACATTGTAAAACATAGACAAAACCTAGCCGATGCAGGAATGGTCGTCATCATCGCGCAAATCGATAAAAACGAAAAAAGCCTAATCAAAACGCGCGTTGTGAGCTATGGGCTTGTTGATGAGAAGCAAAACGGCGAATTTACAAAGGATATGGAAGCCGTTATCGAGCAGTTTTTAGCGAATTTGAAAAATGAAATTTTGCTTGATAACCGCGTGTTGGAGTCGCAAATTCGCCAAGCCGTGCGAAAGCACATTTTTAGAAAAACGAAAAAATATCCGACAATCGTGCCGGTTATTTACCTAATGTAAGGGGCATTTTATGGGCATTTTAGAAAACGCAAAAGAGGTTTTAAAGCTCGAAGCAAACGAGCTTTTACGCCACGCAGAGCTTATCGGGGGCGAAATCGAAAGAGCGGTAAATTTGATTTTAGAGTGCAAAGGCAAACTAATCGTAACAGGCGTGGGAAAAAGTGGTCATATCGGCGCGAAAATCGCTGCCACTTTGGCAAGCACCGGCACTCCGTCATTTTTTATGCATCCCACAGAAGCACTGCACGGCGATTTGGGAATGGTCGGCAAAGATGATTTGGTTTTGGCAATAAGTTTTAGTGGCGAGAGCGAAGAGTTAGTGCGAATTTTGCCACACATTAAGCGATTTGGTGTGAAAATCATCGCAATGGCAAGTAACAAAAATAGCTCTTTGGGGCGAATTTGCGACGAATTTATTAGCCTTAAAATCGAAAAAGAAGCGTGTCCTTTGGGGGCTGCGCCTACGGTTTCTACCACGCTAACACTTGCACTTGGTGATGCGTTAGCAGTGTGTTTGATGAGTGAGCGAAAATTTCAAAAAGAAGATTTTGCAAACTTCCACCCGGGCGGCAGTCTTGGCAAACGGCTATATCTAAAAGTCGCCGATGTCATGCGAACTAACGATTTGCCGATTGTTAGCGAAAGTGTTAGTCTAAAAGAAGCCATAAATGCGATGACGCACGGCAAACTAGGCACCGTTTTGCTAACTAACACTAACGGAAAACTAACGGCGATTTTAAGCGACGGCGACTTGCGACGGGCTTTGATGAGCGAGAATTTTAGCCTTGAAGAAAGCGCGATTAAATTTGCCACAAAATCGCCAAAAACCATTGAAAATTCGCAAATTTTAGCTTCCAAGGCGTTGGAGATGATAGAAAATTTCAAAATTCAGCTTCTTGCCGTAACTGATGAAAACGGCACCCCAATCGGCACCGTGCATATCCACGACCTTAAAAACATAGGGCTATAAAATGGAAAAAATGCGTTTAAATAAATTTATCTCGCACAATACAGGCTACTCACGCCGTGAAGCCGACGAGCTAATCAAAAACGGCAAAGTTAGCATAAACGGGCGAGTTGTTAGTGAGTTTGTAGAAGTTAGCGGTGAAGAAAAAATCCGTATAAATAGGCGTTTGATAAAGAAAAAAACCGAATTTAGCGTGATTGTCTATCACAAACCAAAGGGCGAGTTAGTCACCAAAAAAGACGATCGCGGTCGCAAGACGATTTACGACACTCTGCCAAATGGATTTTCTAAATTTGTTAGTATTGGACGGCTTGATTTTGCTAGTGAAGGGCTTTTGCTATTAACTGACGCCCCTGCAATTGCGACGGCTCTGATGAAAAGCGACATTGAAAGAGAGTATTATCTAAAAGTCAAAGGCGAAGTAACTGACGAAGTCGTAACAGCGATAAAAGAGGGCTTTTTTGCCGAAGATGCCACCAAAGGCGCACACTCAAAAAGCAAAATCAAATCAATGGAATTTAAGCCCTTTTTGGCGTATCGCATAATGCCAAGCAGCGGCGGATACACCAAAATCAAAGCTATCATAAACGAAGGGCAAAACAGAGAGTTAAGGCGGTTTTTTGGGTATTTTGACCTAGAAGTGGTGGATCTCAAACGCACGGCATTTGGGCGAGTTACGCTAGGGACTTTGAAGCCCGGAAAGTGGAGATATTTGGATAGCTCGGAATATGATGATTTGAGAGATTTTTTGAAAGAAAATAATGTGAGATATTGAAATGCAAAAGATAAGTAAAGCTAGATTTTTAGAATTTTGGAAAAATATTTTTCTTGGAAATATTTTGCCACTTATTATTCTTTTTCTTATTGTGGAAAACGAGCCTAATGTTAAGGCTTTTACAATTGTATTTTGGACAATAGGTTCAGTTTTTATTTATATGATAGGTGCTATCACTACAAGAAAGAGCGATAATAACTTTTTTAAGGATAATTTAAAATTTATTGCTGGTTTTTGGATTAGTCTTTGTATGATTTGGATTAGCTTTGCTATAATACATATTTTCGTGTCTAAAATTTTTGCATAAAATGGGGAATTTATGGCAATCGATAAGGTTAGAGAATATTTTAAAACTAACGGCATAAAAAACGAAATTTTGGAATTTGAAGTATCGTCTGCCACAGTGGATTTGGCGGCAAAGGCTGTGGGTTGCGAACCTTGCGAAATCGCAAAAACGCTGTCGTTTGATTTAAAGGGCAGGGCGATTTTAATCGTAACGGCAGGGGATACCAAAATCGACAATCAAAAATTCAAAGCTCACTTTGGCACAAAGGCTAAAATGCTAAGCCCCGAAATGGTGGTAAAGTTAGTCGGACACGAAATCGGCGGAGTTTGCCCCTTTGGCATAAATGACGGCATGGAAGTTTTCCTAGATAGTTCGCTTAGGCGTTTTTCCAGCGTTTATCCAGCCTGTGGAAGCTCAAATAGTGCCGTTAAAATGACAATCGCCGAACTTGAAAAATACTCAAATTCAAGCGGTTGGATTGAAGTTTGTAAGATTTGCGAGTAAAAATGTCCAAAAAAATAGAAAAAACAAACGCTTGTCGCATACTTGACGGGCTTAAAATTCAGTATGAAATCCTAGAATACGAAGTAGATGAAAACAACCTTGACGCCGTGCATGTGGCAAATTCGTGTCAAAAGCCTATCGAGCAGGTCTATAAAACGATAGTTTGCGAGTGCGGAAATGAATATATCACGGCGTGTTTGCAAGGCGATTTAAGCCTTGATTTAAAGGCGTTAGCTAGAATTGCGAAAGTCAAACGCGCCGAACTAATGAGCCTAAAAGAGCTAACAAAAATCACAGGCTATGTTAGGGGCGGTTGTTCGCCACTTGGCATGAAAAAGCACTTTCGCACATTTATCGACTCACGCGCACTAACACAAACGCAAATTTGCGTTAGCGCAGGTGTTAGGGGCAAACAAATTTGGCTAAATCCAAACGATTTAGCGACCGCGACAAAGGCAGAATTTGGCGAATTTGCCGTGAAATTTGAATAAATTTGAAGTTAATATTTTTTGATATGTCAAAAATGACGAAATTTTTGATTTACTCCACCGAAAATTCAGAAAAAATCTTATTCCAAGTGGTTTTTAAATTTTCAACACTCATTTTTTTGCCTTGCGTTCGCCTTAGTCGGTGCGTGGCTTCTAAAATAGTCGGATAGTGCCTTAAAAAATGCACCGAAAAATTCCCTGAAAATGTCCCTATGTGCGTGATTAACGGCTCAGCTTTTATGCTTTTTATCTGCGTTTTGTTATGCTCTTTTTCGATTTTTACATCTGCCATGGCGCCAAGCATTCGCACGGGTTCTTCTTGGTTTGAGATGAAATTTCCTAGCGAATAAAAGCACGGAACGCTTCTGTTATCATCAGTTGTGATGAATTCTAGTGGCTGGATTACATGCGGATGAGTGCCGATGATAAGGTCGGCTCCTGCGTTAGCTAGGAAGTGCGCTTTTTTTCGCTGTTCTTTGGTCGGTTTGTGCGAGTATTCTACGCCCCAGTGTGGCAAAACCACGACAAAATCGGCATTTTTCCTAGCAAATTCCAAATCGCTTTTGATTTTTTCTTCATCGCTAAGCAAATCGATTAAATAATCCTTGCCTTTTGGCGGTTTGTGTCCGTTTAAGCCGTAAGTATAGTTTAAAAACGCCACTTTTATGCCGTTTTTCTCAAAAATTTTTACGCTTTCGCTTTTTTCTTTTGAAGCATAAATTCCCGCAAATGCGACATCATTAAACCCCGACCAAAACTCAGCGGTATCTAGGATTCCGCTTTCTCCCTTATCAAAGGCGTGGTTTGTGGCGTGAGCGATGATATTAAATCCTGCTTCTTTTACGGCTTTTCCGACTTCAATCGGAGTGCCGAAATTTGGGTATCCGCTATATTTTTTGCTATCTTTTACTAAAATTGTCTCTTGGTTTATGATTTTTATGTCTGCTTGTTTGATTTCGTCTTTGATATATGTGTAAAGCTCCTTAAAATCGTAGCTTTTGTTTGTTTCGTTATAACCTGCTTCGATGATTTTTGAGTGAATTAGATTGTCTCCGACTGCGATGAGAGAAAGGCTTTTTTTTGTAGCATTTTCATCGGCATTTAAAGTGCAAAATAGTGATAAAATCAGTAGAAATTTTTTCAAATTTTATCCTTTTTTTCATCGATTTTATCATCAATTTCTTTGATAAATTTATTAATGTATTTTTTGCCTAATTCTTTAAATTTTGATTTACCAAATTCGATATATTGTTCTTGCATATTTTTAAATTTAGCTCTATTTTGCTTTCTTAGAATACCTATATAAAGCAAAATTATCTCTGTTGCGATTTTTATAATATTTTTCTTTTGTTCTGATGAAATCTTGCCATATTCTCTAAGCATATTTGATAGAGAAGTAGGCAAATTTGATAAAATTTCATTAAAGGATTCTGCGTTTGAAGCATAAAGAATTCTAAATGCAGTATCGATAGCAATTTTCAATTCTTCATCGCTAGATGTAACTAAAAATGCACTCAGTGCTTTATCGATATTTCTGCTAGTTTTTGTGCTTTTAGCATAGATAAAATCATCCCTTAAAACCTGCCACGAAAAAATATCGTGTTGCAAAAGCCCTTTTTGTGAGCTTTTTACCACTTTGAATTTTTCCTTGTGATTTAAGAGTCGTCCGATGATACTATCTTGCGGGATATAGGTTTGAATTTTGGATACAATATCGCTATTTATGTCATTTAAATCAAATTTGGTATTAAATCCCGGTCCGTCGTAATTGTAAATTTTAATAACTCTATTTGCTATTTCACTATCCGCGCTCAAAGCCGAATAAACTGCGATATTTCCGCCTTTTGAGTGTCCGCCGATACGAATTTTTTTATTTGGATATGCTTTGGCGATTTTATTTAGATACTCCCTGCCGCAAATTTGAGACGGAATTTCTTGCATAAAAGCCATGTTAAAGCTTTCGTTCCAGCCAAAAATGCTGTTGTCTGTGCCTAAAAACGAGACATAAATTTCATCTTTTTTGATGTGGATTGTGATTGCGCCAAACTGCTTTTGGCTTGTTTTGTCGTTATTTTGCTCGTAGTTTGTCACTAACATATCGCAAAATCGTTTTGCTTTGCCTAAATTTGTGATTAGTTCTTTATCGCCGTTATATAAAAATTCGCTGTTGTCAAAATTTTGCATTTTTTTGGCGATTGATTTTATACTTTCTTGCGAATTTAACGAAATTTTGTGAAAAAGCATATACGCAAATCGCGCCAAAATAAGACTATCAAGCTCGTTAAATTCGTGGTTTTTTGATATTTTTATATCGCCACGCCAAACTAGATAGTCATTGATATTTGCGCCCATTACGACTTAAATTCCTAAGTATTTTTTGCGAATTTCATCGTTGCCGATTAGATCTTTTGCATTCCCTTCAAGGGCGATTAAGCCGTTTTCTAAAACATAAGCATAATCGCTAATTCGAAGCGCAGAAACAGCATTTTGCTCGACCAAAAGTATGGTTATGCCTTCTTCTTTTAGTTTAACGATAATGTCAAAAACTTCCCCCACGACCTTTGGGGCGAGCCCTAGGCTTGGTTCATCTAGCATTAAAAGTTTTGGTTCGCTCATTAACGCTCTTGAAATGGCTAACATTTGGGCTTCGCCGCCACTAAGAGTTCCAGCTAGTTGGTTTCGTTTTTCCTTTAAACGAGGGAAGAAATTATACATCGCATCACGCAAATGTTCGTAGTTTTCTTCGTTATTAAACGCTCCGATTTTTAAATTCTCTTCGATTGTCAAATTTATAAAAACTCTTCTGCCCTCAGGTACCAGCGAAATGCCCTGTTTTACGAGCGTGTGAGTTTTATGGCGTTCTGTTTGATAGCCCAAAAATGTAACTTCGCCTGTGCGTTTGACTGAATTTAAAAGTGCGTTTAGCGTTGAGGTTTTTCCGGCACCATTTGAGCCGATTAGACTTACGATTTTGCCTGTTCCAACGCTAAAATTTATCCCTTTTACCGCTTCGATAGGTCCGTAAAAAACATGTAAATTTTTAACCGATATCATCAACATCTCCTAAATAAGCCGAAATTACATCTTTGTTTCGTGCCGCATCGCTTGGTTTTCCTTCGAAAATAACCTTGCCGTAATCAAGCACCAAAACCCTATCACAAAGGCGATTTACAAACTTCATATCGTGTTCGATGAGTAAAACCGTTAAATTCTTTCGTTTTCGCAAATCAAATATCAAATTTGCTAAATCATCGCTCTCTCTTGGATTCATTCCGGCTGCGGGTTCATCGAGCAATAAAAGCTTTGGATTTGTTGCTAATGCCCTTGCGATTTCGACTTTGCGTTGAATTCCATACGCCAGGCTTGTGGCTTTTTCGTTTGCGAATTTTTCAATGCCAAGTTCGCTTAAAATTTCCATTGCTTTTGCTTTGGCGATTTTTTCGCTTTTGTGAAATCTGCCAAAATGCAAAATCGCTTCTACAAATGAGTATTTTGTTGCTGAATTTAGCCCGATTAAAACATTTTCCAAAACGCTCATAGAGCTAAATAGTCTTATATTTTGAAATGTGCGCGAAATGCCTAAATTTACGATTTTATGTGGTTTTATCCCTTTTAAATTCACGCCGTCAAATATAACTTCGCCTGTCGTTGGCATATAACTGGCAGTGATTATATTAAACATTGTCGTTTTTCCGGCGCCATTTGGTCCGATTAGTCCGAAAATTTCGCCCTTTTCGATACCAAAACTAGTATCGCTTATAGCTTGCACACCGCCAAATTTTTTGCTGATATTTTTTAGTTCGAGTATCATTTTTCGCCACCTTTTTTGCTGCGAAGTTTAGCAGGTCGCAAACGATTTAGTATTTTAATTTTTTTGATATTTTTGGCTTTTTCGATGATGTCTGTTAGCTCGTTTCGTCCCATGATACCGCTTCTAGCAAAAAGCATAACAAGGATTAAAATGACAGAGAAAACTACCATTCTAAGTCCTGGTAATGCAGGTGTGGTGTATCCAAAAATATTCATAGGTTCATCTAAAAATCTTAGCCACTCAGACCCGCCCATAACCAAAATTGTGCCGATAATCGCTCCTGTTGTTGAGCCAAGTCCCCCTAAAACGATGATGATTAGAAGTTGAAATGTAAAGAAAAATGTAAATTGCTCAGGCGAAACGCTTCCAAGAAGCCCCACTAGCAAAACGCCACCCACGCCTTCAAAAAACGCACTCGTGCAAAATGCCGTAGTTTTGGCGGCAAAGGTATTGATTCCCATCGCAAGTGCGGCGTCTTCGTCGTCCCTGACTGCTTTCATGGCTCTACCGAATTTAGAATATACCAAATTTAGCACAACAATAACGGCTAAAATCGCAATAAATCCCGTATAAAGTATGTTTGCGTAAGCGCTTTTATCGCCGTTTTCATCTACGCTTTGAATTCCGATTAAACCCAAAGAGCCGTTTGTGTAGGCTGGGAAATTTACGGCTAGTAACTGAATAATAAAACCAAATCCAAGCGTTACAATCGCCAAATAATCGCCCCTAACTCTAAAAACAGGAAACGATAAAATAAGCGCTAAAAGTGTCGCAAAAACTCCGCCCATAAGCATAGCAAAAACAAAACTTGATGAGTGAATAGCTAAAATAAAAGGGGCAGGGTCTTCTAGATCAAACTGATACGCCTTAGCGTCTGCATTTAGTAGTATCAAAGCCGCCACATAGGCTCCGACTGCGACAAAGCCGTTTGGCTCTAAGCTAAACTGCCCTGTAACGCCATTTATAAGGTTATAACTAATGGCTAAAATGATGAAAATAGCGATATTGTTTGCGATACTTTTGCCGTAATCGCTAAAATAAAAATGAGCCACCAAAATAAAGCCAACTGCAATAGCAAAAAAAGCAAAATGAAGTAGTTTTCTCTTTACAAAATTCATCGTTAAAACCTACTTTTCTCAAAATTTATGCCTAAAATTCCCGTCGGTTTAAAAAGCAAAACAAAAATCAAAAATATAAAGGCAAACGCGTCTTTAAAACCGCCAAGATCAGGGTAAAGTGCCACCGCGACAACTTCTGTAAAACCGATGATAAATCCGCCAAGAACTGCCCCTGTAACGCTTCCGATACCGCCAAGAACGGCTGCGGCAAAGGCTTTTAAGCCAATTAATACGCCCATTAACGGATCAACGGACGGATAGCTTATCGCCCAAAAAACGCCGCCCACTGCTGCTAAGGCTGAACCTAATGCAAAAACGATCGAGATGATAAAATTTGAGCTAATTCCCATTAAATTTACCGTTTTTATGTCAAAAGCTAGGGCGCGAATCGCCATGCCGTATTTGGTTTTAAATAAAATCATCAAAACAACGCTTAATAAAACGAGCGTTAAAATCGGCACCAAAATAGCACTCATGGTGATATTTATGCCACCGATTTGCACGATTTTTTCGAAAAACTCAGGCACCGGAAAAAGGCGTGGTGTGCCGCCAAAAATGACATTAAAAAGGTTTTCAAGCAAAAAGCTAATGCCGATTGCGGTTATTAAAAGTGAAATTCGCGGTGCTTCTCGCAAAGGTTTATAGGCGATTTTATCGATACTAACGCCAAGAAGCACGGCAATCGTAACGGCAAAAAGCAAAGAAAAAGCAAACGGAATATGCAAATTTGCAATCCCAAAAAGCGCAGTATAAGCCCCTACCATCATAATGTCGCCGTGAGCGAAGTTTATGAGCCGTAAAACGCCATAAACCATCGTGTAGCCGATAGCGATGAGCGCATACATCGAACCAAGGCTAAATCCGTTGATCATCTGCTGAAAAAATAACAAGCTATCCATAAAAACTTCCGTAAATTTAAAATAACCTAATATTTTATCAAAATTGTTATAAAAGCTTACTTTAATTTATAAATTTTTGTGGTTTTGCGGAATTTATAAATTTTTTAATATCGTAGGGCAGTATTTTTACCCGCCAAAAATTATGCAAATTTACAGAATTTAAAACAATCAAATTTTATAAATTTTTGATAAAAACCAAATTCTAAATTTAACCATTGGCGATTGCTTCGTTCGTTTAACTCACTCGCAATGACAGTGGAAGTAAATTTGGATTTACAAAATAATTCAATGCAAATTTTGATAAATTTATGCCGACGATTTTTTGTGCTTACGAGTTTGGACGAGTGAGATAAGGCTAGTATGCCTATCGAACGAAGTCCAAACGAAGTATCACAAAAAAGCTAGGCTGAATTCAATCTAAAAATAGAAAATTCTGTCGAATTTTTGCAAATTCGACAGAATTTAAAGTCAAAGTAAAATTATTTGCTTGGGATAATCGTATCTTTATACACAGGTTTTTGATTTTCAATAACTTTTAGCACAACGCTTCTAGTTGCATTTCCTTTTTCGTCAAGGCTGATTGTGCCTGAAACGCCTTCGAAGTTTTGTGTCGAGTGAAGTGCGTTATTTATGCACTCGCCGCTTTGATCTTCGCATTTATTTAGAGCATTTACCAAGATAAAATATGTATCAGCGCCAAGAGCAGTAAAGCCGGCGACTTCGCGGTTTCCGTTAGCTTTTTCGAATTCATTTACGAAATCTTCGCTAAGTTTGGTTTCTGGTTTTGTGTAGTCAAAAACATCGGTAAAGATTGTGCCATTTACAGCTTCGCCGCCAAGATCGATATAAGTTTGGTTTCCGATACCATCACTTCCTACAAATACGGCATTTACGCCGATTTGTTTAGCTTGGCGAACAAGAAGTGCCGCTTCTGTGTAGTAAAACGGAATATAAACAAACTCAGGATTTAGTGTCGCGATTTGCGAAGCAACTGCTTTGAAATCTTTATCGCCTGAGCTAATGTTTAGTTTTTTTACGACTTTTCCGCCGTTAGCTGTGAATTTTTTCTCAAATGCTTTTGCAAGACCAAGTGAGTAAGCAGTAGTTTGATCAGCCACTACAACGGCATTTTTCAAATTTGATTTTGTAGCAAAATCAGCAGCAACTTCGCCTTGAATAGAGTCTTGGAAAGTTACGCGTGAGCCGAATTTTACAGTATCTAAAAGTTTATCGGCAGTTGCAGCAGGGGCGACTGCTGGGATTTTTTTCGCATCAGCGATTTGCAAAATTTGTTGAGTGTTGCCTGTGATCATTTCGCCGATTAATGCGACAGCTTTGTCTTGATCGATAAGTCTTGTTGCACCCGTTGCGGTTTCGACTTTATCGCTTTTGCTATCTACTAGCACGACTTTTACGCTATCGCCGTTTGCTAGGGTTGGTTGCATTTTATTTGCAAGCTCAACGCCTTGCCAAGCAGTTTGACCATAAGTCGCAGCAGCACCGGTCATAGGTAAAACAACGCCGATAACGACTTCTTTTGCGTTTGCTAGGCTAAAAGCCACAGCCAAAGATGAAGCTATAAGAGTGAATTTTTTCATTTTTTCTCCTTAAAAAATTTAGCTGATATAATAGCGAAAAAAAATAAATTTATATAAAAAAGTAACAAAAAATTTTTGCTATAATTTTACGATTTAAAACAAAAGGCGAAAAATGCAGATAAAACTCGAAAATGTAAAAATCGAAAAAAGCTGGAAAAATGAGCTAAGAGATGAATTTTTATCGCCGTATTTTTTACAAATCAAAGAAAATTTGATAAATGCGAAAAAAAATGAAGTTGTTTTTCCGCCAAGTGAGCTAATTTTCAACGCTTTTAATATAACTCCCTTTGATGATGTAAAAGTTGTGATTTTGGGGCAAGACCCATATCATGGGCTAAATCAAGCAATGGGTCTTAGTTTTTCTGTGCCAAAGGGCGTTAAAATTCCGCCAAGCCTAATCAATATTTTTAAAGAGTTGCAAATGGAATTTGGATATGAAATTCCAAAAAACGGAGATTTGACAAACTGGGCGAAGCAGGGCGTTTTGCTTTTAAATTCAAGCCTAAGCGTAGCTGCAAATAGGCCAAATTCGCACTCCAAATTTGGTTGGCAAATTTTTACCGATAGCGTTATAAAAATTTTAAGCCAAAAAAGGCAAAATTTAGTTTTTATGCTGTGGGGAAATTACGCAAAAGCAAAAGCAAATTTGATTGACGAAAATCGCCATTTGGTTTTAAAAGCAGCCCACCCAAGCCCATTAGCCGGTGGAGCGTTTTTTGGCTGTAACCACTTTAAAAAATGCAACGAATACTTAAAATTGCATAACAAAAATGAGATTGATTGGCGAATTTATTGATAATTAAATTTAAAATGATACAATTTCGAACTTATTTTTCAAAGGGAATTTATGAAATTTATCAAATTTGTTTTGGTTTTTCTTTGTCTGTGCGTTTTTGCAAACGCCCACGAATTTAGCAAAATGGGCGATGAAAACGCTACTATTTTGCAAGACGGCGACGGAAAGGAATTTTGCCCGGTTTGCGGTATGAAAATTCAAAATTACTACAAAACAAGTCACGCTTCGCATTTGGACGACGGAACAAAGACGCATTATTGTTCTATGCGTTGTTTGATTGTCGATAACGAGCAAAGGGGTGCAAATTTAGAAAATGCTTTTGTAGTAGATGTAAATTCGCAAAAATTAATCCCTGCAAAAAGTGCGTTTTATGTGGTCGGAAGTAGCGTAAATGGCACTATGGCAAAAGTTAGCAAACTAGCATTTGAAAACGAAAACGACGCAAAAGAATTTGCTAAAATTTACGGCGGCGAGATAAAAAACTATAAAGATACGCTTGAAATCGCAACAGAAGCCATAAAAACAGATAATGCCGAGCGAAAAATGAGAATGCAAAAAATGGTCTATCCTATGGGCGAAAAGGTTTATAAATCAAAATGTAAAGAGATAAATTTGAGCGAATTTGATAGCGTTAGAGCCTTAAAAGCCGAAATTTACGCAAAATGCGAAAATATCTCAGAAAAAGAAGCCCAACCTGTTTTGCGTTATCTTTGGGACAGGCAAAAACACGCTGACGGCGAAAAAATAGTGGTAAAAGAAAGCGATAAATGCCCTGTTTGCGGTATGTTTGTGCATAAACATAAGGAGTGGGCAGCCAAAATTTCTTTTGAAAACGGCGAATACGCAGCATTTGACGGCGTAAAAGATATGATGAAATTTATTTTTGAACCTGCAAAATATGGATTTAAAGACGCAAAAATCGCTAAAATTCAAGTGAGCGATTATTACACGCAAAATGCGATTGACGCAAAAAGCGCGTTTTTTGTCGTAGGAAGCGAAGTTCTTGGTCCTATGGGAAACGAGCTAATCCCTTTTGGCGATGAAGATAGTGCAAAAAGCTTTAAACTAGATCACAGGGGCGAGACGATTTTGAAATTTGATGAGATTAGCAAACAAATCGTTTGCAGACTTGACGGTGGCAGCTGTGAATAAAAAATTTTGTATTCTTGTGCTTGCGGTGTTTGCCGTTTTGGCGGTGCAAATCGCGTTTTTGCAAGGCAGGCAAACAGATTTTAACCAAAAGGCTAAATTTGTAAATTTAACAGGATTTTCATCTTTTGCCTTTGGCGAATTTTACGCAAGACACATATTTTCTGGCGAGATTAACGATATTTTTGGCTTTTATCCGGGTTTTAGGGAGAGCGAGATTTCATCGTTTTTAACGCCAAATTTAGGCAAAATCTATGAATAATATTTTTGATTATGCGCTAAATTCGATATTTCGTCATGGATTAAAAAATATTTTAATCACAATCATTTTTGGAATTTTGGTTTTTTTGCTCTCATGCGTGATTTTTATTACAAATTCGCTAAAAGCCGAATATACTGAGATTTCAAAAGATTTTCCAGATATTTTGGTGCAACGCTACTACGGCGGAAAAGTTCATTTTATCGATGAGAAAATGGTCGATGAGTTTTTGCTAATGCCTTCGGTTTCTAGCGTGCAGCCTAGAATTTGGGGGCAGTATCACTTTGAGCGAGAAAGCGTGTATCTCACGCTTTTTGGGGTGCAAAGCTACCAAAAACATTTTGATAAATCAATCGATGAAATCGCTACAAATTTAGACGAGCCTGAGAGTGATTTTATGGTGGCTTCAAAGAGAGTTTATGAATTTTTGCAAAAATATTTTAGGGCGCATGATTTGGTTTTGGTGCCGTTTTTTACGCCAGACGGGGATTTGATTTCACTTAAAAAGGGCGGAGTTTTTAAAAGTGGAAATTCGCTTATGGATAATGATATAATCTTGCTTAGCGAAGAAAATGCAAGGAAAATTTTAGGTGTGCCAAATGGACAATTTAGCGACATTTTGCTTGAAATATCAAACAAAGCAGAAGTTGATTTTTTGGCTGATAAAATTCGCAGGTATCATCATGATTTAAGGGTTATTACTAAAAGCGAAATGCTAAGAAAATATGAAAATTTATACGATTTTAAGAGCGGTTGGTTTTTAGCGCTTTTGCTGACTTCTGTTTTGGCTTTTGCGATAATCTTATATGACAAATCAAGCGGAATTAGTAGCGAGGAAAAAAGGGAAATCGCCATTTTAAAAGCGCTTGGTTGGGACATTTCGGACATTATTAAATTTAAACTTATCGAAGCTTCGATTTTATCGGTGCTAACATTTTTCATCGCTTTAAATTTGGCGATATTTTTTGTTTATTTTTTAAAAGCACCGATTTTAAGCGAAGTTTTTAGCGGTTTTTCAAATTTAAAACTTGATTTTGATTTGATTTTCGTTTTCGATTTTAAGCTTGTTGTGTTGCTATTTTTGCTAAGCGTTCCTTTGTATGTCGCAGTTAGTATTATACCTGCTTACAAGGCTTCTGTGCGCGATATAGGCGAGGTTTTACGATGATAAGCGTTAGCGGTGTTAGTAAAATTTACGCTAACGGTGTTAGCGAATTTTGTGCTTTAAAAGATATAAATTTTAGCGTCAAAAAGGGCGAATTTTTTGTTATAAAAGGCGTTAGCGGAAGCGGTAAATCAACGCTTTTATCACTTTTAGCCGGTTTTGATAGACCAAATTCTGGCGAAATCATCATAAATAATGAAAGCATTTGCAAACTTTCTATCAAATTTATGTCTAAATTTAGGCGAGAAAATATCGGTTTTATATTTCAAAATTTTAATCTCATACCAACTTTGAGCGTCTTGGATAATATCTTGCTTCCTGCTTTACCTGATGGCACAAAGGATAAAAAAGAGTTTGCAAATTTGCTTTTGGCTAAATTTGATTTGGAGAATAAGGCAAATTTATTAGTAGGGAAGCTTTCAGGCGGAGAACGCCAACGAGTAGCGATAGTAAGGGCTTTAATAAATAATCCAAGTATCATCTTGGCAGATGAGCCAAGTGCGAGTTTGGACGAGAATTTGACAAAAAATTTGATGAGCTATTTTGAAAATTTAAAAGATGACGGCAAAACGATCGTCGTTGCTAGTCACGATCCGATTATTGCAAATTCTAGCATTGTATCAAATTTTTACGAGCTAAAAAAATGATAATTTCTCAACCATTTGTGATGACACTTTTATTTTGCGAAGCTTTGGTGCTATTTTTTTGCACGATTGCCCTTTTTTACGGCGTTAAAATCGCTTTTAAATTTGATGAAAATCTGCTTTCGCCAAAACAATACAAACTAGCTCAAACGAGCTACCTAGTTTCAACTATCGTTAAATTCGCTCTTTTTGTGAAGTTGCCGCTTTTTTTGTTTTTTATTTGGGTGCTTGATGAGCTTTCAAACTTAATTCCCGGTGCTATGTGTGCAGTAGGCGTTATCGACGCAACCGAATTTGGAGCATATTTACTTTTTTTTAAGATTACAAATTTGTTTTTACTGAGCGGTTGGATTTATCTAAATTCGCAAGATTTCAAAACCAAAACATGCAAATTTATGAAGCTGAAATTTAGGCTTTTTATCATTATTTTCATTTTTATTTTTTGTGAAATCGCCTTAGAATATCTGCATTTTTTCGGCATAAAAACGACCCATATCGTTCAATGTTGTAGCGAAATTTTTAAAACTTCGCATTTTAGCGTTAATGCGTTTTATCATAAAAATTCTTTCATTTTGGGTGCATTTTACGGCATTTTTACGCTTTTTGCATTTAGTGCGATTTTGCGAAAACAAAGTCTTTTTAGTGCTTTGAGTGCGATTTTTGTCTTTGTTAGTATTTACGCGCTTATTCGATTTTTTTCGCCCTATATTTACGAACTTCCTACGCACAAATGCCCGTTTTGTATGCTTGAAAAAGAGTATAATTATGTCGGTTATGCTATCTACATTTTGATTTTTTTAGGTGCCTTGCCCGGCGTTTATGCCTTTATTTCGAAACTTTTAAATATCAAATTTGATGATTTTTATTTTAAGCTTTCGCTTTTTGCAAATTCGCTCTTAGTTGCGATTTTAAGCGGTTTTGTGCTTGTTTATCGTTTCAAAAACGGCGTTTGGCTGTGATATTTTTTTGAAAAATTTATCCATTTTTCAAATTTCTTTTAAGGGGGAAAGGGGCTGACTTGCGAAGCGCCCCTTTCCCCCTTAACAACCCCCCCCCCCCCCCCCCATACCCTGCACGCTTCTATCGTGGCAAATTTATAAAAAAGTTTATAACTTTTTTATAAATTTGATTTTACGATAAAATTTGCTTCGCAAATTTTTGGATTGAATTGATTTGCAAATTCTCGCAATGATTTTTATCGTCATTCTGAGCCTTGCAACGCAAGGCGAAGAATCTCTTACTTAATTTGTCAAAGCTAGGCTTGTTTCAATTTCAAAGATCTCACCAGCTTTGCGGGATTGAGCTAACCGGCATTGGCTTACCAAGCAAAAACCCTTGCACAAATTTGATACCTAAGGATTTTACAATCTCCATTGTTTCGATATTTTCGACGAATTCAGCCACGATTTCGTAATTTTGCCTTTTGGCAAACGATACAATGGTTTCAACTATGGCGCGAGAGTTTGAATCGATTGCGATTTTTTTGATTATTGAGCCGTCGATTTTAATATAATCAACATTTAAGGCTAAAATTCGGTAGTAGTTTGAGTAACCACTAGCAAAGTCGTCAATGGCAATTTTGCAGCCAAATTCTTTTGCTTTTCGAACAAAATTTGCAACCGTTTCGTAGCTTTGTATATCTTCGCTTTCTAAAATTTCGATACATAAATTTGAGCAGTATTGCGATGATTTGAGATTTTGGATAAAAATATCTCTAATTAATGCATTTGAAATATCAAGACTTGAAAGATTTATCGAAAAGTGCGTATTTGGGAATTTTTCAAGCAGTCTAAATGTCTCTTCGATGACGCATTTTGTGATTTGGATATAAAAAGAGGTCTGTTTTGCGACATCTAAAAACTCTCTTGGCATAACGGTTTTGCCGTTTTCATCGCTAAGGCGAACCAAAATTTCATAATATGCAGGTTCAAATTCATTATCGATATTTTTATAACTAATATCAAAAATTGGTTGGCAAACTACGAAAATTTTGTTATTTGTCAGTGCGTGTTGGATTGTATTTGTCATAATTTGGTTGTGCGAATATCTTGCTTCGATGATATTATCAGTGTTATAAAATCCCATATTTTCGTTTTTTGTCTTTGCTTCGTGGTGAGCTATGGTAGCTTGATAAAGTCTATTTGTATTTGGCGTATCGCGATCTGTGCTAATGCCTACGGTAATATCAAGCGGCGCCATAACAAGCCCGTTTGTTTGGCTGTTTAGTCTAAAAATTTTGTTGTTGAAATATTGCATTATAAATTTAACATCTTTTTTTATATCATCTCCGCTATACCAAAGGCAAAATTCATCTAGCTGCAAACGAAAAATTTGGGCATTTATGCGATGTGTTTCGACGGCGAGTTTTAGCGTTTTCGCAAACTGCACTAAAATTTCATTGATGACATTTGTTTTGTAAAAAAAGCGCAAATTCGTAAAGTTGTTGATATTTATATAAATTATTTTGCCAAGTTCGTTTTGATTGATACGAAGCATAAGTGCAGCTTCATTGCCAAAGCCAGTCAAATGGTCTAAAAACGCCGAATTTGAAAGCTCAAATTCGGTATCTGTGAGCTTTTCTTTTATGTCTTTATTTGCAGATTGATCAAGTTTTATAACACCATAAGCGTAATTTGTATCTTTTGTAGGGAGTTTAAAAAATCTCATTTTTTCAAAAAGCAAATTTCCGTTTTTTCCTTTGCTGATTAGCTCATTATGTTCGAAAATTCCAAGTTTTTTAACGCTGTCATACATTCTAATGTAAAAACCTTCTCTAAATTCATAAGAGCTTAAAATTTCCATTTTTTTATCATTTAGCTCGTTTTGGCTGTATTTTGTGCTATCTTGAAACTGTTCGTTTGTGTATTTAAATTTAAAATTTCTATCCAAAATACTAATGGAGCAAAACGATTTATCGGCGATTTCTTTAAATGCACGATACAACGCACTTTGGCGAATAGAGAAAATTTCCATCAGCAAAAGTGCGCACATTGAAGTCAAAAAAAGCAAAAAGAAAAAGATTGTTGCGTATTTTAACTCTGAGTAATATTGATTAATAAAATCTGTAAATTCGCTGTGTATCCCAAAAATTTTACTATCTATGGCTAGATTTTTTTGATCATTTATGACGCTAAGTTTTACAAAATTTGCTATGATGTTGTTCGCGATTGAAATGAAGTCTGCTTCGTTTGTATCCCAAGGACTAAATCCTTTTATTCGATTTTTAATATTTAAAATTTCATCGCTATTTTTATAATTTATGGTTGAAATTTGGCTGTAAATTTTGCTTAGGCGATTTTTGTCGCCAATTTTTTCAAAAGATTGTTCTAAATTTTTCATAAGGATCAAGGTTTGTGAATTTAGGGTATTAAATTCCGAAATAAGTCCGATTTTTTGACCAAAAAGCGCATTTACATCTTTTAGATTTTTTTCAAAATTTCCGTTAAAAATAATATCGGATTTTAAAAGTTCTTCCATGTTTTCATTAAAAAGTTGAATATTTTTGTTTAATTCATCATAATTTACATGTGCAAATTTATCGCCAAAATAACTATTAATGTTAGAATTTGTTTGGATTATGTATTGAATTTTTTGGCTAGTTTCCATTAAATTTGATATATGGTTTAAAACAATTGAGTATTTTAAGCCATAAAAAATACTTGCCGCTAACGAGATAATAATAAATAGCAGTATAAATTTATTTTTCATTGCAATTCCCCGCTTAATGTTTCTAAAAATTTTATGATTTTATCGATTTCATAATCGCTTAGTGTCGTGTTGATTTTTTTTATCGACATTTGCAAAATCGCACTTGATAAATTTTCTGTATCACCGATATAAGGCGCAGTTTTGGTAATATTTCTAAGAGTGGGAACTTTGACTAAGGCGTTTGAATTTATTGCTTTTTGGAAGTTATTTGAGCCTAAATTTACGCCGTTGTGGCAACTAGCACAACCAAGATCTAAAAACAGCCCATAACCTTCTTGTTCATCTTCATTTAATTTAAGCTCATTTCGTAAAAAATGGTCGAATTTTGAATTTGGCGTTACAAGAGTTTTTACAAAATGTTCCAAACTATCGGCGATATTTTCAAAATTTATGCCATCTTTATAAAGTTTTTTAAAGCTTTCCGCGTAGTTTGAATTTAGTCTAACTACCGATTCGATTGTGCTTGGATTTGAGTTTAATTCGTGTTTAGCAGTAAGTGAGCGTTTTATTTTTTCTTTTAGGCTTTGGTTTGTGCCGTTGGAGAAAAATAGCGTCGAAAGAGCCGAATTTAAGATAGTCGGCGTATTTTTGTCTTTTGAAGTTCCGCTTTGATTTAGGTAGATATTGTGGCAGCGATCGCACGAAATTTTATTTTCATTAAATTTGGTTTCAAAATAGAGTTTTTCGCCAAGTTTTGCCTTTTCTTTGTCAAATTTCGGTGGTTCTATCGGCGAAAAAAGCCCCGAAGAAAAGCAAAAAACAAAGCTAAAAAAAATCAAAGCAAATCTCATCATCGCCCCTAAAATAGGATAATCCTAACGCAAATTTCAACTTCATCTTCTATGAAATCATTTTCAAACTTTAATTCTAGCATTTTTTTGATTTCATCTTCGTTATATGAAAAATTATTTATCTTTAAAT
This sequence comes from Campylobacter sp. CN_NE2, assembly GCF_027797465.1. NCBI lineage: Bacteria > Pseudomonadati > Campylobacterota > Epsilonproteobacteria > Campylobacterales > Campylobacteraceae > Campylobacter > Campylobacter sp. CN_NE2. The sequence continues at coordinate 1,166,751 of NZ_CP115608.1, read as the reverse complement.
GCCACAAAATATTTGCAAAGGCATCGTTAAAATCGCGTTTGCTGTGGCGAATTTCGTTTAAAATTTCGCTTTGAAAAGGGATATTTTTTTCTTTTAAAAAATTTAGTAAATTTGCCGTAGAATTTAGTTTTTTTTCTCTATTTTTCACGCCAAATTTTTCGAAAAACGGCGTTAGTAAGGTCGAATTTCGCGGTTTTTCCCAGTTCATATAAATGCGAAAATTTGCCAAATTTGCAAATTTTTCAAAATCATTTTCATTTTGCAAAGCAGGACTCATCGTCAAAAATGCAATGTCAAATTTATCTTCGCTTTTAAAATTTTCAAAATCGCTAAAAATAGTTTTAATGTTTGTTATATTTGCCGATTTTGCAGAGTTTTCAAGCTCTTTTAGCATATTTTTTGAACTATCTACGCCAAGAATAAATTTGCAAATTTTTGCTAAATGTAGCGTGTAAATTCCCGTGCCACAACCAATGTCGATGAGAGTTTTATCTTTAAAATCAACACCAAATTTAGATAAAATTTCAAAAAATTTAATCTGAAATTCGCTTAAATTTCCGCCGAATTTATCGTAATTTCTAGCCTTTTCGTCCCATAAATTTTTCTCTTTCATCGCAAACTCCGAATTTTTTAGAAAATTATAGCAAAAAACAAAATTTTTCTGCGATTAATTTGATATTAATTATTTTTTTGATAACATTTGCCATTTTCTCAAAAAAGGTTGAAAATGAAAAAATCAATAATTCTTATGGCAACGATTTCTAGTCTAGTTTTGGCAAAACCGATTGTCAGTACGACGATAATGCCGACGAAATTTTTTATCGAGCAAATCGCAGGAGATGAAATCGAAGTTAATGTAATGGTGCCAAGCTCGGCAGATCCGCATACTTACGAGCCTAAGCCGTCTCAAATGAAAATGCTAGAAAAAAGCGATTTGTATTTTGAAGTCGGCGTTGAATTTGACGAAATTTGGCTTAAAAAAATCGCACCTGATTTTAAAAATGTCAAATTTATAAAAACGCAAGAAAATATCGAAAAAATCGCTATGAATTCGCACCACGAGCATGGCGACCACGACCACGAAAAAGACCACGACCATGAAAAGCACACAGAGCATAAACACGACCATGACCACGACCATGACAGCCACCACGACCACGGAAATTTAGATCCGCACATTTGGCTTGATCCGATTTTAGTAAAAACTCAAAGCAAAAATATCTTAAATGCTCTTTGCGAAACTTACGGCGAAAAATGCGAAAAATTCAGTGCAAATTTTGCAGAATTTGAGAAAAAACTTGACGAGCTTGACGAATTTGCAAAAGCAAAATTAAAAGATTTAAAAGAAGCAAAATTTATCGTTTATCACCCAAGCTGGGGCTATTTTGCCACTCGTTATGATTTGGAGCAAATCGCCATTGAAATCGAAGGCAAAGAGCCAAAGCCTGCCGATCTTGCAAAACTGATTGAAGAAGCAAAAGAAGAGAGTGTTAAAGTAATCTTTGTCGCACCGCAGTTTTCTAAAAAAGCAGCCATCACGGTTGCCGCAGCAAGTGGTGCAAATGTCGAAGAAATCGATCATTTAAGCGGTGATTGGCTAAATGAAATGAAAAAAACAATAGAAATAATTTCAAAAAGTTTAAAATAATTTTTGGTAAAATTTGGGCTAAATTTGCAAAAAGGCTAAATTTTGAGCGATTTAACGATAGAAAATTTGAACTTTTCCTACGGCGAAAGCGTTGTTTTTGAAAATTTAAATTTAAGTTATAATAAAAAAGATTTTTTGGCTATCGTTGGACCAAACGGCGGCGGTAAAAGCACCATTTTAAAGCTTATTTTGGGACTTTTAAAACCAAAAGCAGGAAGCGTTAAAATTTACGGCAAAAGCCCAAATCTGCAAAAAATCGGCTATGTCCCTCAATACATAGCTTCGTCAAAATCCTTTCCTATAAGCGTTTTAGAAGTCGTTTTAAGCGGACTAATAGATAAAAAAATGTTTGGTTTTTACTCCGGGAGTGATAAAAAAATCGCACTTGAAAAACTTTCGCTTGTTGGTATGAGCGAGTTTGCAAATAGCCGTATTTCCGAGCTTTCTGGCGGACAAAGACAAAGAGTTTATATCGCAAGGGCGCTTTGTGGGGAAAGTAAGATTTTGCTTTTAGATGAACCGACTGCTAGTATCGATACTATGGGACAAGTGCAGATTTTTGAACTTTTAAAAGAGCTAAATTTGGGCGGTATCGGCATAATCATGGTTAGCCATGAGATAAATTTAGCTCTAAGCTACGCCACAAAAGCAGCCTATGTGGCAAATAAAGAGCTGATAATGCACGATATTTCAAAAGCAAAAACGCAAAATTTCTTGCACCACCTAGAACACAACCACAAGCATTTTTGCGACATTGAACTAGCTTTAAAAGAGTGCGGTTGTGGTGGTTGTTTGCACGGCAAAGACGGCGATTTTTCAAAAGAGTGCGAATTTTGCGAAAAAAGCGATAAATTTAAAAACGATAACAAGGCTCCAAAATTCACAAATTCGCAAATTTTTCAAAATTCATCGCAAATTCGCTTTTTTAAGGGGCAAAAATGAGCGAAATGTTAAGCCTAAATTTTATGCAAAATGCCTTTTTAGGGGGAATTTTAGTTAGCATTATTTGCGGTTTTGTGGGCTCCCTAATCGTCATAAATAAAATGTCATTTATCGCAGGCGGCGTAGCGCATGGGGCTTACGGCGGGATTGGATTAGCCTTTTTTTTAGGCATTTCTCCGCTTTTGGGAGCTAGTGTGTTTTCGCTTTTTTTAGCACTTTTGGTTGCCTTTATAACGCAAAAAAACAAAGAACGCTTTGACTCTGTAATCGGCGCCATTTGGGCATTTGGTATGGCGATTGGAATTATTTTAATCGATCTAAGCCCGGGTTATAATACAGATTTGATGAGCTATCTTTTTGGCTCGATTTTAGCCGTAAATTCGGAGACGCTTACATTTATCGGCATTTGCGATATAATCTTTGTGCTTTTGATTTTGACATTTTATCGTCAATTTTTAGCGCTTAGCTTTGATATGGAATTTGCAAAACTGCGTGGAGTAAAAACCGAATTTTTCTACTATTTGCTCGTTGTGATGATGTCATTTAGCGTGGTTGCTGCCATACAAGTCGTGGGGCTTATTTTGGTAATTGCTCTCATTACAATCCCACCTTTTATAGCAGAGAAAATCTCAAAAAATCTCTTTTTTATGATGATAAATGCAACGCTCATTTCGGCTGTTTTTTGTGTCGGGGGACTAATTTTGAGCTATAAATTTAACCTAACAAGTGGCGCAAGTATCATTTTGATAGCTTCGCTTTGCTTTTTTGCTTTTGCATTTTTTTGCAGAAAGCAAATTTAGCGTGGTTTTGAAAATAAAATTTTGCCTAGTTCGCTAAGAATTATTCCAAAGAGTATCAAACCTGCGCCAAAAATTTGCAAATTTGATAAATTTTCGCCAAAAATATAACCGATGATTCCGGCACTTACTGGCTCTAACGCAAAGATCAGGACGGTTTTTGTCGCACTTGTGTAAAGTTGTGCAAAAGTTTGAATAAAATAGGCTAAAACCGTCGCAAAAACGCTAGTTATAATAAGAGCAAATAAAAAATCAAATTCAAACGAAAATATTAAATTTCCTAACAAACTAACAGAATTTTCGTAGTTACCATGCGATAAAAATATCGCTAAAATCAGGCTAAAAACGCAAACACAAACAAACTGAGCGATAACTAACGCATAAATGTTAGCTTTTTTTACAAACTCGCCTGTTAGTGCGATTTGAAAGGCAAAGGCAAACGCACAAACTAGCGTTAAAATTTCGCCAAGTCCCAAACTAACGCCACTAGCACCACTTAAAAAATAAAGCCCAAAAAATGCCACAAACGCACCCAAAAATGCAAACAAACGCACCTTTTGCCTAAAAAAAGCTAACATTAAAAAAGGCACTAACACGACATAAATTCCCGTTATAAAAGCTACACTTGAAGAGAGCGTATATTTTAGAGCTAGTGTTTGAAATGCAAAACCCAAAAAGAGAAAAAATCCCAAAATTCCGCCATAAATGAGCGATTTTTTATCAAATTTAAGCTCAAATTTGAGCGAAATCAGCCACATTAAAATCGCAGAAATCAAAAATCTCCAAAATAAAAAGCTAAAAACATCGATTTTATTTATCGCATTTTGCACGAGCATAAATGTAGCGCCCCAGCTAATCGCCACAAAAACAAGCGCAAAATCCGATAAAAGCGTTTTGTTTGAGTTCATAAATTTGTTAATCTTTCTTAAAATAAAACTTTTATTTTATCTAAAAATTTTTTAATGTATAATCAAGCTTTTAAATTTAAGGAAATTTTTGTGGAAATATTTTTGATTGCGATTGCGCTTTCTATGGATAGCGCTGCTTTGTCGGTGGCAAACGGCGCAAAGTGTTTAAATTTAAGCTTTGCAAAGGCGTTTAAAATCTCATTTGTTTATGCTATTTTTCAGGCGATTATGCCTGCTTTTGGCTTTTTGCTCGGCATTAGTTTTGTCAAATTCATAAGCGAAATCGACCACTTTGTGGCATTTGGAATTTTGGCTTTTTTAGGCGTAAAAATGATAAAAGAAGCACTGCATTACAAAGGCGAATGTAGCATAAATTTAAGCACAAAAGAGCTTATTTTGGGGGCGATTGCCACAAGTATCGATGCTTTGGCTGTGGGTGTAACTTTTGCATTTAGCGAAGTAAATATTTTATACGCCTGTTTTGTCATCGGTTTGGTTTGTTTGTTAGTTTGTTTGTTAGCAGTTTTTATAGGCAAAAAAACAGGCGAGATTTTCGAGCGAAAAGCCCTTATTTTAGGTGGTTTGATACTGATATTTTTGGGCTTTAAAATTCTGTGTGAGCATTTAGGAATTTTTTGATTTGTTAGTAAATTTGTTAGTAAAGGTTAGTTTATGCGTTTGATTTCGTGGAATGTAAATGGACTTAGGGCGGTGGTCGCCAAAGACGGCTTTGCGTGGCTTAGCAAGTTCAAGCCTGATTTTTTGGGAATTCAAGAAACAAAGCTTAACGAAGAGCAAATTCCAAAAGAAATTTATAATCTCGGTTTTGCAAATTTGAGTGCAAATTCGGCCAAACGAGCTGGTTACAGCGGCGTGATGAGTTTGCATAATTTTCCTTGTGTTACGCATAAATCGCTTTTTAATGATGATACCGAAGGGCGGGTTTTGCAGCACGATTTTAAGGATATTACGCTTTTTAATATCTACTTTCCAAACGGGCAGAAGGACGATGAAAGGCTAAAATTTAAGCTCGAATTTTACTCTAAATTTTTAGCCTACCTTGACGAGCTGCGAAAAAACGGGCGAAAAATCATCATTTGTGGCGATGTAAATACCGCTCACAGAGAAATTGATCTAAAAAATCCAAAGGCAAATTCGCAAACTAGCGGGTTTTTAAAAATCGAGCGAGAGTGGATAGATGAGCTTTTATCGCACGGATTTATCGACACTTTTAGAGCCGTTCGTGGGGACGAGGTGGCGTATTCGTGGTGGAGTTACCGCTTTAATGCAAGGGCGAAAAATGTCGGTTGGCGGATTGATTATTTTTTCATTAGCGAAGATTTAAGGGCAAATTTAAAAGGCGCTTTTATTTTGAGCGAAATCACAGGCTCAGACCACTGCCCCGTGGGAATCGATATTGAAATTTAAAAGCCAAATTCGCAAAGCAAAATTTGCAAATTCGGTAGATAATAATAGTATCGCAGGGTAGGCATTACTGCCAACCACGATGATTAGGCGAAAGATTAAAAATAATAAATTTAATAAATACAAAAAATTTGGTGGGCAAGGATGCCCACCCTACGAAACTTTGAATTCGTAATAGTAGATTTAAATTTGTAAATTTAAAATAAGAAATTCAGTATCAGCGATACTGACCGAGTTTGAATTTGCAAGGAAATTTTATAAAAAGGATAGAATTTGGAAAATTTTTTAATTAAGAGATATGCAAATGGGCGGTAAAATTCCTTTTATATTTACAGAAATAATACCTTACATAGGTTTATTTGTTTTCATTGTTTTAGTAAATTTGATATATAAAAAGAAAATTAAATTTTCCAAAACAAATATGGAGAGATTTAATAAAATCAAAAATTCTGAAATTTATCAAAGATTTATTGGTAGAGCATTATTATCTGGGAAAGCCATAAGTCTTTTGAATTTATTTTTGTATTTTATAATTTTTGTCATATTGAATATCGTATTTATCACCGCAATAGATGTGAAGCCAAAACCTGAAAGTGAATGGTATCGCACAGACGGCGTAATGATTAAAGTATATACAAAAGGAACAAATAGAAGCGACCCTTTTATTGAAATTCTATCAAATAATGGAGAAAAGATAAAATTCAGATATGCTAAAAATAACAATATTAAAGAAAGTCTTCAAGGACAAAAGGCAACCATCTATTCTCAAAGATTTCCGAATAATATTAATGAGCCAAGAATTGCTAAACTAACCGATGAAAACGGAACAGTTTTAATATCGCCTGATATGTATGATTATAAAAACAGATTGCAATCATACAATGATATTTTATCGTATAAACCTTTTTTAATATGTTTAATTTTATTGCTGTTAATTTATTTTATAAACGGAAAGAAAAATTCTAATAAAAATCAAAATTCAAGCCAAACAAAGGAGTAAAAAATGGCACCAAAACTAAATAAACAAGAATTTTCTGATTTAATGGATAGTATCGTATGGTGGGCATCCTTGCCCACCAAAAATAATAAATTCTAAGCCAAAACCAAAATCGGCACAAGGGCATTTTGCAAAATATCTTGCGAAACGCTACCTAAGATTAGTTTTTTGAAAAAACCTTTGCTAAATGCGCCGGTGGCGATTAGGTCTAGATTGTTTGCACGGCGATATTTTATAATCTCATCGCCCGGCACATCGCCTGAGACGCTTACAAATTCGGCATTTTCGCCTTTTAGAATTTCTCTTGCGACTTCAAGCGTTTTTTGCGATTCTTCGGCGTTATTATTTACATTTATGACATATTTTTTTGCATTTTTCAAAAGTTTTGCGTCTTTTATGAATTTGACCGTCTTAACGGCAGCTTCCGTGCCGTCAAACGCCACAAGCACCGAATTTATCGGACTAAATTCTTTATTTACTAATAGAGCCGGAACTTTCATCTCTTTTATCAGCATTGTTGCGTTAAAGCCGACATCTTCGTTGTTTGTGCCTTTTATGCCAAGCACAAAAATTTTGGCTTCATTTTTGTATTCTTCGATGATGTCCAAAAAATCCCCGTCGCGCAAAATCGTCGAAGCTTTTACGCCTTGTTCGTCTGCCATAGCAACGCATTTTTCAAGCATAGCCTTTGATTTTTCTTCATCGATTTTATTGCTATCTTCATCAAATGTGCCGTATTGCGATAAGACCATATCTTTTTCGCCAAGCACGATACCGCCAGCCGCAAGTCCGTAAAAATTCTCTCCAAGCTCTGGGCTTTCGATGACATGTATAAAAACAGGCTCGGCTTCGATAGTTTTAGCTACATAAATTCCGTAGTCGCAAACCGGCTGAAATAGAGCATTGTCATCAACACAAATAAAAACTTTTTCCATTTTGGCTATCCTTGTCATCAAAATTTAAAAAAAGCATAGCAAATTTTTAAATAAATTTTGTTTAAAATGGATAAATTTAAGATAAATTTTTAAAATTTACAAACCAGCACTTGCGATAAGCTCGGCTTGTGCGTTTGTGATGAGCGGATCGATGATTTCATCAAAAAGCCCGCCTGCCATAATGGCATCTAAACGATAAAGTGTTAAATTTATGCGGTGGTCGCTAATGCGGTTTTGCGGGTAGTTATAGGTGCGAATTCGACCGCTTCTATCGCCTGTGCCGACTTGATCTTTTCGTTCGGCGCGCTCTTTTTCTAGGCGTTCTTGCTCTTGCAAGTCATAAAGCCTAGCTTTTAGCACTTTCATCGCAGCTTCTTTGTTTTTGTGTTGGCTTTTGCCGTCTTGGTTGGTTACGACTAGGCCTGTTGGTATATGGGTGATACGAACGGCGCTATCAGTTGTATTTACAGACTGTCCGCCATGCCCTGAGCTGCGCATGACATCGATACGCAAATCGCTATCTTTGATTTCGATTTCGCTATCTTCGATTTCTGGCATCACAGCAACCGTGATAGCAGAGGTATGCACGCGTCCTTGACTTTCGGTTTCTGGCACCCTTTGGACTCTGTGTGTGCCGCCTTCGAATTTAAGCCTAGAATACGCCCCGTCGCCCTTAACAAGCAAAATAACTTCTTTAAAACCGCCCACGCTTCCTTCGCTTTGGCTTACGATTTCGCATTTATAGCCACGAAGTTCAGCATAACGCAAATACGCTCCTAGCAAATCTCCCGCAAAAAGCGCAGCCTCATCACCACCCGTTCCGGCGCGAATTTCAAGGAAGATATTTTTATCATCATTTGGATCTTTTGGAAGAAGCAGAATTTTTATATCTTCTTCAAGTTTTTCTTTTTGAATTTCTAAATTTTTTAGCTCTTCTTTTGCCAAATCGCCAAATTCAGGGTCGCTTAGTAGGCTTTTATTTTCTTCGATCTCTTTAAGTGTGTTTATGTAGCTATTGGCCGCTTCTTTGATAGGCTCGATACTTCTTTGCTCTTTTGAGAGCTTTGTCATATTTGAAATATCGGCAGTAATGCTAGGATCGCTAAGAAGCTTCGAAAGCTCATCGTAGCGATCCAAAAACGGTTGAAGTTTATCGGCTAACATATAAATTTAAAATTAAGCAGCAGTTTTTAATGAATTTACAAGTTTTGCAAGGCGACTAACGCGTCTAGAAGCTGTTTCTTTTTTCAAAAAGCCTTTGCTTACAAAGCTATGGAAGCTTTGATTTGCTACTTTTAATGCAGCTTCGGCAGCTTCGATATTTTTAGCATCAACTGCTTCTCTTACCGCTCTTGTCATATTTTTTAATCTTGTGCGGTAAAATCTATTTTTCTCGGTTCTTTTGACCGTTTGTCTTGCTCTTTTTTCAGCAGATTTATGGTTTGCCATAATTTTCCCTTTTAAAAAATAAGTTTAAGTCGGAGATTATACATATAATTTATTTAAATAATGCTTAATTTAAGAAAAATTTAAATAAGTAATTTTATAAAGATTAAATATTTTTTGGTAGAATACTACCTGATTTTTTTGAAAAAAGGATTAAATTTATGAAACTTTTCGGAACTGACGGCGTCAGGGGCAAAGCAGGAGAATTTTTAACAGCCGAACTTGCCTTGCGTTTAGCCATGGCAGCAGGAATTTATTTTAGAAAAAATTCCGTTACGAATATGATTTTAGTAGGAAAAGATACAAGACGAAGCGGTTATATGATAGAAACTGCGATTGTGGCTGGACTTACTTCGGTCGGATACAATGTCCGTCAAATAGGTCCTATGCCAACACCTGCTATTGCATTTTTGACAGAAGATATGCGTTGTGATGCAGGGATTATGATAAGTGCTTCGCATAATCCTTATTATGATAACGGCATTAAATTTTTCGATCACACGGGTTTTAAACTTGATGAAAAAGAAGAAGCTGAAATCGAAAAAATTTATTATAGCGATGAGCTAATCGCCGAAGCTAGAAAGCAAATGATGGAAATCGGCGTGGCAAAAAGGGTTGATGATGTCATCGGCAGATATATCGTTCAGCTTAAAAATTCATTTCCAAAACACAAAACTCTGCACGGACTTCGCATTGTGCTTGATTGTGCAAATGGGGCTAGTTACAAAGTCGCTCCGACCGTATTTAGCGAACTTGGCGCTGAAATAATCGTTCTTGGCGATGAACCAAACGGAAAAAATATCAACGAAAATTGTGGTGCGTTAGCTCCACAAAATTTGGCAAGTGAAGTAAAAAGATTAAGAGCCGATGTTGGGTTTGCATTTGACGGGGATGCCGATAGACTAGTCGTAGTCGATGATAACGGCGAGATAATACACGGCGATACCTTGCTTGGGGTTTTAGCACTTTATTTAAAAGAGCTTGGTAAGCTTGAAAATGACCAAATTATAGCAACCGTGATGAGTAACGGCGCGTTAGATGATTTTTTAAATTCACACGGCGTAAAGGTGCATAGATGTAGCGTGGGCGATAAATTTGTGCTTGAAATGATGAAAGAAAAAAAGGCGAATTTCGGCGGAGAACAAAGCGGACATGTGATTTTTGGCGATTACGCTAAAACCGGCGACGGGATAGCTTCTGCGCTTCAATTTGCAGCTTGTATGCTAAGTATGAATAAAAAAGCTAGTGAATTAGCAAATTTAATCAAGCCTTATCCGCAAATTTTGCGAAATTTAAAGATTACAAATAAAAAACCGCTTGATAAAATCGCGGGGCTAAAAGAGCTTGAAGCAGGTATTAAAAAAGATAAAATTCGCACTTTATTTCGCTATTCGGGGACGGAGAATTTAATAAGGCTGCTTTTGGAAGGCAAAAATGAAAAAGCTCTTCAAAAATGGGCGAACGAAGCTGAAAAATTTTTCAAAAAAGCGTTAAATGAGTAGGAAATTTATCAAATTTATTCTGATTTTTACGCTTGTTTTAGCGATTGATCAGTTTATAAAATTTATATTTTTGGGTGGTTTTCGCTGGTATGGCGAGTATTTTTCGCTAATACTAACTTTTAATAAAGGCGTTGCGTTTTCGATGTTTGCCTTTTTGGGTGAGAATTTGAAATTTATCCAGCTTGGGCTGATTGGAGCTTTGGCTATCTATGTTTTTAGCCAAAAAGAGCTATTTAACGCTCATTGGCTTCCTTTTGGCATTTTGCTGGGTGGTGGCGTTTCAAATGTGCTAGATCGCTTTATTCACGGCGGAGTTGTGGATTATGTAGCGTGGCATAAGTGGTTTGAGTTTGCGGTTTTTAACTTTGCCGATGTGATGATAGATTTGGCGATTGTCATATTTTTGTGGCAAAGTTACAAAATTTATAGAAAGGAAAAACAAAATGATACGAAATAACTATATAGCTTATGGGCTTTGGTTTTTAGGCGGTTTGTTGGGTTTGGTTGGGCTTCCTATCGGCGGTGGTTTGCACCGAATTTACTGCGGTAAATTTATAAGCGGATTTGCTCAAATCGCACTTTATTGGCTTGGGGCATTTACCGTTTGGTTTTTGGTCGGTTTTGTTTTTTTGCTTTTTTGGGGAATTTGGTGGTTAGTTGATCTATTTTTTATAGGGCTTTGGGTGGAAGACCTTAACGGCGATGTTAGCGAAACAAAAGACGCTGATTATGCCGAAAAAATCAGAAGCGTTGAAGCGCTTTATGAGCTTTATCAAAAAGGCGCGATTTCAAAAGAAGAGTATGAAGCCAGAAAAGATATTTTAATGCGAAATTAGCGAATTTTAATGGATAAAAAAGTAAAATACTAGTTTTAATTTTTATTTTTTGGAGAAATTTATGAGTTATAATGCTTATTTATGGTTTAAATTTATTCACTTTGCGGCGTTTATTTCGTGGATGGCGATGCTGTTTTATCTGCCACGACTTTATGTTTATCATGCTGAAAACAAAGACAAACCTGAATTTGTCAGTGTCGTTAAAACAATGGAGAAAATGCTATTTCACGCAATCGGCTGGATAGCGCTTGGATTAACGCTTTTTTCAGCTATTGTCATTATTGTTTTTGTAAAACCTGAGCTTATGAAAATGGGCTATTTTCATTTGAAACTACTTTGTGGTGTTTTGATGATAGCTTATCATTTTTGGCTTTTTTATTATCTCAAAAAATTTGAAAAAGGCGAGTGTAATAAAAACGGCAAATTTTTCCGTGCGTTAAATGAAATTCCGACGCTGATTATGTTTGTGATACTTTATGCAATGTTAATCATGCCGGTTAAATAAAAATTCAGAAATTTACTTGAATTTTTATTTAGAATTTTATAAAATTTGGAAATTTATTTACCTACAAAAAGGATTTTTTTGAAACGGTTAATTAGAAGGATTTTAGAAAGCGAAAGTAGTGCCGGAATGATTTTGCTTACGGCAGCGGTGCTTGCGCTTATTTTTCAAAATGTAGGCGTTTTACAGGGCATTTATCACCATTTCTTGCATTTGCCTGTGGAAATTGGCATAGGAAGCTACAAACTTGAAGAACCTATGCACTTTTGGGTAAATGATGTTTTAATGGCGATTTTCTTTTTCGCGATTGGACTTGAATTAAAAAGGGAAAAAATCGAAGGTCAGCTTCGCCATTTCTCTCAAATTTTCTTGCCAAGTTTTGCTGCTTTGGGCGGAGTTATGTTTCCTGCGATAATTTTTGCTATTATCAACTGGGGCGATAGCTTTGCTATGCGTGGCTGGGCGATTCCGACGGCGACTGACATCGCTTTTGCCGTTGGCGTTATGGCGCTTTTAGGAAAACGAATTCCAACAAGTCTTAAAATTTTTGTTTTAACCTTGGCGATTATGGACGATTTGTGTGCCATTTTGATTATTGCTTTATTTTACTCTTCAACACTAAATTTCGTATATCTTGGACTAGCGTTTGCCTGTGTTGTCGGAATGTTTTTTATGAATAAAATCGGCGTTGATAAAAAATTGCCTTTTATTTTAATGGCGATTTTGCTTTGGATTTTTGTATTAAATTCGGGCATTCACGCTACAATCGCAGGTGTAATTGCCGGTTTTTGCATACCGATAAAAACAAAAACAGGCTCAATGCTAAAAGATATGGAACACGGCTTAGCGTATCCTGTGAATTTTTTCATTTTGCCGATATTTGCCTTTGCAAACGCAGGGGTTGATTTAGCCGGAATGAGCATTTCTCACCTTTTTGGTGCCGTTCCGCTTGGCATCATGCTAGGACTTTTCCTTGGAAAACAACTAGGAATTTTCCTATTTAGCTGGGCTTTGATAAAACTTAAAATCGCATATATGCCAGAACACGCAAACTGGGCGCAACTTTATGCGGTGGCGATAATTTGCGGTATCGGCTTTACAATGGCGCTTTTTGTCGATGCGTTGGCTTACGGCGGAAGCGATGCGTTCCACCACACAGACAAGTTGGCGATTTTGCTTGGTTCGATTATCTCAGGTATCGTTGGATATTTAGTAGCAAAATTTGTAGGAAATAAAAACTCGGCGCAGTAAGTTTAAACTCGCCAAATTTTCAGTAAATTTGGCGAATTTTTTAAATTTATGCTTTGAGAATTTAGAGAATTTGGTTGTAAATTTGGCAAAATTTTGTTAAATTCGGTGAAATTTTATTTGAATTTGCTTTTAAAATTTGGCATTATAAAAATTTTTTGCTATAATGCGAACTTCTTTTTTTGGTCCCGTAACTCAGTTGGTAGAGTGTCACCTTGACATGGTGGAAGTCGTTGGTTCAAGTCCAATCGGGGCCACCATCTAAAAATCCAAAACTTTATTTAAAGATAAAATCTAACTTTGATTATAAAAAAAGAAAGTCCGAATTTGCTCGGACTTTTTGCATTAATTTTCGCGGTATTATAAATTTAATTTTACACCATTTCTACGCCGCTGCCTTGCACGACTTCGCCGATGATGTATCCGTCAGAATTTGCTAAAACGAAATCCACATTTTCTTTTGGCACGGCTAAAACTAGCCCAACGCCGTTGTTAAAGGTTCTTTGCATTTCGCTAGGTTCTACCATTTGAGAGATGATTTTAAAAATTTCAGGCGTTTTAATCGCATTTTTTTCGATTTTTGCACCAAGCCCGTTTGGAAAAACGCGCGGTAAATTTTCAACCAAACCGCCACCCGTGATATGCGCAAGGGCATGAATTTTTTCTTTCAAATTTAAAAAATCTCTCACATAAATTCTAGTTGGCTCTAAAAGCGTATCGATTAGGCTTTTTTCGCCGATTTTCTCATCAAATTTTAAGCCCATTTTCTCAACCACTTTTCGTGCAAGTGAAAAGCCGTTTGAGTGCAAACCGCTAGAAGGCAGGGCAACCAAAATATCGCCACTGGCAACAAATTTTGTGCGGTCTATCTCGTCCATTTCAGCAATGCCAACGGCAAATCCTGCTAAATCAAAATCTTTTCCTTCATACATCGAAGGCATTTCGGCTGTCTCGCCACCGATTAATGCGCAATCAGCCAACTTGCAACCTTCGCTAATGCCCTTTACAACGCGTTTTGCGCTTTCTATGTCAAGTTTAGCCGTGGCGTAATAATCCAAGAAAAAAATCGGTTTAGCAAAGTTGCAGATGAGATCATTTACACACATTGCGACTAAATCAATGCCCACGCCGTCAAGTTTGTTTGTGTCGATTGCAAGGCGAAGCTTTGTGCCAACCCCGTCAGTGGCACCTAAAATAGCAGGTCGCTTGTAGCCTGAGGGAAGCTCGTAAGCCCCTGAAAACGAGCCGATCCCGCCGATGACATTTTTATTAAAAGTAGATTTCACAAAAGGTTTTATCGCTTCAACAAAGCTATTTCCCGCGTCAATATCGACACCCGCTTCTTTATAACTAATCAATTTTTATCCTTATAATTTGAAAATTTGCAAATTTTAGCTAAAATTGAATAAAAAAAGGCTTTGAAATGGATAAATTTAAACACGCTTTTGTTATCACAGGCTCCATTGGTTCGGGCAAAAGCACGGTTTGTAATATTTTAAAATTATACGGATTTAAAGTGATTGACGCCGATGAAATTTCGCACCGAGTTTTAGATGATTTGCATAGCGAAGTAGCTTTGGAATTTGGCTCGGAATTTGTCGAAAACGGAAAAGTTTTGCGAAAAAAGTTAGGAAATTTGGTTTTTAACGACAAGGCAAAAATGCAAATTTTAGAAAATTTGCTCCACCCGCGCATTAAAGCTGAAATTTTGCAAACTTGCAACGAGCTTGAAAAAACGCAAATTCCTTATTTTGTCGATATTCCGTTGTTTTTTGAAAAAGCAAATTACAGCGAATTTGACAAGGTCGTGGTCGTTCATGCGCCAAAAGAAGTGCTAATTAGCAGAATTTCAAAACGAAATTCACTAACAGAAAGTGAAGCGTTAGTTAGGATAAATTTGCAAATCGATACCGAAAAAAAGAGAGAATTAGCAAACTTTGTAATCGACAATAGCTCCGATTTTAAGGCATTAAACAAAGAAATTGATAAATTTTTACTAACGCTAAAAAGCAGTTATAAAAATTTGAAAATTTAGCACTAACAAGATTTTGTTAGTTAGTGTTAGTTTAAAAAATTTAGTAAATTTTAGCAAATTTAGAAACTATTTACCGCATTAGTGCTAAATTTGCAGGATTTTTTTAAAAGAGTGAAAATGAAATATTTAAGACAATTTACCATCATCATCGCCGTTACATTTCTCGCAGAAGTCCTAGCGTGGCTGATTCCTGCGCCGATTCCGGCTAGCATTTACGGGCTTGTGATTATGTTTTTGGCGTTTTATTTTAAAGTCGTTAAAGTCGCGTGGGTGCGTGAAACGGCGACATTTTTTATAGAGATTATGCCTGTGATTTTTATCCCTGCGGGAGTAGGAATTTTAGTTGCAGGGGATTTGTTGGTTAAAAATTTGTTTCCGTTTGTTGTTATTACGCTGGTTTCGACCATCGCCGTTATCGCAAGTTGCGGCGTCATCGCGCAATATTTTTACAATCAAACGCTAAAAAAGGAAAAAGAAAGACTTTATAAAAAATTTGAAAATTCGCAAAACGAGCCGTCAAAAAATGGCGAAAATTCGCTAAATTCTGCACCTAAAAAGGACGAACTATGAGAGAAGTTTTGTTAAATTCGGTCTTTTTTGGCGTGTTTTTGTGCTTGGCAGCATTTCAAATCAGCTTAGTTTTAAAAAAACGCTTCAAATTTGCGATTTTAAATCCGCTTTTGGTTTCAAATTTGCTAGTTATCGGTGTTTTGCTCGTTTTTGATATACCTTATGAAAACTTCAACAACGGCGCAAAATATATCAGTTTTTTTCTTACACCGCTTACGATTTGCCTTGCTGTGCCACTTTACGAGCAGTTAAATTTGCTAAAAAACAACCTAAAAGCGATTTTTGCAGGTCTCATCGGTGGCGTTATCGGCGGTTTAGTTAGCATTTATATTTTGGCTTTGATTTTTGGATTAAATCACGAATTTTTTGTAACTCTACTACCAAAATCCGTAACCGCGCCAATCGGTATGGGCGTTAGCGAAAAGCTAGGCGGAGTAGTAACCATAACGGTAGCTTCTATCATCATAACGGGCATTTTTGGAAATATGTGCGGTGCGTTTTTCTTAAAGCTTTTTCGTGTGAAAAATAGCGTTGCAAAAGGATTGGCGCTTGGCGCAGCAAGTCATGCAATGGGCGTAGCAAGGGCAATCGAAATGGGAAGCATAGAAGGCGCTATGGCTTCACTTGCATTAGCTGTTACGGGGCTTTTAACCGTCGTCGGAGCAAGTATTTTTGCGATGTTTTTGTAGGTAAATTTGGTATAATTCTTAGAATTTATATTAAGGAAATGATATGAAACAAAATTCAAATTGGAAAATATTGAGAGATAAATATCCATTTGATAAACTTATAGAAGCCACATTTTTAGCTTTAAAAGCAAAAGGAAATTCTGCTTCGAATACCGAAATATTCAGCAAAACTATTGAAATATTAAATGTTGATGATAATTTTTTAGAAATTACGCATTTAGATACTCAAAGAAGTGAGCTAGACTATCAATTAGCTTGGGCTAGAACATATCTTAAATCTTTTGGTGCCATAACAAATAGTAGTCGCGGAGTATGGTCTATAACGCCGGAATTTGCAAAATTGGAAAATATAAATCCGCAAGAAATAATCGAAGAATTTAATAAAAATAAAAAAATAAAAGAAAATAAACAAAACGATAAAGTTTTGGAGCAAAAACTAGAATATGCCGAAGAAAATGAAGAATTTCAAACTTGGAAAAACAAACTATTAAATATATTAACGAATATGAATCCTTTTGCTTTCGAAAGACTTACGCAACATCTACTTAGAGAGTGTGGTTTTGTGGAAGTTGAGGTTACTAAAAAAACTGGTGATGGCGGCATAGACGGAACAGGAAAATTTAAACTAAATGGAATTTTTACATTTAATGTTGCATTTCAGTGCAAACGATATAGTGGCTCTGTTGGCGCTTCTGCGATACGGGATTTTCGCGGTTCTTTGACAACTGATATAGAAAAAGGTCTATTTATAACTACGGGAAGTTTTACGCGAGACGCCAAAGAAGAAGCTATGAAATCAGGCAAAAAACAGATTGATTTAATCGACGGCGAAGAATTTATGGAAAAATTGGCTCAATATGGGCTTGGTTTAAAAGAAATAAAAGATTATGAAATTGACGAAAAGTTTTTTAATAATATTTGAGCAAATTTAAGGGATAAGAAATGATAATCTCAATCGGTAGGCAAACAGGTGCAGGGGGCAGGGAGCTAGTCGTAAAACTAGCCAAAAAGCTTGGTTTTGAGTATTTAGATCAAGATAGATTGCTAAAAAAAGCAGACGAGTTTGGGTATTTTGAACAAGCGTATCGTTTTTACAATGAAACGCCCGTAAATTCGCTACTTCAAGCCATTTCAGGTAACGAAATGGCAGACGAGCAAAGCACAAAATTTATAAAAGAAATTTATCAAAAACTGCTTGAAAATGGCGATTATATCATTATGGGGCGTTGTGCGAACTGCTTTTTGCGTGGCAAAAAGGACTTTTTTAGCGTATTTTTGCACGCACCTAGCGAATTTAAGCAAAAACGGCTCATCGCTTCCGGTATTTCGCCGAGTAAAGTCGCCGAGTATATGAGCGAGAGCGACAACGGCAGAGCGAGATTTCATCGCTATTATACAGGCGAAGAGTGGGGCGGTTCGGCGTTTTATGATTTGTGCATAAACACGGGCGTTTGTGGCGTGGATAATGCTGTGGAGTTAATCGAGTTTTTCATTTCGCATAGGTTGTAATTCCCCCAGATTGAGGCGCAAATTTAGATGAGCAAATTTAAAAACTTTGTAGAATTAAGCAAATTTATGCTTGATACTTACGGCGTAAAGGCTGATTTTCCTTTTAGTAATAACAATGAAATTGGCGTATTTCGTCATAAAAAAAGCGGGAAATGGTTTTGCCTTTTTATGCAAATTCCACAAAGTTCTCTTGGAGTAATAGGCAATAAAACCATAAGCGTAATAAATCTTAAATGCGACCCCGAACTTGCCGTCATTTTGCATGATAATAAAGGAATTTTTCCTGCCTATCACATGAATAAAAAACACTGGATAAGTGTAATTTTAAATGTCCTGCCAAAGTCGCAAGTAGAAGATTTGATTGATGAGAGTTGGAATTTGACAAGATGATAGAAAAATTAAAAAATTTAAAAGAAAATTTTGAACCAAATATCGACGCCGTCAAATTTAGCCAAAATTTGCCAAAAATAAAAAGGCTGTTTTTGATTGAATTTATGGTTATGTTTGTTATATTTTTGTCGCTATTTTTTTTAAAATTTACTGATGACACCAAAAGTTTGGCATTCATTGTGGCACTTTTTGCAATTAGTTTGCGACTTATTTTTCAAAAAATTATCTATTATCACGCATATCGTGCAAAATTTAGACTGAATATGGAAAAATTTTTAGGAATTATTATACTATTTGCCATTATTACTTTTACTATTCCATTTATTGTAGAATCATTTGACTTAAAATTTTTATTTCTTAAATTCTTTGTATTATCCCCATATCTAGTGATGCCGATTTTCCACAAAAACCAAATTTTGCTTTTTTCTATGAGCAAAAATTACGCTTTTGTTATTTCAGCGATTTTTTCATATATTTGTATCGGATTTATTGTGCCAACCTGTATAATATCCGTGCTTAGGGTAATATTGAGTTCTCCCGCTCCATTAGAAAATCCATTAGAAAATTTATGGTCTTTCATAGTTATTATTTTGTCGGCTTTGTTGGCAAGTTTATTCGATTTAATCGGTATTTTAACCGCCACTACAAAAAAAGTTACAAAAAGATTTTTATATATAACTTTTTCTCTCGTTTATATTTTTGCTTTTTATATTTGGATATTTTTATGGGGACTCCCAAGTTTTATAAAAAATTTAAATTGGCAACTATTTGACTTTTTAAAAGAGCTATTTATAAAACTATTCTTTTAAATTTGCATTTTTTGGTTTGAAAAAGGGCGAGAAATTCAGTATAATTTCATATCTCATAAAAAGGAAAAACAATGCCCAATTCAAAAGAGTTAATCGCAAAATATATGGAAGTTTTTAACGCTAAAAACGCCGAAGCTTTGGGCGAATTTTACAACAAAAACGCAGTTATCCAAAGAACGAACGGCGAACCGATGTTTGGTTGGGACGAACTTTTTGGCTATATCAAAAAAGATTTGCAAAGCGCAAAAGCTAGAAAAGCCGATAATATCTTTGAAGATGGCGAGTGGGTGATTTTGGAGTGGAGCGAAACAGGCGGAAAACGGGGTTGTAAAATTTTTAAAATCGTAGCCGAAAAGATTTTGGTTCAAAAAAATTATCAATCAATCTGATTTTGTAAATTTATTATTTTGTCACGATAATTTTGTAAATTTATTATATAAATGTAGCCAAATTTATATAATTTTCTTGCCTAATTCTATAAATTTACTTTAACTTAAATTTAAAATTATATAATTTTAAAAATTTTAAGGAGCCAAAAATGGAAAATAGCGTAGAATTTTATAGAAAAGAAATTTATAATTTTATCACTTCAAAGTTTGATTTTAGCGGTATTTTAGAAACAGAAATTCCGTCTTTGAGTTTTTATAAAACGCTTGAAACTACAAATTTTTCTTGCTCTATTTATGAGCCGTCTTTATGCATAATTCTACAAGGTTCAAAAGAGGTTAGTTTTGGCGACGAGCTTGCAAGTTATGGTCGCCAAAGGTATCTACTTTCGTGCGCTCATTTGCCGATAAATGTTAAAATTCAGGAAGCTTCAAAAGATGAGCCTTTTGTATCTTTGGTTATCAAATTTAGTCTTGCCGATGTCTATGATGTCATCAAAAGTGTCGGAGAATTTAGAACTAGCACAAATGCGAAAAGCGAAAAAGGAATACTTTTAGGCACTATAAATTCGGAGCTTTTAGAGCTTGTTTATCGTCTTGTTAGCTTGTGTGGAAAAGATAAAAAATATGTCAAAAATATGTCAAATTTGATACTCAAAGAGATACTTTATCATTTAGTTTTGAGCGAAAATAGTGGTGATTTTTTGGCTAAATTTGCCGTTAGCGGAAGTATTCCAAACAAAATTTCTATGGCTGTTGCTGAAATTCGCACGAATTTCAGCGAAAAACTTAACATAAAAGAACTAGCAAATTTGGTCGATATGAGTGAATCGTCTTTGTATCAAAATTTTAAAATCGTAACTTCGCTCTCGCCGATACAATTTCAAAAAAGAATTCGTCTTGAAGAGGCGCGAAATATGCTAAATTCACAAAAAGCAAAGGTTTCTGACATTGCCTTTGCGGTGGGCTATGAAAGTCCGTCGCAGTTCAATAGAGAATACGCTAGAATGTATGGAATTTCACCGAAAGCCCACGCTAGTTTAGGTTTGTAGGCTAAATTCCATAGCAAATTTGCTATGGAATTATCTCTTTTATGATAAGTTCAGGCGTGATGACGCCTTTAAAGTTATTTTTCGTTACTGATACGACCGCTCGTATGCTTTCGCCGATTTGTGGCATATAATCATAATGAAAAAATAGCGCTTCTGCCTGATTTTCGTTTTTTTCAAGTAAAATTTTTATATGTTTTCCGTCTCGTCCGATGGGCCTTACACTTTTGACAACGGCATTTTCTACCGAAAAAATAGGTCTTGGGTTTTTTTGTCCGTAAGGTTCAAAAAACTCCAAAATATCGAGCAATTCGTTGTCTAATTCGCCTATGTCAAGTTCGCCTAATAAATCATCTTGTGACGAAAAATCGTCTAAATTTTGTAAAAAACAACTCGAATTTACCCGTTTTTTAAACTCTTCTAAATTCGCAGGTTCTATAACAAGTCCTGCTGCCCCCTTGTGTCCGCCAAAACCGATCAAAATATCTTCTTGCGAAGCAATCAAATCCAAAATATCAAATTTTCCTACACTTCTAGCGCTTCCTTTGGCTCTGTTTTCATCTATACTAAAAACGATTGCAGGTTTTTTGTATGTTTTACTTAGTCTGCTAGCGACTATGCCGATGACGCCTTCGTGCCAGTTTTGCCCCCAAGTTACGATAATATTGTCATTTTCGTTGATTTCGATGAGAGAATTTTCATATAAATTTTTCTCTTCTTCTTTGCGTGAATTATTGATTTCGTTTATCATTTCAAGGTAATGATTTGCTTCTCTAATATTTTTTGAGCAAAGGAATTTATACGAAATGGTCGCATCGTCCATTCTGCCTGTTGAGTTGATTAAAGGTGCGATTAGATAGCTAATATCGTCAAATTCAAAGCTTTTTTTGAAATAATGCTCTTTTATGGCTTTAAAACATGCTCGTTTGGACGAATTTAGCTTTTTAATGCCAAATTTAACTAACACCCTATTTAGATCCCTTAGCTCCATCATATCGGCGATTATGGCGATGATTAAAATGTCTAAAACATCGCTCATATCGTAGTTTATTTTTAGTGTTTCTTTTAATGCTCCGATTAGATACCATGCCACTTCTGCACCGCAAATTTCGACATTTGGAAATGTGCAGTCTTCTTGCTTTGGATTTATAATCGCATAGGCATTTGGTAGCACCGGTGGTGGCATGTGATGATCTGTGATGATAAGATCAATGCCTTTTGCTTTGCAAATTTCGGCTGCTTCGTTAGCCGAAATTCCGTTATCAACCGTGATTATCAGGCTAACGCCGTCTAGTTCGTTTAGAATTTCAGGGTTTAAGCCATATCCGTCCGTGAAGCGATTTGGAATCTTAACGACATAATCAACGCCAAGTTCATCGAAAAAATCGCTAATAACAACGCTACTGACAATCCCATCAACATCGTAATCACCCACAATGGCGATTTGCTCGTTATTTTCAATGGCAGTTTTTATACGAGCTGCTGCCTTGTAGGTGTCTTTTAAATCCTTTGGTAAGGGAATTTCCGAAAGCTTCGTATGAATATCTTTACTAAATCTACTTTCTAAAATTTCCCTTATCTCTTTTTTACCTAACATTGTCGTGTGAGGCTTTGATAAAGCCCAAAATCGCAGGATTTGGGCATACTAAACGGCTAGTAAATTCAGGGTGAAACTGCACACCGAGAAAAAACGGATGATTTTTTAACTCAACTGCTTCGATTAGTCCGTCGCTTTCGCCACTGACAATCATACCTTTGTTTTCAAATTCGGCTCTAAATTTAGGATTTGCTTCGTATCTGTGGCGGTGGCGTTCTTTGATTTTTTTCGCTCCGCCATAAACGCTACTTAAAAGCGAACCGGCTTTTATATTGCAATTATATCCGCCAAGCCGCATAGTGCCACCTAACGGGCTTTGATGAGTGCGAATTTGCTTTTTGCCGCTACTATCGATAAAACTATCGATTAGATAAATAATCGGATTTTTGGTATTTTCATCAAATTCGACAGAATTTGCGTCTTTTAAATTTAGCTCATTTCTTGCAAATTCAACCATCGCAAGCTGCATGCCAAGACAAATTCCTAAAAACGGAATTTTGTTTTTTCGAGCGTAGTTTATCGCCGTGATTTTGCCTTCTACACCGCGACTGCCAAAACCGCCTGCAACCAAAATTCCATTTACATCTTTTAAAATCTCATCTGCGTTGCCTTCTTCGATTTTTTCGCTATCGCACCATTTGAGATTTACTTTTATGTCCAAATTTGCACCTGCGTGGATAATGCCTTCGGTTAGACTTTTGTAGCTTTCTTTAAGATCGACATATTTGCCTACAAATGCGATCGTGGTCTCGCCGGTAGGGGCGATAACTCTTTTAACAAGGCTATCCCATTTGCTCATATCTGGTTTTAACTCGCCTAAATTTAGAGTTTGGGCAATCGGCGTAAGAATATCTTGTTTTAAAAATGCTAAGGGAATTTGATAAATACTTGCGCTATCAGGACTTTCGATAACGCAGTTTTTATCCACGCCACAACTCGCTGCGATTTTATCTTTCAAGCCCCTATTAAGCGGCATTTCAGAACGACAAATAATCATATCCGGGCTTATACCTATGCGTCTAAGTTCGCCAACGCTGTGTTGGGTTGGTTTTGTTTTTAGCTCACCTGCGACTTTGATATAAGGAACAAGCGTTAAATGGATATTCATCGTATTTGTTCTGCCAAGCTCCACTCTCATAGCTCGAATAGCTTCTAAAAACGGCAGTCCTTCGATATCGCCGACCGTTCCGCCGATTTCGACAATCAAAATGTCATGCCCGTTTCCTGCTTTTTTGATTCTTCGAACGATTTCGCCGACGATATGAGGAATAACTTGAATAGTTTTTCCCAAATAATCGCCCTTGCGTTCTTTTTCGATAACCGTGCTATAAACTTTTCCTGTTGTGAAATTGTTATCTTGCGATAAATTTTCATCTAAAAATCTTTCATAATGCCCCAAGTCCAAATCAGTTTCTGCTCCGTCATCGGTTACAAAAACTTCGCCGTGCTCTAACGGACTCATGGTGCCTGGATCGACATTTATGTAAGGATCTGCTTTTAGCATACTAACTTTTTGACCCGAATTTTTAAGAAGCGTAGCAATCGAAGCTGCCGCGATTCCCTTTCCGAGCGAACTTAAAACCCCGCCTGTAACGAAAATATACTTCGTTTGTTTCGTTTGATCTTTCGCCATAGTTTTCCTATTCTTTTTAAATTATTTAATGGCGTGATTATACCTTTTTTAAGGTTATAAAAGGTTTATATTGGAAATTTATAAAATTTTAGTAAAATTATGGCTTCAAATTTAAAAAAAGGAAAATGATGAAAAAAATTCTTGCCGTTGTGGTTGTTTTGGTTTTATTAGGTCTTGGTGCGACATATTTTTTGGGCGGTGGCGTGCAAAATGAAGTCGAAAATTTTATCACTCAAAATAGCGAATTTGAAGTTAAAAAAAGCGAATTTAATCGCGGTTTTGGTGCGTCAGAGGGCGTAGTTGAGGGCTTGGTAAAAAAAGAAAAAATTTATGCTGTAATTGACGAAAATGTGGAAAAATTTTTAATGGGCGAAGAAAAAGAGATTGTAAGCGAAATAAAAAACGAAATCAAAAGCTATTTTAAAGACGACTTTGAATTTAGATATGATTATGAAGTAAATCACTCTATTTTGGGCGTTGCAAACGGATTTGAAAGCAAAGGAAAAGTTACGATTTTAACGCCAAGTTATGCAAAAATTTCAAACGAGCTTTTTAATACTGCCACGCCGTTAGAAATAAATTCAAAAGTAGGCGTAAGTGGAAGTGAAATTTTAGCAAATTTAGCCGATTTAAAAAGCGATAAATTCGCATTTAGCGGCATTTCACTTTTATCAAATTTAAATACTAACAACGAACTAAAAGATGTCAAATTTATGCTAGAAGATGGCGAATTTAAGCTTAGTGATTTAGGCAAAGAATTAGGTATAAAAGAGAGTAAAATGGCATTTGGCGGGGTGGATTACGCAATCAAATTTGCAAATCCTGAGAGTTTGGCAAATTTAAGCAATGATTTAATTCCTATGGGAAATTACGAATATGATATTAGCGCAAAAAACTTTGGCATAATCGCAGATAACAGCAATCTTTTTATGTTAAAAGATATTTCAAGTATCGGTAAAAGCGAGATTGGTAGCGAATTTGGCATTTTAAATGACAAGAGCAAAATCGGCTCATTTGAGCTTTACGGCACCGAGATAAAAAATATAAATTCAGATATAAATTTTCAAATCGATAAAAATTTTATCGAGTATATTGCCAAAAACGGCGTGAATTTTAAAGAATTAGGCAAGGAAGAAACTGAAAAAATCATGGCTGAGATTTTCAAAAAAGGTATGAAAATTTCGCTAAATAACCTTAGCCTAGAAAATACAAAAAGCGATAAATTATCGCTAAAATCGGATTTTGATATGAGTAATTTTGTAGGCGGAGAGAAAATTTTTGATAACATAAATTTTAAAGGTTCGTTCGTTTCTAGCGCAAGTGCGAGTGAATTTTTAAGTGCTTATCCGCATTTGGCACTTTTTGGAATTTTGGTAGAATCTCAGCTTAAAGAATTTGCAAAACCGCAAGGCGATGGATTTATTATAGATTTTTCGCTAGATCCAAAAACAAAAGAATTTATCGTTGGAGATAAGCGAATTCCTTCGCCGTTAAATGAATACAACGACGATAAAATCGTAGCTCTTAGCGTAGGCGATTTTATGGCGATGAGAAATGATTTGTTTGCGTATCATCTCTCACAAGGCAGATTTGCCCAAAGTTTTGATAAGATGACAAATGTTAAATTTGAAGCGATTTCAGCGAATTCGGTGCATTTATTGACCAAAAATAAAAAGTGCATAAAAATTTCGATTTTTGAAAAAACAGATGAAAAAGAGGCGTATATAAAATTTGAAAAAGGCGACGACGAAGAAGCGCAAATTTGCCAAAAAATTTATGAAAGCGAAACTATAAAATCCAATTTAGAACAATCCGAAGTAGAAGTTTTTTAAAGATAAAATTTGCAAATTTGGCATAAATTTTAAAGCCGAATTTGCAAATTTGCTACAAATTTACTCAAATTCTTTTTATTTAAATCTAAATTATCCAAAAAAATAACAATTTTTTTTTAATAAAAAATTTATAATTGACTTTAAAATTTTCCAAAGTGTTACAATTTGTAATATTTAAAATTAAATTTTGCTTAAATTGATTTAAATTTATTAGCAAATTAGTATTTGTTTTATAGAATTTGATTTAAAATTTTACGAAAGGAAAAAAATGGAAGAAAACAAAAATGAAAATTCTACTGTCTCTGCTATGGAGATCGATAATTCTCCGCACGGGGTAGAAGAAATGGTTCATGAGACGCATTATTCTCGACCATTTCCAGTTCGCAGTATCGTTATAATGGCGATTGCGGCGGTTTTGTCGTTTGGTTTGTATGCGATTTTGCCGTTTGAACCAAATCCAAGCAAGGGTTTAGCGTTGTTGCTATTTATTGCCATTATGTGGCTAACTGAGGCTGTGCATATTACGATTACTGCGTTGATGGTGCCAATTCTTGGCGTTTTAATCGGAGTTGGTAAGGTAACTGATGGCAAATTTACGCCAATGACAATAAAATCGGCCATGGCGACATTTGCAGATCCTACGATTTATGTATTTTTTGGCGGTTTTGCACTAGCGGCAGCTCTTCATGTTCAAAAACTAGATCGCAAACTTGCAATGTGGCTAATCTCAAAAGCAGGTGGCAGACTTGGCGTTTCTGCGATTTTAATCTGTATCGCAACTGCGTTTTTGTCAATGTGGGTTTCAAATACCGCAACTGCTGCGATTATGCTTCCTTTGGCTTTGGGAATTTGTTCAAATATGGACGAAAAAGATAGAGGCACAAAACTATTTTTGCTAATCGGAATTGCATATTCTGCTAGTATCGGCGGGCTTGGAACGCTAGTTGGCTCACCGCCAAATATGATTGCTGCAAAAGAGCTTGATTTTAGCTTTTTTGACTGGTTCAAAGTTGGTTTGCCGATAATGTTGATTTTATTTCCAACAATGCTTGCTGTTATGTATTTTGCGTTTAAACCAAATTTAAACTATAAAATCGAAATGAAAATCGAGCAAATTCCTTGGAATAGAGATAGGGTTTTTACTACAATAGTATTTTGCATAACTGCATTTTTGTGGATATTCTCAAAACCGTTAAACGGCGTTTTAACAGATATGGGTGTACCATTTAGACTAAGTGATGCTTGGATTGCTATTGCTGCTGCCATTAGCGTTGTAGTAGGAGGACTTGCAACTTGGAAGGAAGTTTCAGATAATACCGAGTGGGGCGTATTGTTGCTATTTGGCGGCGGTTTAACTCTAAGTGCGATTTTGGGTCAAACAGGAGCTTCATTTGTGCTAGGAAATGCCGTTGCTAGCGTTATTGGTGGCTTACCAAAAATCGTTGTAATCTTCTGCGTTGCTCTATTTATCATCGGAACGACTGAATTTACAAGCAATACTGCCAGTGCCGCGCTTTTGGTGCCTGTTTTTGCGGCGATTGCAGATTCTCTTGGAATGCCAAAAGAAACGCTTGTTATCATTATCGGAATTGGAGCAAGTTGTGCATTTATTATGCCGGTTGCAACTCCGCCAAATGCACTTGTATTTGGAACGGGCGAGATAAAACAAAGAGATCTTAGAAGATCAGGTCTTCGCCTAGCACCTTGCGCAGCGATTATTTTAACACTTTATACTTACATATTCTTTGCATAATATGCAAATTTTCGGGCGATTAAATTCGCTCGAAAATTTAAATTTATTCGAGAATTTATCATTGAAAAATAGAAAAAATAATTTGTGAAAATAATTTAAATTAAAAATTTAGAGTGCAAAAATTTGCACTCTAATGCAATTTATTTAAGGATATTTTTGTAAATTTGTAGTTACGAGTTGCAACTACATGCACAACCGCAACTTCCGCCGAGTGCTTGTTTGATAGCGTCATAGTTTGGCTCTGAACTTACTTCGCTAACGATTTCTTTGTGGATAATCTTTCCGTCTGTATCGATAACAAAAATCGCTCTTGCTAAAAGCCCTGCTAGTTTTCCATCGCTCATCAAAACGCCGTAAGCCTTGCCGAAGTCTTTATTTCTAAAATCACTTGCAACGCTTATGTTTTCGATACCTTCTGTTGAACAAAATCTACCCATAGCAAACGGCAAATCCATAGAAATCACGCTTAGTGCGACATTTTCTTTTCCTGCCATATTTTGGTTAAATTTGCGAGTTTCTGTTGCGCAAACGCCGGTATCAAGAGATGGAACTACGGCTAAAATTTGAATTTTATCGCTTTTTCCGCCTACTTTAATAGTGCCTAAATCTTTTCCCACAACTTCAACCACAGGGGCATTATCGCCAACTTTTAGTTCTGTTCCGCTCAAATTTACGGTATTTCCACCGACTGTTACAGTTACCATTTCTTCTCCTTTACAAAAATTAGAGTAATTTTATCCAAATAATTTAAAAATAAGATTAAATTACTATGATTTTTTGATTACAGGTGCAGTTTGTGTGAGTAGATCGTGTAAATTTAGCTTGTCTTTGCGGAAAAAACATAAAAATAATCCCACAATGCTAAATCCTGCTAAAATAAAACAAACAAAGCGTAAAAATGCCTTTAAAAAGCTGATTTTTCGCCCTGTTTTTAGATCTATTAGATAAATTTGCGAAAATTTATATCCCGGAGTTTGGGCTGATTTTGCGATGAAAATGGAAGTTATAAAGCCGTAAATTGCCCACACGATTGCGATTGCGAATTGGTTTTCTTGAAAGGCTTCTTTTGAGCCTAAAATGAGATAAGTCGTGATATACAAAAGTGGCATTGCGATGAAAAACATATCGACGATGAACGCTTTTATGCGTAAAAAAATCGGTGCAATGCCTGCTTTTGTCTTTGCCAAATTTGCTCTTTCTTCGTTTAGTTTCCGCGACTGCCCGGTTTTACGGCAACTGAGCCTGATTTACAAAGCGGACAGGAACCCGGTTCATAAATGTCAAAATCGAAATTTCCAAGCGTAAAAAGCGGTTTATCAAAAGGAAGTTTGCAACTTTCTTTACGAGAATTTCCTAAATTTGCAACCGCACAAAATCCGCGATTTGCAAGGGCTGCGTAAGCCACCACTTCGCCGCCTAGGCTTTCGATGATTTTAGCGCTTTCCAGTGCCGATCCGCCTGTTGTGATAATGTCTTCGCAAATGATAAATTTCTCGCCTTTTTTGACTTCAAAACCGCGACGGAGAGTCATAATTTTATCAACTCGCTCGGTAAAAATAAATCTTTTTTTGGAAGATTTCGCAAGTTCGTATCCTGCTAGAATTCCACCCAAAGCAGGAGAGCAAACGCTATCAAATTTAATGCCTGAATTTGCTATTATTTTAGCAAGTTCGTCGGCTAGTTTTCCTGCAAGTTCAGGGTATTCTAGCACTTTTGCGCTTTGGAGATAAAACTCAGAGTGATTTCCGCTACTTAGCAAAAAATGCCCTTGCAGATACGCTCCGTTTTCTAGGTAAATTTTTTCAATATCCATTATCAAACCTTTAAAAGTTCGGCTTCTTTTGCTTTGACGGCGTCATCGATTTTAGCTGAGTAATTATCGGTGATTTTTTGCACTTCGTCGTAGCCTTTTTTAGCTTCATCTTCGCTGATAGCCTTATCTTTTTCTAGTTTTTTAATCTCGTCGTTTGCGTCTTTTCTGATGTTTCTAATGCTAATTTTTGCTTTTTCGCCCATTGCTTTGGCTTTTTTAGCATTTTCTTGTCGTTGCTCGACTGTCATTGGTGGGAAAAATAGTTTTATGCTTTCGCCGTCGTTGTTTGGATTTACGCCGATATTTGCCGCAGCGATTGCGCTTTCTATCGTTTTTAGCATAGGTTTTTCCCATGGGCTAATGGTGATTGTTACGGCATCCGTTGCTAAAACTGTTGCGACTTGGTTTAGCGGGGTTTGACTTCCGTAATAATCAACCGTGATATGATCTAAAATATTTATATTTACTTTGCCTGTTCGTAGTGTTGTAAAGTCCTTTTTAAGGGCTTCCATAGCCTTTTCGCCACCTGCTTTTTGGTTAGCATAAATTTGATCTAACATTTGTATCCTTTTTGGTAAAAATTTTTTAATTATATCATTAAAAAAATAAGAATTTAATAATTTAAAAGTGCCGAAGCACTTTTAAATTTAGAATTTAATTATTTGTTGAGTTTGTTTCGATTGAAATAGCAGGTGCGATTGTGGCATTGATTTCAGATATGATTTCATCTGCTTTTTGTTCTGCTTTATCGATTTGTGTAGTTACGGCTTGATTGATTTGATTTGCTGTATCGTTAGCTTCGCTCATAACTTTTTCTGCTACTGAATTTGCCGTATCTTTTGCTTGTTCTATTGTTTGGTTGGCTTCTTCTACTATTTTCTCCACCGTTGCATTAAATTCGGCTACTAAATTTTGAGCGGTTTCGTTTGCTTCTGCTACGACACTATCTATAACAGGTGCGATTGGAGCAATCGGCGAGATACCGCTTTGTGGTGCCATAGGAGCACTAGGTGCGTTTGTCTGTGGAACACTTGGCACACTTGGGCTGCTTGGAACGGCATTTTGTTCTATCATTTTACTTGTATCAACGCTATCAATAATCGAACTTTTTGCATCTTTTTGATAAAAATATGCCAAAGCCAAAGTATTTATAACAAATAAAATTCCCATAACCGCCGTAAATTTAGCCAAAAATCCCGCAGGTCCTTTTGCACCAAATAGACTTTCGTTACTTCCGCTGTATTGTCCTAGCCCGATAGATGAGCTTTTTTGTAACAAAACTGAAATCGTAATCACGATAACAAGTATAACTTGAAGAATTAATAACAATGTTGTCACGATTGAAACCTTTTAATTTTAAATTGAACCTGTGATTATACAAAAAGTAAGATAAATTTAAGTTAAAATTTAAGTGCCGTTTGTGAATTTAAAACGGCACTATCAAATTTAATCTCTATTTGTAACACCCAAAATGTGTAGTAACGACATAAAAAGGTTGTAGATATTTAGATACATACCAACAGCTGCCATGATAGGTGATGTGTATTCGCCTCTGATGATTTTTTGTGTATCAAAAAGTATGTAAGCTGAAAATAGCACAGCACAAACAGCTGAAACGCCAAGAGCTAAAACGCTGCTTTTAAACAAAAATACATTTAAAAGGCTAACAACGACAACGCCGATAAGCGTCCAAAACAAAGGCTTTGTCCAAGAGCTAAAATCTGCCTTTGTTCTCATCGCATAGATAGTTAGTGCGCCAAATGCAACCGCAGTGGCAACAAAAGCTTGTGTTACGACATGACCAGCTCCGGCGCTCACAAAGGCTGTTATTATCGCTCCAACCGTCATACCTGTGATAAATGTAAATGCAAAAAGTAGCACAAGCGCTAGTGTGTTTGCGCCACGACTTACTGCAAATTGCATACCAAGGATTAAACCAAAAATCACAACTAGATAAATAAGCGGACTAGTGGCAAGTGAAATGCCTGTATTCATCGCTACAAAAGCACCCGCTGCTGCTGCTATCATAGAAGCAGTCAAAAGCGCATAAGTGTCTTTGATGATAGTTGAAATTCTCGAACTATCATATTCGGCGTAGTTTTCATATTTTTCGCCTAGCACATCGATGTTTTGTAGGTCTTTTCCATAGTCTTTGTTGAAAAGTGCCATATTTTTCTCCTTTTAGATTTAAATTTGCGAGTGAGTATATCGGAAAAATGGTAAATAATAAATTAAAATAAAATAAATTTAGATGAATTTGACAAGACAAAAAGCAAATTTATTCAACATTAATTCTAAATTGTTATAATCCTACACTTTTAAAGGAGAACTATGAACGACAGAATCATTAGCGGTGCCGTTAAATTTATGGAAGAAAACTTTTTAGAACATAAGGAACTTTTTGAAAATTTGGCAAATCATCAAACTCCACACACGCTTTTTGTGGGCTGTGCCGATTCTAGGGTTGTGCCAAATTTGATAACTTCCACGCTACCGGGAGAGCTTTTTGTCGTGCGAAATATCGCAAATATCGTTCCGCCGTATCGTGTGAGTAATGACTTTGTCGCTACAACGGCCGCGATAGAATACGCTCTTTACGCGCTAGAAATCAAAAATATAATCATCTGCGGACATAGCAACTGCGGTGGTTGCGCGGCACTTTATTATGAAAGTGAAAAGTTAGAAAAAATTCCAAATGTCAAAAAGTGGCTAAATTTGTTAGATCCTGTTAAAAAGGAAATTTCAGAAATCAAAAATTTAGAAATTTCCAAAAGAGAGTGGATAACAGAACGGCTAAATATCATAAATTCGATAAAAAATTTGCTAACTTTTCCAAATTTAGCAAATTTGCACGAAAAAGGCGAGATAAAAATTTACGGCTGGCACTATATCATCGAAACGGGCGAACTTTTTGACTACGATCACACCAGCGGACATTTTAAAATTTTAACAAAGGAAAAGGATTATGAAAAAGTTTATAATCAGCTTTTTAGCGATTATTAGTTTTATTTTTGCAGATACAAATTCTAGCGATACAAACATAACAAAAGAAGAAGTTATAGAAGCGATTTCAAAAAATTCAGATAGCAATGAAAGTGAAGTTAGAGATTTAATAGTTGAAAAAATTGAAAAAAGCGAGAACTCTGATTCGCTCGATAATGATACTATTAGGCTTTCAGCTGTGGTAAATGATATTAGAAAATTAAACGCTATACATAAAACTCTTCTAGCCAAAGGCGATACGAACGCTACCGGCGAAGAAGCAAAAAATTTAGCTAAAAGCAAAGAAGCACTTTTTGATACAATTCCTTATGCTATAACGAAACAAAAAATTAATAAAGAAGGTATTGTAAAATATTTAGAGCACAAAAATTCGTTATTAGAAAGTATAGAAAAAAATAAAAACAAACAAGGCTCAAAAGAGTATATTGAAGCTTCATTTTCACTTGAAAATATGAATTTAGCCGAAATATTTTATGGTTCTTTGCTAAAAGTAGATGATTTATTTACCAAAGGCTCAGGAAGCAAGGCGCTCGAAAAAGAGTTACAAAGTTCGATTTTAACGCTTCAAACGCTTGATTTTTCGAATTTATTGCTTTTAAAAGAAAAATTAAAAACAGACGAAGAAAAATTAAATTTCGATAATAAATTTGGCGAACTTGAAAACAGCAAACAAACCTATGAAGAGGTATTAAATTATCTTTTAACAAATAAGGATTTACTAACTAGCAATGCCATTGTTACAAGGCTAAATTTAAACACTGCGATTGATTATATCAATGAAAAAAGTCCAAAAATCGGTAAAATCAATGTCGGAAAAACCATTTTGGTGCTTTTTATTATCGGATTTTTCTATTCGCTTAGAAGGTTTTTAGCGAATTTGCTATATTTCATCTTTAAGCCGTTTTCAAAAAACCAAAGCATAGATTTAAAAACGCAAGTTGTTGATATTTTGAAACGACCGCTTGGAATTTTGCTGATTGCTTATGCGATAAGCATTTGTTTAAGCATTATTTCGTATCCTGCGCCGCTTCCTGTAAAAGTGGCAAATGCTTTATCGATAGCCTATATTATCTTAAATGCTTGGTTGATTTTGGTTATTATTGACGGATACGGCATTATTTTGCTTGGAAATCTTGCCAAAAAAAGTGCAAGAAAAGAAATCGTAAATTTGATGATAAAAATTTTATATATATTTGTCGTAATCGTAGCGATTTTACTAATTTTAAGACGACTTGGATTTAATATCTCTGCACTTTTGGCTTCTCTTGGAATCGGAGGTTTGGCTATCGCTCTTGCTACAAAAGATATAATCGCAAATTTCTTTACTTCGATTATGCTTTTGTTTGATAACTCATTTTCGCAAGGCGATTATGTCGCAATTAACGGTGTAGAAGGGCATGTTGTGGAAATCGGCATGCGAAAAACTACCATTAGGACAATGGATAACGCACTAGTTTCGGTGCCAAATGCAAACATTGTAGCACAAAATATTATAAATTGGAGTAGGCGAAAAATCGGCAGACATCTTAAAATCGTTATCGGTGTAGAATATTTATCGCCGAAAGATAAAATTCAAAAAGCTATTAGTGAAATAAAAGATATGCTAGAAGATCACCCTGAAATCGCCGCAACGCACGATAATGCAAAAAATGCAAAAGATCATCGCATAAGACATAAACAAAAAATGGTTTCGATTGATGATTTGGCAGGTTATAAAAATTTGCTTTATGTTGTTTTGGACGAATTTGCAGATTCGTCGATAAATATTTTGATTTATTGTTACACAAAAACGACGAATTTTGGCGAATTTTTGGAAGTAAAACAAGATATTTTATTTAAAATAATGGAAATTTTAGAGCAAAATTCGCTAAGTTTTGCATTTCCGTCACAAAGTTTATATGTTGAAAAGTTACCAAAATTTGAATATGATAACAAAACAGAAAATTCTAACAACAAAGGAGCACAAAATGGCTGAATTTGATGATGAAATGGAATTTGACGAATTCGACGACGAAAACGAAAACGATTTCGATATGGACGATTATCGCTACTCTTACGATGAAGATGATTATAGCTTCGATGAAGATGACGGCGAAGATGAATTTTATGAATAAATTTAGCCAAATTTGCTAATTTATTTTCAAAGGAGCAATTTATGTTTAAGTTACGAACACTGCCGTTTGACGGCGCAAAAAATGCAGTTATAAGCGAAGAAGCCTGTAAATTTCACTACGGAAAACATCATCAGGCTTATGTTACAAATCTAAATAATCTTATAAACGATACGGAATTTAAAGATTGTCATCTATTTGACATTATAAATAAATCGCAAGGAGCGATTTTTAATAACGCAGCGCAAATTTACAACCACGATTTTTATTTTGATTGTATCGCCGAAAAAAGCGAAATTTCAAACGAACTAAGAGAAGCTTTGCGTGAAGAATTCGATGATTTTAAGGCTAAATTTTTAACCGTCGCAACTACTCTTTTTGGGAGCGGTTGGTGCTGGCTAGTTTATGATTTAAATGATAGTAGGCTAAAAATCGTGCAAACGCAAAATGCCGCTACGCCGATAATAGAAAATCAGGTTCCGCTTTTGGTGGTTGATGTCTGGGAGCATGCTTATTATATTGATTTTAAAAATGCAAGGGCTAGTTATTTGGAAAAGTTTTATGAAAATATCAACTGGCATTTTGTTAGTGAAGCATACTCTTGGGCGATAAAAGAAGGGCTAAATTCGGTGAGATTTTACATAGATGAAATTCACCCAGAGTGCAAAAAATAGCAAATTTAAGGATAAAAAATGAAAAAAATTTTAGTTTTTTGTGCGGTTTTGGCTTTTGCTTTTGGAGCTGAATTTACTGCTGTGAAATTTAGCCCTGAGCAGACCGAAAAAATGATGAAAGAGCTTCGCTCTCGTTTAGAAAAGTGCCAAACTGATGAACGCACAAAAAAGCTTATACGCGATTTAGAAGATGCGTTTTATCCGCTTGAAGATATGGATTTTTCGCATGATTATGACCCACAAATAATCGAAAAACTCCGCAGACTAAATGCGCAAAATCAGCGATTTTTGACGCATTTTGTTTTGACTTCGGGTTGTAAATTGGATTAGAGATTTATAAATTCGGCAAATTTGCTTTTAAATTCGCCGAATTTTGGAATTTGTGGTGTTAAGCTTTTAGCGAACGCCAAATTTATTTTTTTATAAATTGGCAAATTACCCCATTTCGCGTTATGAAAAGCACTTTTCCTTTGGCTTTTTTCTTAAATTTATCATAAAGTCTCCCGCCGCTTACACTCTCGCCAATAACCGTTTTAGTGCTATTTGCAACATAACCGATGGTTCCAAGACCTTTTAAAGTTACTTTGATTGCCTCTTTATCATACCTATTTTTAGGCTCTTTTTTCAGTTTTACACGCATACCTTTTTTAAGAAAATCATCGCCATAGTAAAAATTAAGCCCCGTGATTGTAAAAAATATTTTTTTCATCTCTTAATCCTTTCTTTTAATATTTCATATTCAAATATAACGATTTAAATATGTTAAAAACTATAACAGATAAAACTAGGCTGGAATTTAAAGTAAAATAATCCCCAAAAGCAAAAGCCTTCGGGGTTTGAAGTTTAAAAATTTATTTTTTAAGTGCGTCTTTTGCTTGTTTTGCAACAACAGCAAAGGCGTCGCTATCGTTCATAGCAAGATTTGCTAGAACTTTTCTATCTAGCTCGATTCCTGCTAATTTTAGTCCGTTCATAAATTTAGAATAGCTTATGTCATTTAGTCTGCAAGCCGCATTTATACGGATAATCCATAGTCTTCTAAAATCTCGCTTTTTCGCTTTTCTATCGCGGAAAGCATAGACTAAACTTCTTTCTAATTGCTCTTTCGCTTTTCTAAAATGTTTTCTGCGACCGCTATAAAAACCGCGCGCTAGTTTTAGAACTTTTTTGTGGCGTCTTCTGCGAACTACGCCTGTTTTAACTCTTGCCATAATTTTTCCTTTTTAAAATTTGGCGTCCGCCTTGCGGAACTTTTCCTAAATTTGGCAAATTTAGGAGGTTTGAATGACTTTTTTCGTCAAAAACTTATTTGCAAAGCATTTTTTTGACAGCTTTTTCGTTTGTGCTATCTACAAAATGCGGGCCTCTTAAATCTCTTTTGCGTGTGCTAGACATTTTTGTCAAAATGTGGCTTCTAAAAGCTGAGCCTCTTTTGATCTTATTTTTGCCTACTTTAAAGCGTTTAGCAGCACCGCGAACTGATTTCATTTTAGGCATACTAATCCTTTGTTTAAAGTGAAATTGTGATTATACAAAATTTATTCTTTGAAATTTTTGAATTTTGTAAAATTTATGAATTTAGGCGATAAATTTTGCCTAAATTCATTTTTAAATTTGAAAAATTTACGCTTTTTTCGGCGTAATAAGCATACTTACATATCGCCCTTCTAAAACAGGAGCTTTTTCTCGCTCAGCTGCTTCAAGTAGATACTCTTGCCAAATTTTTTCTAGCAAATTTACACCGATTTCCGGCGTATTCATCTCTCTACCTTTTAGAAAAACGCGAAGTTTTACATGTTTTCCGCTTTGCAAAAATTCAATCGCATGTTTGATTTTGTAGTTAATATCGTTTTGAGCGATCTTAGCAGATAGCTTGATTTCTTTGATTTCAATGCTTTTTTGCTTTTTCTTGGCTTCTTTTAGCTTTTTTTCTTGTTGATAGCGAAATTTGCTATAATTCATAACTTTACAAACCGGCGGTTTTGCATCAGGGGCGATTAAAACCAAATCCACGCCGTTTTTGTTTGCTATTTCTAGTGCTTCGTCCAATGAGATAACGCCGTAAGCTTCGCCATCATCTCCAATACACCTTACCTCGTCAAAAGGTATGTTTTCGTTGAGTAAAACCTCTTTTTCTTTGCTCAAAAATTCACCTCGCTTGATTTTTGTTTGCATAAATTTAAAAACTCTTCAAGACTTAAATTTGACTGAGTTCGCTCTCGTCTGTCCCTTAGAGCAACGCTTTTTTCATTAACTTCATTATCCCCAAGAACGATTATCATAGGGACTTTTTGTTTTTCTGCTGTTCGAATTCTTTTATTTAGCGTTTCGTTTTTGCTAAAAATTTCACTATCAATCTCTAAATTTCTTAGTTTATCGGCGATTTCGTTTGCGTAAGCTAAATGATTTTCGCTAATCGGAATTATTGCGATTTGAGTTGGACATAGCCAAAACGGAAGCTCGCCGGCAGTGTGTTCGATCAAAATACCAATAAATCTCTCAAAGCTACCTAAAATCGCTCTATGAAGCATGACAGGTTGTTTTTTCTCATTATTTTCATCGATATAGCCTAGCTCAAAGCGATTTGGCAGATTAAAATCCACTTGCACGGTGCCGCATTGCCATTTTCGTTTTAGGGCATCTGTGATTTTTATATCGATTTTTGGTCCATAAAATGCACCGCCGCCTTCGTCAATGCCGTATTTTAAGCCTCTCTCATCAAGTGCGTCTTTAAGTGCTTGTGTGGCGATTTCCCACACTTCATCGTCGCCGACAGCTTTTTCCGGCTTAGTTGAAATTTCCATTTCGTAGTTAAAACCAAAAGATTTCATAAGCAAATCAACAAAATCTAAAATTTCATAAACATTTTCTTTGATTTGGCTTGGCATACAAAAGATATGAGCATCATCTTGTGTAAATTCGCGCACTCTAAATAGTCCATGTAAGACGCCTGATTTTTCGTGTCTATGCACGACGCCATATTCGCAAAATTTAAGCGGCAAATCACGATATGAGCGAATTTCGTTTTGATAAACTTTGATATGACCTACGCAGTTCATCGGCTTAATGCCGTATTCTTGCTCTTCAATCATCGTAAAATACATATTTTCTTTGTAATTTGCATAATGTCCGCTAGTTTTCCAAGCGTCTGATTTTAGGATTTCAGGACCTCTGACTGGCTCATAGCCGCGTCTGCGAAGCCCACGATAAAGTTTTTCTTCAAGTTTTACGCGCATTTTTGTGCCGTTTGGTAGCCAAATCGGAAGTCCCATGCCGATTTCTTCATCAAATGTGAAAAATTTCATTTCCGCGCCAAGTTTTCTATGGTCGCGTTTTTTGGCTTCT
Source organism: Campylobacter sp. CN_NE2 (assembly GCF_027797465.1). NCBI lineage: Bacteria > Pseudomonadati > Campylobacterota > Epsilonproteobacteria > Campylobacterales > Campylobacteraceae > Campylobacter > Campylobacter sp. CN_NE2. Next base: position 1,128,367 of record NZ_CP115608.1, on the reverse strand, counting down.
TCAAGCATTGTTAAATGCTCTTTTAGGCTATCTTTGTCGGCAAATGCTGTGCCGTAAATGCGAGTTAGCATTTCTCTTTTTTCATCACCGCCAAGATAAGCTCCTGCTATACGAGTGAGTTTGAAAAATTTAAGCATTTTTGTATTTGGCAGGTGCGGGCCACGGCAAATATCTTCAAATTCGCCTTGTCTGTATAGACTAACTGCGCCATCAGGTATGCGTTTTAAAACTTCTTGTTTTAAATCATCATTAGCGTATTTTGCGCTAACTTCTGCTTTGGTTGAGTTTATTTTTATGATTTCATCGCCGTTTTTGGCAAGTTCTTTCATCTTTTCTTCGATGATTTTTAGATCTTCTTCGCCAAGTTTTTCGCCGTCAGGTTTAATCACACGCATATCGTAGTAAAATCCGTCTTCGATAGCAGGTCCTACGAAAAATTTAGCGTCTTTATACAGGCTTTTGACTGCTGCTGCTAATAAGTGCGCCGCCGAGTGTCTGATGACATCTAGTGCGTCATTTGAATTATCAAAATAGATTGGCTCTCCGCTACCTGCGTAGCTTTGAGTGTCAATAATCTCTTCACCTAATTTGTATGCGATAATATCGCTCATTTGTATGTTTTCCTTTTTTACCAAATTGTCTTTTTTACGATAAAAGAACGATTTATCATTTTATCTTATTAAATTTTAATATTTACTTAGTTTTTGATTTAAGAACTATTTATTTTGATAAATTTGTGTTTAAATTTGAGAATTTTGTATGTAAATTCTTGCAATAATACTTTTGTCGTTATTCTGAGTATCGTAGGGTGGGCATCCTTGCCCACCAAAAATTATGCAAATTTAAAAATTCAATTAAATTTGGTATTGCAATTATTTTCTAAATTTAATCCGCTCGAAAGTTGCCTTGCAGGGGGAAAGGGGGCTTGAATTGCGAAGTCGCTCCCCTTTCCCCCTGCAACCCCCTTACCCCCGACGACGCTTTACAAGGTTGCAAATTTAAAAGCTGTCGCTTTTAAATTTGCGAATTAATGAAAAATTTGCTTCGCAAATTTTTAAATTTACAAAATAATTCAATGGAAAATTTGATAAATTTATGCCGACGATTTTGCGTGTTTTGTAGTAAATTTCGAGTGAGATAAGGCTGGTATGCCTATCGAACGAGAAATTTACAAAATCACGCAAAAGCTAGGCTGAATTCAACTTAAATTTGGTAACTAAATGCCGACGATTTCACGCCAAATTTGCAAAAGATAAGACTTTTTTCGTCTATCGTTACAAATTTGGCGTGAAAGCTAGGCTCGTTTCAACTTAAATTTTCTAAGAAATCTTTTGCTTACACACAAGTATGTTACAAACCCCGCCACTATGCAAACCGCCATCACGCACGATAGCAAAAACGGGTGGTTTGCGCCGATTGCGCCTACGACAACGGAGATAAATCCTGCCATTGCCATTTGGATTGCCCCAAGCACAGCAGAAGCCGAGCCTGATTTGCCTTTAAATCTAGCCATTGCCAAAACTACGGCATTTGGTATGATAAATCCTTTCATGCCAAGCGTTAAAAATAGGCAAATTTCAAAAGGCAAAAATCCAAAATCAAAAAATCCGCAAACAAGTAATAAAATAGCTCCCACAATCATCGCTAAAAAGGCATTTTTTAAGATTATATAAGGCGAAATTTTTTGCACGATTTTTGCATTTATAGCTGAAAATATGGTCATCGAAAGCGCATTTAACCCAAAAACTATGCCAAAAGCCTTACTAGAAAGCCCAAAATGCTCTCTAAAAACAAACGGCGAACCCGTGATATAGGCAAACATCGCCGCCATACAAAGGGCGGATGAAAGGGTAAAAATAAAAAATTTGCGATTTTTTAAAATCGAAATATAATTAGCCAAAACCGATTTCGGGCTTAAATTTAGCGATTTATCGATAATAGCACTTTCTTTTAAGCCTAAAAAAATCATCCAAAAAAGCAAAATTCCAAGCAAAAATAGTGTTGTAAAAATGAGCTTCCAACCGCCAAAATCCGATATAAAAGCCCCGACGGTTGGAGCTAACATAGGAGCAAGAGAACCCACTATCATCATCAAGGCTAAAACTGCTGCGCCTTCTTGGACGCTAAATTTATCATTTATCACGGCTCTTGCGATAACCACTCCCGCGCAACCGCCCAAAGCTTGGGTAAATCTAAAAAATATAAAAGCATAAATGTTATCAATCGCCACGCATAAAATGCTAGAAAATATAAAAACGCAAATTCCCACAAGTAGGGGTTTTCTGCGTCCGTAGATGTCGCTAAGTGGTCCGTAAATGAGCTGGCCGAGCGCAAAAGCGACGAAAAATGCCGTTAGCGAAAGTTGAGTATAAAATTCACTCGTGGCAAATGTGGCTTGAACATTTTTTAAAGCAGGTAGATACATATCGGTCGAAAGTGGCGCAACAGCCGACATATAGGCTAAAACTAAGATTAAATACGGCCTTGCGATTTTTGGTGAATTTAAAAATTCCGTGATTTTGGCAAACATAAATTTCCTTGAAAAATTTTAAAAAGTGATTGTAACGAAAAAAACTTAGAGTGAAACTTAAATTTGAGATTAAAAGTGGTGACCCCTACGAGATTCGAACTCGTGTTACCGCCGTGAAAGGGCGATGTCCTAACCGTTAGACGAAGGGGCCACAATCGGTTAAACAAAAAAGGAACTCGTATTTTATACGAAAGTTGCTTAAATTTCACTTAATAAAGTGCTATTTTTTGTAAATTTTGCTAAAATACCATTTTAAATTTTTAAAAGGATAACTCTATGAAAAAAATAAATTTGTTTATGTGTGGAATTTTGGCTTTTGTTAGTTTTTTCTCAGGCTGTGCGAAAAATTCTCCACAAAATTCCCAAGCAGTTAGTTTTACGGTGATTTCGCCTAGTTTAAAAATCAGCGATGCAGGTTTTATCCATAAATTCACAAATAAAACTGAACTTCAAATTTATAACTCAGGCGTTAGTATCCTAAAAATGGATATTTCAGAAAATAAAATTTGTCTAAATTCTGCTTGTGATGACGAAGCGACATTTAATAGAAAATTCTTTAAAAACAGCCATTACAACGGCTTTTTTAGCGATATTTTAAACCATAAGCCGATTTACAACGGAAAAAATTTGCAAAAGAGCGATTGTGGATTTTTGCAAAATCTAAGCGATAATTTTATACAATACGAATTTTGTAACAATTTGGTAGAATTTGCCGATACAAAAAACAAAATAAAAATCAAATTAAAAGAGATAAATTGAAACGAATCGGAGCGCATGTAAGCGCAAGCGGCGGGGTTTTTAACGCGCCGATTAATGCCAAAAATATCGGAGCAGATGCATTTGCGCTTTTTGTGAAAAATCAACGCCAATGGAGCGCAAAACCACTCAGCGATGACGATATAGCGAAATTTAAAGCAAATTTAGCTACTAGCGGTATAAAAAGCGATCATATCTTAGCACATGATAGTTATCTTATAAATTTAGGACACCCTGACGAGATTTTACGCAAAAAAAGCGTTGAAGCGTTTATCGATGAAGTGGAGCGTTGCGAAAAACTAGGCATTAAGCTTTTAAATTTTCACCCAGGATCCCATTTAAATGAAATTTCAGCCGAGATTTGTTTGCAAAATATCGCAAATTCGCTAAATTTTGCTATCGCAAACACTAGCGGCGTAAAACTTGTCATCGAAAACACCGCAGGGCAAGGCTCGAATTTGGGCTTTAAATTTGAACAAATCGCTTATATCATAGAGCGGGTGGAAAACAAAAATCGCATTGGCGTTTGTATCGATACCTGTCATGCTTTTGCGGGTGGGTATGATTTTCGCACGAAAGAATCTTACGAAAAAACTATGAGCGAATTTGACCGAATTATCGGCTATAAATTTTTAAGCGGTATGCACTTAAATGACACCAAAAACGAGCTTGGTGTTCGCAAAGATCGCCACGAAAGCCTTGGGCGTGGATTTTTGGGGCTTTCTAGCTTTGAAAATATTATGAACGATAAACAAATAGACGAAATTCCGCTTATCTTAGAGACTATCGACGAGAGTATTTGGGCGGACGAGATAAAAATTTTAAGAAATATGATAAAAGGATAAATTTTGAATTTACAAAAAGTGTTTTTATTTGGTTTGACGGCTAGTTTGGCTGTGAATTTTGCCTGTGCTTCGGGTTTTAAAATACCTGAGCAAAGTGGCGATTCTGTGGCGATGGCTACATCAAACATAGCTTATAGTTTTGGTGCGGACGCGGCGTATTATAACCCTGCAAATATGGTTTTTATGCACGCAGGGCATGAATTTGCTTTATCGGGTCAGTATTTAAGGCTCGGAAGCCTTAAATATAGCAACCACTCAACCACTTTTGGCAATGCAAACTACGACACAAGCTCAGAAGTAGGACATTTTTTTGTGCCGGGACTTCACATGTTTTCTCCGTTTATCGGCGAAAATACAAGATTTGGTTTTAGTATTTCGGTTCCGGCAGGAATGACGATGAAATGGGAAGATCCGTTTCCAAAATCAATCGCCGAGCATTTTGAAATTCAGGTTGTCGAACTTGCTCCAAGCATCGCGTATCTTATAAATGATCAGCTTTCTTTTGCGGTTGGCGCAAGGGCTGTTTATACCAGCGGTGTTGTTAAAAACGAAGTAAGCAATGCTACTATTTCAGCGCAAATTCCGATCGTTGGCACACAAAGTGTAAATTTGAGTGCTAGGCGTGAGCTAACGGGTGATTCGTGGGATTTTGGTTATAATCTTGCCTTAACTTATAAACCAACACAAAATTTAAGCCTAGCTGCAACTTATCGCTCAAAAGTAAATTTAACCGTCGAAGGCGATGCTAAAATAAAATCAAGCCTAGATACATCAAATTTATCGGCACTTATCGCGACTTATCCGCAGTTGGCACCGCTTTTAACGCAACTAAAAGCTGGTTATGAAGGTGAGTATAGCGGCGATGTAAGTATCGACATACCGCTTCCTGCGATTTTAACTTTGGGTGCGGCATATCAGTGGAACGACTGGACTTTTAGCTTTGCTTATGATAGAACTTTTTGGTCGGCTTTGAAAGAATTTGACTTTGAATATGCCCGTGCAATACCTGTTTCAGCGATGTTTGATAAACCTGTGGAAAAAGACTGGCACGATACCGATACTTTCCGCTTCGGTGTGGCGTATCAATATAATAAAGATTTACGATTAATGGGCGGTTTTGCCATCGATGAAGCAGCTGCTGATGCAAATAAGGTTCGATTTGAGTTGCCTGATACAAAATCTTATATCTATTCACTCGGAGCAAATTATAAATTTAGCGATAGCTTTGATTTAACGGGAGCTGCGCTTTATCAAGATCGCCAAGCAAGAGAGATAAATTCTCCGGATTCCATTGCTTTTAATAACCTTGTTGGTGAATTTGGAAGAACAAATATTTTGATACTAAATTTAACGGCAAGTTATAAATTTTAAAGGAGTTTTATGCAAGAAATTATAAATTTTATCAATCAAAATCCAAAAGACTCTCAAATACAAAAAATTTTGGAAGTCAGTGATGACGAGATAAAAATTTTACAATTTTTGCTAAAAAACTACCTTGACGGAAATCCACAATCTAGTGTATTTTCACTGCTTTGTGCTGTTTTTGGAGAAAAAGATTATAGTTACTTAAACTATTTAAAAAATATAAAATCTCTTATTGATTTAGGGCTTGTAACTCAAATCGCAAGTGTTTTTAAAAATGTAGAATTAGGCAAAAAAACGGCTTTATTGTCTTTGTTAAATTCTGAAATCGAACCAAGCGAATATTTTTTAAAAATTCTTGAAGACGGCGAGATAAAATTTGATTTACCACAAATTTTGCCCTATAATGATAATTTGGAGTATCTAAAAGATCAATTTTTTCGCATAAATTTATATGCCAAAAAACTGCATACTAGTTCAGAATTATCGATAAATAAAATCGATGAGCGAATTAAAAATTTAGAAAAAATCATCGCAAAACGGATAAGATTAACCAAAATTTCACTCCCAATCGAGCAAATTTTCAAATCAAATTCACTAAATTCAAAAGAGCAACTCATATTTTTGGCACTTTTAAAAGAAGAGTATTCAGCTGAATTTGAAAATTTCAGGGATTTAAACACGCTAATTGCCTTAATTAGCGAAGATGAAATCTCTCGTTTTAAAAATCGAGCTTTGCTCGAAGAGGGCGCAAATCTCATCATTAGCGGTTTGATTGATTATGACGAGACTATCGGCGGTTTTGGCGGTATCATGCGAAGTTTTTATATAAATGAAGATATTTTGCAAACCATAATGCACCCAAAATCAGGCAAAAAAAATAAAAAAGCACTCATCGAAACAATCGTAAAAGAGAGCGAAATTTTCGAGCTAATCGAGCCTGTAACGGACATCGACGATGTCGTGCTAAATGAAAAAACAAAAGAGTTGCTTAGCCAAATTCTAAAACAGGTCGATAAAAAGGTCATAAACCGCTTAAATTCGTGGGGTATAAAATCTCGCAAGGGCGTCGATGCGAAGATTATTTTTTATGGAGCGCCGGGGACGGGTAAGACTATGAGCGCACTTAGCCTTGCAAAGAGCCTTAAAAAGCAGGTTATTAGCTTTGATTGCTCCAAAATTTTAAGCAAATATGTCGGCGAGAGCGAACAAAATGTGCGAAAAATTTTTGATACTTACAACAAAATCAAAAACGAAAGCAAAACCGAACCCGTGCTTTTACTAAATGAAGCAGATCAGTTTCTTTCATCTCGCATAGAAGCAGCAGGTGGCGGAAGCGATAAAATGCACAATCAAATGCAAAATATTTTCCTTGATCAAATCGAAAAATTTGAAGGCGTTTTAATCGCCACGACGAATTTGCTAAAAAATATCGACACTGCCTTTTCTAGGCGGTTTGATTATAAAATCGAATTTAAAAAGCCGACAATGAGCGAACGCCTTGCCATTTGGCGAAAAATACTGCCAGAAAATGCGAGTTTTGAAGAGAATTTTAGCGTGGAAAAACTCGCCGAATTTGAGCTAAGTGGTGCTCAAATCGTAATGACGATGAAAAATACCGCTTTAAAAGTCGCCGTTAAAGATGACGGAATTTTCACTTTTGAAGACTTCGCAAACGAGATAAAACGAGAAATTTCATCGAATTTCGATACCGACAAAAAAGTCGGACTTTTATAAAATTTTTTATCCAGTTTTCGTAGGGTGGGCATTTTGCCCACCATAAGGTTACCGAATTTTTCGGTGGGCAAGGATGCCCACCCTACGAAGCTACAAATTTAATAAACCAAAACAATCCAATTCAAAAATTTGCGAAGCAAATTTTTCATAAAACTAAATTTAAAAAAAGTGAAAGCTTTTTTTAAATTTGTCACGATAGAAGCGTGCAGGGTATAGGGGTTGTTAAGGGGGAAAGTGGAGCGACTTCGCAAAACAAGCGTAGCGATGACACGCACAAAGTGCGTGGCAGGTTTCTTGCGAGTGCGAAGCACGAAGCAGAGTAAGTCAGCCCCTTTCCCCCTTAAAAAGCAACTTGCAAGATGGTTAAATTCACAAAAATAATTGCAATACCAAATTTGATTGAATTTATAGAATTTTTAAATTTGCATAATTTGTGGTGGGCAAGGATGCCCGCCCTACGAAAATGTAAAACAAAAATCTAACTCTATTGACAATCTGTTTTTTTTTTTTTTTGTATCATTTCAAAAACATATCGGAGAAAAAGATGAGAAAAATATTTTTAATTTTATTTGGTTTATTTTTAAATTTTTCATTTGCCGATATTTATCAAGCGGCTGTTGGCAATGGTAAATTTTGCTACGAATCGCATATATATAATTTTAAAGAAGAATTATATGTAGATATTTACTCGGAAGCCTGTAATTATGATATTGTTTATTATGATATTAACAGCAAAGATATACGACCAGGAAAGATTATGGAAATTTATGATTATAATGCCAGTAAATATAGAAAGGTCAAGGTTGAACGAATGATTATGAATAAAGATGGGATAGGAGTTGAAAAATATTTTGTTTTACACGATTTAAAAACAAACGAAAAACTGCATTTTTCTAATCTACAAATCAATAATTCAAAAAATTTAAATTTGCCACCAAAGCCTATAAATAAAAAATATATTATCTATGGAATTTTATTTTTATTACTAATTTTTGTTATATTTAAAAAATAATTTTGGAGAAAAAATGAGTAGAATTTTGCTATTTTGTTTAATTATTTTTGTTACCAGTGCCACCGGCACATGCATAGGTCAGTGGGGTGGCGAAGGGTCGTGTGGTGGCGAAGGGTCGTATGGTGGCGAAAATATAAACCCCACTTATGAAAAAATTTATTCTCATTATGAGAATAAAGAATTTGATAAAGTTTTAGATATAGCCTTACCATTGTGTAAAAATAATGAAATTATTCCTTGTAAATATGCAGCTGCTTCTTTGATAGGAAAAGAAAAGCAATGCGATGAAAGGTGTATAGAAATATCAAAAAAGGTTTGCGATTTGGGCGAAATTATGGATTGCGATTTTTATGCTTTATACACAAAAAATTTAGATAAAAGTCGCGAAATTTGTGACAATGCTACGAAAATAGTCATAGATTTAATAAAAGAAAGTAGGACATACGGCGGTCGGGAAGATAAAGGTTTTTGTGCATTTACTGGTAATTTATATCAACAAAACAGAGATTATAGAAACGCAGTAAAATATTATGCAGTTTCTTGCGAATTATTTAGCGACTGGGGTAGTGCTTGTGTATTATTAGAAGAAGCTAAAAATAATGAAATGAGCTATTATTATGACGATTTTGTAAATTCATGCAAAACAGACCCTGATATGGTAGGTTGCAAAGCTTATAAAAATTTTTATAACCAAGAATAGCAATTCTAGGTTTCCAAATTTTCGGTGGGCAAGGTTGCCCACTCTACAATAGTTTTAAAAATTATTAAAAACTTGGTATAGGAAAAGCAGAATTTGACGGAGCGATTTCTTCTTTTGAATTTATCAAATTTATCGTAGCATTGTCATCTACTTTAAAGCCGCCGCCAAGAGCCTTGTAGGCATTTACCGTGCTTGTTAGCGTTTCTAAATTCGCATTTGCTAATGAAAGTTTAGAATTTAAAAGTCCCCTTTGAGCGTCTAAAAACTCCAAGTGGTCGCTATAACCCTCGTCGTAGCGTTTCGAAGCCATGTTAAAAACTCTTTGTTGAGCCGAAACTAGCTTTTTCATACTTTCTTGTTTGATTTTAGCGTTTTCTATGCCGACTAATGCGTCTTTAACCTCGCCAAAAGCCGTTTTTAAGGTCTTATCATAGGCGATAAAACTTGCGTTTTGATCCAGATTTGCCAAATCCACTCGCTTTTTGGTGCGACCAAAGTCGATTAGCGGCCCCACTAGCGAACCGGCTATGCTCCAAGCAGGGTTATTTAAAAGCGTGTCAAACTCGCCGCTAGCATAACCTAGACTTCCTGTTAGCGAGATAGACGGAAAATACTGCGCCTTTGCCACGCCGACAAGGAAATTTGTAGCTTTTAGGCGTTCAAGCGCACTTGCGACATCGGGTCTGTGAAGTAAGATGTCCGATGAAATCCCGCTTGGAATCGCAGGTGCATTTGGCAATGAATTTGCCGAATTTACCACGCCGTGTAGAATTTCGTTGTAGCTTTTACCTGTAAGTATGTTTAGCGAAGTCGAAATTTGCGAAAGGTTGTTTTGAACGCCGATTAAATTTGCTCTTGCGTTTTCTTGTGTCGCTAATGCTTGATAATAAACAATATCGCTAATGGCCCCTGCATTTAGCTGTTTTTTGCGAAAATTTGCCGTGCTAGTGTAGCTATCTAGGCTGGATTTTAAAATTTGCTCTTGTTCTTTTAGCGAAATCAGCGTGAAATAAAGGTTTGCAACGGTGCTAACGATTGTGTTTTTTGCTGTTTCGTAATCATATTTTGTGGCGTTAAATTTAGCATTTGCAGCTCTGACTGAGTTGCGAATTTTGCCCCAAAAATCGATTTCATAGCTCATAGAAGCCCCAAGCGAATAGGCTTCGTGCGAGTTTCTATCAGGCAGATTTCCAAAGTTATTTTGGCGACCTGCGCCGCCTTGAATTTGCGAATTTGGTAAAAACTCCAAGCGTGAAAGTCCAAGCGAAGTTCTCGCTATTTCGATATTATTTAGAGCTAAATTCAAATCAGAATTGTTTTGTAGCGCACTTTCAACTAGCTCATTTAGATAGCTATCGCCAAATTCAGCCCACCAAGCTTTATCTATACGAATTTCGCCGTAGTCTGCGATAAATTCGGTATTTTTTTGCGGAAGCGTCGGCTTAAACGAACAACCACTAAACAAAACGGCACTTGCAATCACGCTATATAAAAATTTATTCATCACTCGTCCTCCGCACTTTTGTTTTCTGCTCGTTTTTTGTCTATCCACTCATTAAGGCTTTCTAAAAGGTAGAAAAACAGCGGAACAAAGAAAATCGCAATCGTAGAAGCTGCTATCATACCGCCCATAACACCCGTTCCTATGGCATGGCGGCTTGCGGCACCTGCTCCTGTGGCGATAACCATAGGGAAAACGCCAAGTGTAAAAGCAAGACTTGTCATACAAATCGGGCGAAAGCGCATTCTAGCGGCTTCAATGGCTGCTTCTGTTATCGAGCGGTTATTATGCAAATGCTGTTGCATAGCAAATTCGACAATCAAAATGGCATTTTTAGCAGCCAAACCGATAAGTAATAAAAGTCCGATTTGAAAATATATATCGTTATTTAATCCCCTAGCCCAGTTAAAGAGTAGCGCTCCAAAAACTGAAAACGGCACGGCTGTCAAAACTGCCAAAGGCATTAGCCACCTTTCATACTGAGCCGCTAAAATCAAAAATACGAAAATTAAACCAAAAATGAAAGCCTGTGCGCCTTTTCCTGTGGCTGCGACTTCTTGGTAGGCAGAACCTGACCAGCCGATTGAATACTCATCGCCTAGTTCTTCTTTCATAACTTCTTGTATAGCTTGTATGGCTTGACCAGATGTAAAGCCCGGTTTTGGCTCTCCCATAAGTTTAGCAGCAGAAAAGCCGTTAAATCTATCAACCGTATCAGGACCTAAGCTTCGTTGCAGGCTAACTAGTGCATCAAGTGGAACTAAATGTCCTGTTTTTGAGCGAACATATAAAAATTTAATGTCTTCCGGAGATGTTCTATACTCTTGATCTGCCCTAATATAAACGCGGAAATTTTTGCCAAGCAGGTTAAAATCATTTACATAATACTTTCCGATAGTCGCCGATAGGGTTGAAAAAATATCGTTGATATTAATACCCATCATTTTGATTTTTTCGGTATTCATCGTTAGAGTATATTGCGGAAACTGCGTATCTAGCGTGGTTCGCACTAAATTTAGCATTGGGTGAGCGTTTGCTTTGGCTGCAACCCTTTGCATATCGGCTTCGATTTCGTGATATGTTTTTCCTGTTAGGCTTTGGGCATATAATTCAAAACCACCGGTCAAAGAAAGCCCGTTTATAGGCGGTGGCGTAACGACATAGGTCATCGAATTTCTATCTGCAAAATATAATTTTCCGTTTAGTTCATTTGCCATAGCAAAATTTGAATTTTCATAACCTTTTCTTTTATCCCAATCTTTAAGCATCATAAACATAGCTCCGCCGTTTTCTTTCATGCTACCGCTAATCATATCATAACCTGCGATTTCGGTTACGGCTTCTACATTTGGGTTTTGTTCGACAATACTTTTAATAAAATTTGTTGTTTGTTGCGTATGTCCTAGCGTCATGGCTGACGGTAAATTCACCATGGTTAAAACTGCGCCTTTATCTTCATTTGGCACAAGCGCACCTGGAGTTGCTTTAAACAGCGCAACTACAAGACCCATAAAAACGGCTACAATTAACAAACTCGGAATCACATGGCGTAAAACTTTTGCAACACCTGCTGTAAAAACTCGCGTAGAAAAATCAAAAAATTCGTTGTATTTTTTTACTAACCAAAACGGCTCACCCTCTTTTTTGCGTAAAATAAGCGCACAAAGTGATGGTGTAAGAGTAAGTGCTACAAAGCCGGAAAATGCGACAGAAGCAACAAGCGTTAGGGCAAATTGTTTTTGTATAACGCCCGTAAAACCGCCCATAAAGGCAATCGGAATAAAAACAGCGCTCAAAACTAGCACGATAGAAATAACAGGGCTTGTTATTTCTCGCATTGCTTTAATCGTGGCTTCTTTTACGCTTAAATGCCTTTCTTCGTGCAAAATTCGCTCGACATTTTCGATAACGATAATAGCATCATCAACAACGATACCGATAGCTAAAACAAGCGCAAAAAGAGTAATCAAATTTATAGAAAATCCAAGCAGATGAATTCCGATAAATGCCCCACAAATCGAAACCGGCACGGCAAGCATTGTAATAAAAGTAGAGCGGAAATTTCCTAAAAACATATACATGATGAAAATAACAAAAAGAAGGGCTTCTGCGAATGTTTTCATAACTTCCTTAACTGAAACGGCAACAAATTTTGTAGTGTCATAGCCGACTGAATATGTCAAATTTCCGGGGAAATTTTTTGAGAGCTCTTCGACTTTTTTATTTACTTTTTCAACGGTAGCAAGGGCGTTTGCACCGTTTTTTAGGAAAATCATCGTAGGAACCATGCTGTGTCCGTTGTATTTACCTTGTATAGAGTAATCATCAGCCCCAAGCTCAACTCTTGCTACATCTTTTACGCGCAAAAAACTGCCCTTATCGTCGCTTCTGATGATAATATTTTCAAACTGCTCAACGGTTTTAAGTCTGCCTTCCGGGCGAATAGCAAAAACATAAGGATTGCCTAAATCATTTGGTTGTTGTCCGATTTTTCCTGCTGTTCGCTGTGAATTTTGCTCTCCTATTGCAGCGATGACCTCAGATGTGGTAAGGTTATATTTATGCAAAAGTTCAGGGTTTAACCAAATTCGCATAGCATAGTTTCTCACCATAGCAAATGCTTCGCCGACACCTTCAACTCGTTTTAGCTCTTCGACGATATTGATTTTGACATAGTTGTTCATCTCTATGCGATCCATTTCATTGCTAGGATCGTAAAATGTCAAAAGTTCGAGTAGCGATCCGCTTCGCTCATAAACCGAAAGCCCGTATCTTCTAACTTCATCAGGCAAAGTATTTAGAGCAGGTGCTACGCGGTTATTTACATTTACCCTTGCATCAGCCGGATCTGTGCCAATTTCAAAGAAAACATTGATATTAAGTTCGCCGGCAGAACTTGAAGTGCTCTGCATATAAATCATATTTTCAACGCCGTTTATGGCGTTTTCAAGTGGTGCGGCAACGCTATCGGCGATAGTTTGCGCATCGGCTCCTGAGTATGTAGCACGAACGACGATTTGTGGCGGGGTAAGTTGCGGATACTCTTCTACTGCCGAAGTTATCGCCGAAATTACACCTGCAATTACGATGATTATAGAAACAACACTCGCAAAAACAGGTCTTTCGATAAAAAATTTAGAAAACATTATCTTTGACCTTCCGTTTGTGCTTGTTGCATTTGAGCCTGCATTTTAGCAGCTTCGGCTGCCCTTGCTTCTTCATTTAGCGGAGCGACATCAAGCCCTACACGAATTTTTTTGAAATTATCGATAACGACCAAATCTCCGTCATTTATGCCTTCTGAGATGATCGCTTCTGTGGCTGTTTGGGAGATAACTTTTACGATTTTTTTTGCGATTTTTCCGTTTTCAACTACATAAACAAAAGGGTTGCTTAAATCTTGCAAAACAGCGACTTGCGGTAGTTTTGCGCCATTTTTTTGATGAAAACCGCCGACCTTTACCCTAGCGTAAGTCCCCGGTTTTAGTTCTAAATTTGGATTATCAAATTCAGCCTTTGCATCGACCGTTGCAGTGTTTGAATTTACGACATTATCTATAAATTTAAGCGTTCCGTTATAATCTTTTCCAGCTACGCTTATGCTAACGCTTGAATTTTTCTTTTCCCACTCGCCGTTAGCTAAATTTGTATCGATTTTTAGCTTTTCGACATCGGAAATCCCGAATTTAACATAAATCGGATCGAGTTTTGTAAGTCTTACTAAATCAGAATCTGCCCCGCTTACATAGGCTCCGACATCTTTTAGATTATCGCCTACGACACCCGAAAACGGCACTTTTACCTTTGAATAATCTAAATCAATTTTCGCATTTGTCAAATTTGCGTTTGTTATGTTGTATGCAGCAACGGCAGCGTCATATTCTCTTTGGGAAATCGCATTTGAAGCTCTTAAATTTTTCGCTCTTTTTAAATCGGCGTTGGCGTTGTCAAAATTTGCCTTTGCGATGTTATATGCTGCTTCATATTTTGCAGAATCGATTTCAAACAAAATATCGCCTTCATTGACCGCTTGACCGGGAGTAAAGTTTTGCTTTTCTATCGTTCCTACGACTTTGGCTTTGACTACGACATCAAGTTCGCCGACTATTTGTCCGTTAAAAGAAAGCGCAACTTCCATATCGCCTGTTTTGGCTGTTATTACTCCCACAGGCAAAGGCGGCATTTGTTGTTGTGCGGCGTTTGCGTTTTTATCTTTTTTTTCAAATAAAGAACAACCCGATAATAATATCGCTAATATCGCTAAATTCGCTAATTTACTCATAAATTTACCTTTTTTAATAATGTATAAACAAATACTCATTTTATCCAAAATTTTCTTAAATTTAGTTAATTGATTTTTAATAAAAAATATTAAAAAATATCCGAATTTTGGCACAAATAAGCTAAATTTAGATAGAATTTGCCTTATTAAAATTCAAAGGCAAAAAATGGAAAAAATTTTAACGATTGCAGGGAGCGATTGTAGTGGCGGAGCAGGAATTCAGGCTGACATTAAAACGATAACGGCTCACAAAATGTATGCTATGAGTGTTATTACGGCTTTGACAGCACAAAACACAACGGGCGTTTTTGGCGTTTTTGAAACTCCAAGCGAATTTGTGGAAGCGCAGATTAAGGCGTGTTTTGACGACATCGTCCCAAATGCCGTTAAAATCGGAATGGTATCAAATTCGCAAATCATAAAATCAATCGCAAAAATGCTTAAATTTTATAATGCCAAAAATGTTGTAGTAGATCCCGTTATGGTCGCCACCAGCGGCGGGGTTTTGATGAAAAATGATGCCGTAAATTCGCTAATAGACGAACTTTTTGCATTAGCGACAATCGTAACGCCGAATTTAAGCGAAGCCGAAGTTTTAAGCGAAATGAAAATCAAAAATATAGATGATATGAAAAAATCAGCCCAAAAAATCGCAAAACTAACAAACGGCGCGGTTTTAGTCAAAGGCGGACATTTAGGCGAAGAAGCGGTTGATATTTTGTATGAAAACGGCGAATTTAGCGAATTTAGAGCGCCTAAAATCAACACAAAAAACTCTCACGGCACGGGCTGCACACTTTCAAGTGCAATCGCGTGTGGTTTGGGAGCAAATTTAAGCCTAAACGAAGCAGTCAAAAATGCGAAAGAATTTGTATTTAACGCACTTTCGTGGAGTGAGCAAATAGGACACGGAAACGGAGCGATAAATCACTATTTTGGGATTGAAAAAAGGTTTTAAGAGCAAATTTACGCATTTTGATTTTAAATAAGTAAAAAATTATATTTTGTGTTATTTGGTTTTTATGGCTATTTTGTAGGCTTAGAACTTTGTCCCCAAATATAGTAACTCAAAACTTCCAAAGCGTAATCGCTGTTGTTTAAATCAATTCTTGGCATTGCCGTCTCCTTGTAAATTTAGATTTTTATTAAAATTGTTGTTTTTTAAAATTTGGTATTGTTCAAATAAAACATTGTATTCATCGTGGTCATTATATAATCCTGTATATTTATCAAATTGTGGCGAACAATAAAAATGTCCGCTATTATAACCGTAAGTATTTTTATGTAAAAGTATATCTCGCAAAGTCAGTATATCGTATGCACCATTTTCTATTAATTTTATTGGTATATATGCAAAATCGACAGTCGCAAGTTCGCTAAGATAATCTTTATAGTAAGGTAATCTATCATCAAATTTTGTAAGAATATCATTATGTGTTTGACAAAAGTATTCGGGATTTTTGTTTATTGCAAAAAATAATCTTTTAAACCCAGCATTTGCAGATATTATAATATCAAAATTTTTATTTGTATGTGTAAAAATATTTTTATTTATAAAAACTTTACCATAAAATAATGCGTAATCTCGGTAAATTCCTTCTGCGAAAAAATCATAAAAGAAATTAGTTATAAAATTCCCATTTTCATCTACAAGTGCTTTTTCATCTTGCGGATAAAAAGGTTTTTTATTTTGTAAAATTTCATCGTTTTTTATTATTTCTTCGGCGTTTTCTATCGGTTTGCCATTTATACAAATTTTTTCTCCTAAATTCATCAAATACTCTAAATTTAGTCTTTTATCAAATGTCATAAATTCACATTTGTCATCGTGTTTTTTATCTCCGTTACATTTTTCAAATATATTAATAGCAGCAGATTGACCGTGCAAAAAAAGCCTACTTTGTTTTTTAATGTCGGCTTCGCTAAAATTATGAAACCTATGTATTTTATCAAGGTAAATTTTAAGACTTTTATTTATGATTTCAATCTCATCATTTGGATTGTCTATTTTGAATTCAACAAAATCTTCGTGTTCTAATTTATTTAAATTTTGAAATTTATCAAATGCTATAATTACACAAATAACTGCTAATAAGATAGTAAAACCTAAGAATTTACTTTTATTCATTTTAATCCTTTTTATAAAATTTCCTTGCAAATTTAAATTCAGGTCGTATCGCCAAAGACAATATAAAATTGTGTTTTAAATTTGCAAATTTAAAAACGCCTGTCGGCGTCGCTAGATTGCTTTGTTTGTTTTGCTCGTCTTGCAATGGCAAATTATAGCAAATTTTGTTTTTGTATAAATTTGGGATTAAAAACTAAATTCTGCCGTCAAATTTAACGGCAGAATTCGGATTTATTTTCCAGCTTTTTTAGCTTCGATGACTTCTTGTTTTGGGTATGAAAAGATTGTTTTTCTTGTGATAGCGATATTTTCTTTATCGTCAGTCGCATAAGCCTTTATGACAATCGGGATAATCAAATCTTTTCGCTCGTTTTGTCCGTTTGCTAAATCTTGTTTTGTAACAAGTCTAACGACGGTTCGGCGTTTTGCTCCTGCGCCAACTTTGATAGCCTCTTTTGGTTTTAAAATCTCAATTCCCGGATTATCGACTTCAAAGAAATAGCTATGCTCTTTTTTATCGGTGTTTTGGAACATAAATGTGTAGTCGTTTATAACGCGTAAATCATCATTATCAAAGGAAATGCTATAAAGTTCGGTTGTTCGGTTTATGTTTAAAAGCATATTTTCTTTTTTGGTGCTCATTAGCATAAGAGCGATGAAAACTATACACAAAACAACGATATAGCCAATCGTTCTAAATCTAAAAAATTTGACCTTATTTCCTGTTTCGACGCTGTTTTCGCTAGTCCAGTTTATAAGCGATTTTTTGCCAAGTTTTGACATAATGTTGCTACACGCGTCGGCGCATTCTAGGCAGTTGATACAATCAAGCTGCATACCTTTTCTAATGTCAATGTGCGTTGGGCAAATTCTAACACAGCTTTGACAGCCGGTGCAATCGCCGTTTTGCGGCTTATTTGCGATTAAATTTTTGCTTTCGTCATAAATTTTGCCGCCTCTTTTCTCATCGTAAATGACCTGAACCGTGTCGTTATCAAACATTGTGCTTTGAACTCTTGCGTAAGGACAGACATATACGCAGAATTTCTCTTTTAAAAATGTTACAAGAAAAGTCAAAAATATCGTAAATCCAAGCACAATGCCGACTAGAAGTTTGTGTTCGCTAGGATTTTTTATATAAGCGAAAAAATCTTCCGGCGGGACAAAAAACCAGAGCAAATTCGAAGCCGCAACCAAAGCGATAAAGAAAAAAATCACAACAGCAAGAACGCTTTTAAAACCTTTTTCGCTTCCTTGTTGTTTGTTTGCGATATTTTTGCGAATTCCTAAAAGTTTTGTTTGGATTAAATCTCTATAAATCGTCCTAAATATAGTCTGTGGGCAGCCCCAACCACACCAAATTCGACCCGCTAAGGTGGTTATAAAAAATATAAACAAAAAGAATAAAATCAAACAAAACGGCATTAAATAAAGCTCTTGCGTTGAAAATGCCGTAAAGAAAAGATGAAGCTCTTTTTTGTCAAAGCTTAACAAAAATAGATGATTGCCGTTTATGCGTAAAAACGGCATTAACAAAACCAGGGCGGTTATAATAAAAAAACCTATGTATCTTTTTTTGGTGTAGTTTAAAATTTTTTCACTCCCACTCATAAATTCTCCTAAAAATGTTATCAAAATCAAACAAAATTATACAACTTTTTTCTTATATTATCAATAACTTTGTTACAAATATTTATAAAAAATATTATTTTTATATATTTTTAAATTTACTAACGGCTTGTTAGTAAATTTAATCCCTATTTTAGCCTAAATTTGCAATAATACTAACAAATTATTCAAAGGTTAGTTATGAAAAAGTTATCTATCAACGAAGCTGCCGATATTTTGGGCATTTCGAAGGAAGCTATTTATAACAGGATTAGAAGAAATACTATCAAATCTGTTGAAGAAAACGGCGTGAGATTTGTTATTTTGGACGAAATTTCAACTAACAAACAAACACAAACTACTACTAACACAAAAAATTTCTCTTCAAATTTTGTTTTACCTAAAAAAGAGACAAAAAAAGATCCGCACAAGAGCGATTTTATCGAGTATCTCATAAAAGAAATCGATGAGCTAAAAGATAAAATCAAAGAGTTAGAGCAAGATAAAGAGAAACTTTTTAGGGAAAAAGAGAAAATTTTAGTCGATACAAAAGACGAAATCAAGGCAATGTATGAAGAACGAGACGAAAAACTCAAATATTTTCTTTCGTTTTTTGAAAAACCGCTTTTGCAAAAAAAAGAGACTTTTAAGAGTGAGCCGATTGATTTGGCAGTCAAAGAAAGTAGCGACGAATTTTTCGACGACAGCGAGTGGCTCAGCATAGGCAGTTTTTTAAATTCGCTAGATATTAAACGAAAAAAGAAGTTAAAAATTCAAAATTTGCTTATCGAAAATATCGGTAAAAGCGAATTTGTTAAGGTCAAAAACGATACGATTTTGATAAATAAAAATATTGATTTAAATTTATTAAAAGCGAATTTTCAAAATGATGAATTTGAAAATTTAGAAGAAGATAGCGAAAATTTACTCTAATTAAAGGAAAAAATATGAAAATAGTATGTTTAGATGCCGATACTCTTGGCAAAGACGCAAATTTAGAGTTATTTAAAGAATTTGGCGAGTTTGTTAGTTATAACATAACAAAACCTGAGCAAACTATCGAAAGATTACAAAGTGCCGATGTCGTCATAACTAACAAAGTATTGATAACAGATGAGGTTATGGCTAACACTAACTTAAAACTCATCTGTGTTAGCGCAACGGGAATTAATAATATCGACGCCAACGCCGCAAAAGAACGCGGAATTCCTGTTAAAAATGTTGCCGGTTATTCTACTAACAGCGTCGTGCAACAAACCTTTGCTTCGCTATTGGCGCTTACTAACGCTGTTAGTTATTACGGCGCTTACGGCACTAACGGCGAGTGGGTAAAAAGCGAAATTTTTACAAATTTAGATAGACCTATAAGCGAAATTGCAGGTAAAGAATTCGGTATTATCGGGCTTGGCACGATAGGCAAAAAAGTTGCAACTATCGCCGAAGCTTTTGGTGCGAAAGTGCGTTATTATTCCACAAGCGGCGCTAACACTAACAACGAATATGTTAGAGTTAGCTTGGATTCTTTGCTTAAAACCTGCGATATAATCTCAATCCACGCTCCTCTAAATGATAAAACTGCAAATTTAATCGGTGAAGAAGAGTTAAATAAAATGAAAAACGGAGCGATTTTGATGAATTTTGGACGCGGTGGCATAGTCGATGAAAATGCCCTTGCAAAGGCGATTGACGAGAAAAATTTAAAGGTAGCCCTTGATGTGTTAGAAAAAGAGCCGATGATAGAAAATCACCCGCTACTTAGCGTTAAAAACAAAGAAAATTTGATTATCACACCGCACATTGCGTGGGCTAGTAACGAAGCTAGGGCTACACTGGTTGAACTAGTAGCAAAAAATATAAAGGATTTTGTAAATGGCAAGTGAGCATAGCTTTGATATAAGCGCAAGTGTAGATTTAATGGAAGTTAAAAACGCACTTGAAACTGCGAAAAAGGAAGTTGCTGCAAGGTATGATTTTAAGGGGCTAACAGCTGAGATTTCGCTAAATGAAAAGGATAAAACTATCACACTTTTAAGTTCGAGCGATAATAAAATCGACGCGCTTAAAGACATAGTCATTTCAAAACTTATCAAGCGAGAAATCCCGCCCGTGGCGATAAAAGAGCTAAAAAGAGAGGCGGCAAGCGGAGCTAATACTAGGGCGATTTTAAAGCTAAATGATACCCTTGAAACCGAAGATGCCAAAAAAATCACAAAGGCGATAAAAGATGCCAAAATGAAAGTAAATGCGCAAATTCGTGGCGAAGAAGTGCGTGTTAGCTCAAAGTCAATCGACGATCTTCAAGAGTGCATAAAGCTTGTAAAGTCGCTAAATTTGGAGCTTCCGATAAGTTTTAGGAATTTAAAATAGTAAAAATTGCAAAATTTAAAATAAAGGAAAAAAATGAAACCAGAAATTTTAGACAAAGAAAAACATGCAGATTTAAAGTATCATCAAGATACTTTACCAAAAAATCCGTTTGTGCCAGTTATCGCACCGGAAGCAGGAATTTGCGCTAACAATTTCGTCTTAGTTTTTACAGACGAAGAAGAGTCAAAGCTAGTCGCGCTTTTAGGCAAAACCGAAAATATTTTAATCGATAAAGATTTCAAAGGTGCGATTCCGGCAAGCGTGCTAAATTATCCGTTTTTCTTAGCCAAAATCGGAGATCAAAATTTGCTCTGTATCGACAGCGAAGCAAAACAGCTTCAAGGTGATGGCGAAAAGCTCTTTGAAAACGGGGAACCTAGCAAATTTACCGAAAATCTAATCTCAGTTATGAAAAACTATAATGACATGGATATGCGAACCAAAATCGCTGTAAGTGAAATCAAAAAAGCAGGAATTTTAGAAAGTAAAGAGTTGGGCGTCGAAAAAGACGGCGTCAAAGAGACGCTTTTGAGCGGTTTTTTGGTTGTAAATCCGCAAAAATTATACGAACTTGATGATAAAACTTTGGCAGATTTTGCAAGACGGGGTTATTTAGAGCTTATCTATAACCACTTGCGAAGCTTAGGAAATTTGCAAATTTTAGTCGATAAAATCGTAGAAAATAAAAAATAATTTTTGGTTGAATTTGCCTTGATTTTGGCAAATTCAACATAAATTTTTAGTGCAATAAAGCGTTATATCGGCATCACACGGATATTTGCGCTTAAATTTTCTTTTAAAACGCTCTCAATGGCAAACAGCGTTCCACCGGCTCCACTAGCACAACCGCTACAAGCACCTAAATAGCGAATATAAATGTCGGTTTTGCCGTCATCTGCCGTTTTTATATCGATGATTTCTAAATCTCCGCCGTCCATTTGCAACATAGGGCGAATTTCGGCATTTATTAGCTCTTCGACGGCTTTAAATTTACCGATTGTATTTAATTCTTCAAAACTTAGATCGATTTTTTTCTCGCCTGTTTTAGCGTCCGCCAAAGCTTTTAATCGTTCTTGCTCCATTTCAGCTCTTGTTTGTTCTAAAATATCGACTAAATAATACTCTCTTTTTTCATGTCCGCCCGGTTTTATACAGCTTTTACAAAATGCCCCTGCTTTGGTAAATCTAGTTATATCTTCAACCGTTTTTAAATCATTTAGTTTAATAACTTCTTTTATCGTGCCAAGCGAAACTCTTGCGCACTCACAAACGATAATCTCATCTTCGAAATGCTCAGGATCTATGCCTTTATAACTAGCAGCAGCAGCCTTTATAACATCATACGCCATAACCGAGCAGTGCATTTTTTGAGGCGGGACTGCCGGAGTATCAGGGTTATCTCGCATCGCTCTTTCGACATCTAAATTTGTGATTTTTACGGCTTCATCGACCGTTTTGCCGATACAAAGCTCAGCCATAGTATCGCTACTAGCGATCGCCGTTCCACAGCCAAAACTTTTAAATTTAGCATCTTTAATAATATCGGTTTTCTCATCGACCAACCAATAAAGCCTTACAGCGTCCCCGCAGCTTTCTGCACCAAAATCAGCGATAATCAGCTTACAGCCTTTTTCCTTAGCTTCTTCTTCTGTTATCTCGCCCATAAATCTAGGGTTGTTCATTCTATCTTGCACGATTTGTGAGTATTCGTCCCAGATAGAGCCGTTGATTAAATCATTTTTCGCCATTTTTTTCCTTTACGGCTTGTCTTTTGAGTGCTTTTTTGGGAGATTTGCTTTCGTTTCACTGCGACGCACGAATTAGTGCGTCTCATTCGCCAAAAGCTTCACAACCCAAAAAATCATCTCAAAATACTTCGCCTTACCTTTCTTTTATCTTTTTATTTTTTAAATTTAAAATTTTTACAATCCACTTTTGTGCCAACTTGGCGCATAAGCAAATGTGCTTGAAATCGCCCTTAATCTATCGACTGCCTTTTTGATAACTTCGATTGTATAGTCGATTTCGGCTTCTGTGTTAAAGCGTGAAAGCGACAAACGAAGTGCCGTATGGGCTAGTTCTTTATCTGCTCCGATTGCTTCCATGATTGGATTGCTCTCTAATGTTTCACTAGCACATGCTGAGCCGGTTGAAGCTGCAATCCCAGCTTTATTTAAATCCCAAAGCATAGCTTCGCCTTCAATGCCTTTGATAGAAGCTAAAATGGTATTTGGCACACGGATACTTCTATCGCCGACTACGCTTACATCAGAAATTTGCAAAAGTGCATCTTCGAGCTTATCTCTAAGTCGTCTTACATGCGAATTTTCGTAAGCTATAAATTTATTTGCTAATTCAAGCGCTTTTCCCATGCCAACAATTCCTGCTACATTTAGCGTTCCGCTTCTCCTACCACCCATGTGTTCGCCGCCGTGAAGTAGGCTAGTAAGCGGTTTGCTATCTTTTATAAATAACCCGCCAACGCCCTTTGGAGCGTGAAATTTATGCCCTGAAAAGCTTAAAAAATCAACTCCCATTTCAGCGACATTGATACTTATTTTACCGACTGCTTGAACAGCGTCTGTGTGAAATAATGCGCCAAATTCGTGAGCGATTTCACAGGCCCCGTGAATAGGAAAAATCGTTCCTGTTTCGTTATTTGCCCACATTATGCTAACAAGGGCGGTTTTGTCGTTGATTTTTTCGCGTAATTCGTCTAAATTTATCAGCCCATTGTTATCAACGCTAAGTTTTGTGATTTTAACGCCAAGAGTAGATAAAAATTCACAGGTTGCGCTGATTGCAGGGTGTTCTACTGAGCTAATTATAATGTTATCTTTTTCGCCTGTTATGATTTTGTCAAAATAAATTCCTTTTAAAACCCAGTTGTTGCTTTCGGTTGCACAGCTTGTGATGACTATGTCGTCGCTATCTTTTGCGCCAATGCCTTCATATAGCTCGTCCATTGCCCGTCTTAGTGCAGGGTGTGTTTCGCTACCGAAATCATGCAAAGAATTTGGATTTCCGAATTTTTCGCAAAAAAACGGCTTCATCGCTTCATAAACTTCGGGATCAACCGGAGTTGTTGCATTATTGTCTAAATAAACTCTGTTCATTTGCCCTCATTTCTTAATTAGGATTTTTTTTATCTGTTTTTGCAAATTCGCCAAAATATATAACAAATTTACTAAATTTAACTTTAAAATTTTAAATTTAATAGCTAAAATTTTTCGGCGAATTTATGAGATCAAAAAATTCCTTTCTTGTGTTTGCATTTTTTATAAAAATTCCACGAAGTGCAGAAGTTGTCGTTAGCGAATTTATCTTTTGCACACCACGCATCTCAACGCACATGTGTCTTGCTTGAACCACAACGCCAACACCCAAAGGTTTAACTACTTCTTGTATGGCATTTGCGATCTGCTCGGTCATTTGCTCTTGAATTTGCAAACGCCTAGCAAAAATATTTACCATGCGTGGAATTTTTGATAATCCAACGACTTTTCCGTTTGGTATATATGCCACATGAACGCGCCCGATAATCGGCAATAAATGGTGTTCGCAAAGGCTATAAAATTCAATATCTTTAATCAAAACCATTTCGTTATTTGAGCTAGAAAACAAAGCGTCATTTAGCACATCTTTTGGATTTTGCGAGTAACCGCTTGTTAAAAATTCATACGCCTTAGCAACCCTAGCAGGGGTTTTTAACAAACCTTCGCGGTTAGAATCTTCGCCGAGTATTTCAAGCATTTGCTTAACCAAATTTTCAAATTTTATTCTTGAATTTTCGTCCATGTTTTTACCTTTTATATGAAAATGTGATTTTATTGCAAATTTGCTTTTATACTCATAAATTTAAAAAATTTATACTTTTAATAAGAAAAGTTTTGGTATATTAACAACCATTTTTTAAATTTTTTAAAGGAATTTTATGGAAGTTAATGCAAAACTTATCAATTCGGCTAACGCAACTGCCGATGTTAAAGTCAGTGCGGACGACATTGCAAAACGCACAGAAAAACTAGCTGTAAATGCAGCCAAAAAAATGAAAATCGACGGATTTAGACAAGGAAAAGTTCCTGTGGCTGTCGTTATGAAACGATACGGCAAAGATTTAGAACAAGATGCCAAAGGCGAGATTTTTAGAGATGCTATAAATGAATCTTTAAAATCATTAGGTAAAAATCAAAAAGATATGCTTGGCGAGCCGATTTTTGCTAAATTTGACGAAAAAGACGGCGCAATCGATACCACAATCGAAATGTCATTTCGCCCTGAAATCAAAATCGACGGATATGAAAAGCTAATCCCTGAATTCTCAACTCCAAGAGTTACAAAAAAAGAGATCGAAGCAAAAGTAAATGAATTTTTAAATTTAATCGCTCCGCTTGAAAAAGTAGAAAAAGATAGCCTAGAAAAAGATGATTTTGCTAAATTTGATTTCGAAGGCTTTGTCGATGGCGTAGCATTTGACGGCGGAAAAGCCGAAAACTATGTTCTTCAAATCGGCTCAAATCAATTTATCCCGGGTTTTGAAGACGGTATGATTGGTCTTAAAGTCGGCGAAGAAAGAGATGTTAAGGTTAAATTTCCTGATGAATACGGCGCAAGAAATTTAGCAGGAAAAGATGCGGTTTTCAAAGTAAAACTACACGAAATTCAAGGTAAAAATCCTGCAAAAGAGCTTAGTGAAGAAGATTTAAAACGAGCATTGCCGGGCGAAAAAGAGCCAAGCAAGGAAAAATTTGAAGCTAAAATCAAAGAGCAACTCAAAAATGAAAAATTGCAAAAATTAATCCAAGAAGATTTAAAACCAAAACTAGCAGACGCTCTAAGCGAAAACTATGATTTTGATTTGCCAAAAGTAATCGTCGAACAAGAGATCGATTTACAATTTAGAAACGCTTGGGGAACATTTAGCAAAGAAGAGATCGAAAGCTTCCAAAAAGACAAAGACGCTCTTAGCAAAAAAAGAGAAGAATTTAGAGATCAAGCGCAAAAAAGCGTTAAAATCACATTTTTGATTGATGAGTTAGCAAAAGCAAGAGGCGTTAGCGTTAGCGATCAAGAAGTTGTTCAAGCGATTTATTTTGAAGCTTATAGCTATGGTATGGATCCAAAAGCACATTTAGAACAATACAAAAACGGCGGAATGCTTCCTGCTATCAAAATGGCACTGACAGAAGAAAAACTTTTCAATAACATTTTCTCAAAAGATAAAAAAGACGAAAAAGAGGCAGAATAATGGTGATTCCTTATGTCATAGAACAAACCAGCAGAGGCGAGAGAAGCTATGATATTTACTCTCGTTTGCTTAAAGATAGAATAATTATGCTTAGCGGCGAGATTGAAGATAGTATGGCAAGTGCGATTGTGGCACAACTTCTATTTTTAGAAGCAGAAGATCCGGATAAAGATATTTATCTGTATATAAATTCTCCCGGCGGCGTAGTTACAAGCGGTTTTAGTATCTATGACACTATGAATTACATTAAGCCTGATGTTTGCACGATTTGCATAGGTCAGGCTGCTTCTATGGGTGCATTTTTGCTAAGTTGTGGCGCAAAAGGCAAACGATACGCACTTCCAAATTCACGCATTATGATTCATCAGCCCCTAGGTGGCGCACAAGGTCAGGCAACTGATATGGAAATAACGGTTAAAGAAATTTTGCGTATAAAAGAGAATTTAAACAAAATTCTAGCCCAAAATACAGGACAAAAACTAGCAAAAATCGAAAAAGACACCGACAGAGACTTTTTTATGAGCGCAAAAGAAGCCGCCGAATACGGCATTATTGATAAAGTTTTGGAAAAGAGTTTTAAATAATGGTTTTAGAAGTTTTAACATATCCGAATAAAATTTTATTTGAAAAATCAAAAAAAGTAGCCAAATTTGATGAAAATTTGGCTAAATTTTTAGATGATATGTATGAAACTATGATTGCAAAAAACGGAATCGGACTAGCTGCTATCCAAGTAGGAAATCCTATCCAAGCCCTTGTGATAAATTTGGCAGATGAAGACGGAAAACAAGATAAAAAAGATTTGCTTGAAATCATAAATCCACAAATTTTAAAAGCTGACGGAGAGCAAATTTATCAAGAGGGCTGTTTATCGGTTCCCGGGTTTTACGAAGATGTCAAAAGGGCTGAAAATATCGTCTTAAAATATCAAAATAGGAACGGCGAAAGCTGTGAGCTAAAAGCAGACGGACTTCTAGCAGTGTGTATCCAGCACGAAATCGACCACCTAAACGGACATCTTTTTATCGAACGCATAGGCTACAACAAACGCAAAAAATTCAATCAAGAATTTAAGAAAAAACAAAAAGAAAAATGAAATCTCTAAAAAGTGCCGCTTTTACCGATACTCTTGTTAAAGTTGAGGTAGAATCAAGCTTTGTTAGGGGGTTGCCGGGTTTTGGCGTTGTCGGGTTAGCAGGAACGACCATAAAAGAGAGCGAAAGCAGGGTAAAATCGGCACTTTTAAGCCTAAATTTTAAATTCCCGCCCTCAAAAATCATTATAAATTTATCCCCGTCCGATGTCCCAAAAAATGGCTCACATTTTGACCTGCCAATCGCACTTTTAATAGCTTTGCAAAAGGAAAAAATCGATAACGAATTTTTTGTTTTTGGAGAGCTTGGGCTTGGCGGAGATTTAAAAAGCACGGCGTCGCTTTTTTCGATTTTACTTTTTTTAAGCACAAAGGTCGAAAAAGCGAAAATTCTTGTTCCCTACGACATCGCCGAAAAGGCGTGTATGATACCAAATTATGAAGTTTATGCAGTTAAAAATTTAAATCAAGCTGTTAGATTTTTTTTAGATGAAGAATTTGCTAATAGCGTTAAATTTGAAAAAATTCACCCACTTTTTGAAAATGTTATCGAAATTTGCGGAGAAAAATTTGTTCCAAATCGCGATTTTTCGCTAAATTTTAAAGATATAAAAGGGCAGAGCAGGGCAAAAAGAGCAAGTCTAATCGCGGCTTGTGGTATGCACAATATCTTATTTGAAGGAAGTCCGGGCTGTGGTAAAAGTATGTGCGCTAAACGCATTGCAAAAATTTTACCGCCGCAAAGCCTAAATGAGATAATGTTGGCTTCGGCTTACGAATCGTTAAATAATAAAAATAGCGATTTTAGCGCGTTGCGTCCGTTTCGTAGCCCACACCACACAAGTACCAGAAGTTCCATTTTTGGGGGCGGTTCAGGGACGGCTAAAATCGGCGAAGTAGCCCTTGCAAACGGCGGAGAGCTGTTTTTTGATGAATTTCCGCATTTTGGAAAGCAAATTTTAGAAAGCCTTAGAGAACCACTCGAAGATAACCGAATTTTAGTTTCGCGCGTAAATTCAAAGGTCGAATACCAAACCAAATTCATCTTTGTAGCAGCACAAAACCCTTGTCCGTGCGGAAATTTGTTTGCAAAAAATGCAGATTGTATCTGCTCTGTGAGCGAAATAAAACGCTACAAAAATGCCATTTCATCGCCTTTGTTAGATAGGATTGATTTATATGTGGCGATGGACGAAGTAAGTCCAAGCGACAAAAGCGACATGACAAGCGAAGATATGTATAAAACCGTGCTAAGTGTTTTTAAAATTCAAAAAATGCGTGGGCAAAAAGAGCTAAACGGCAAACTTAGCGATGAAGAGATTGCGAAATTTTGCATTTTAGATGACGGGGCTAAAAATGTGTTAAATTCGGCAGTTGCAAAGTATAATCTCTCACAGCGGGGCATAAATAAAACGCTAAAAGTCGCTAGAAGCATAGCAGATATTGATAAAAGTGATATAATTACGAAAAATCATATTTTAGAAAGTTTAAGTTATAGAATAAGGAGTGAGTTATGAAAAATGTCTATTTTGATACTAACGAGCTTGATAACAGAGTTGTTAGTGAATTTGGAATTTCACAAGAAATTTTGTTAGAAAATGCCGGTGGAAATTTGGAAAGATTAGTGCGAAAAAAACTTAAAAAAGGTAGTAAAATTCTAGCTCTTTGTGGCACAGGAAATAACGGTGCTGACGCGCTTTGTGCTTTGCGAAAGTTAAGCGGGGATTATGAGTGCTATGCTTTGCTTATCGGCGAAAAACAAAACAAACTAAATCAAAAACAAGCTAACACAGCTAAGATAGCAAATGTGAAGTTTGTTAGTAAGTTAGGACTAGCTGATTGTTATATAGACGGAATTTTTGGCACAGGGTTAAATAAAGAATTAGATCCGGAACTTTGCAAAATTTTAAAAACGATAAATAAAACAAATGCCCTTAAAATCGCAGTCGATATTCCAAGCGGAATTTATAAAGACGGCAAAATCGGCAAAATCGCTTTTGAAGCCGATTATACTATGACAATGGGAGCATTAAAAGCAGGGCTTTTTAGCGACGCGGCGAAAGATTTTGTCGGTAAAATCAAAGTAGCAAATTTAGGACTTAGCGAGAAAAATTTTCAAAACAACAGCGATATGTTTTTACTAACAAAACAGGATTTAAATTTGCCGTTTAGAAAAACACAAAACACTAACAAAGGCGAATTTGGTCATACATTTGTTATAGCAGGAGATATGCTCGGAGCAGCGCAGATAGCAGGTCTTGCTTCTAGTGCAATCGGAAGCGGACTTGTTAGCGTTGTTAGTGAAGAGCCGTTAGTAAATTTAAATCCGCTTTTAATGCAAAAAAAATCGCTTCAAGGCGCAAAAGTGGTAGTTTGCGGTCCGGGCTTGGGTAACAAAAAAGTAGATTTAGCTCAGTTAAAAGATAAAATTTGCGTTATTGACGCTGATTTGTGTTATAACAAAGAAGTTATCGAGCTGCTTAGCAAAAACGAAAATATCGTCCTAACCCCGCACCCAAAAGAATTTGTTTCGCTTTTGAAGTTAGCTAACATTGCCGATGTTAGTGTTAGCGAACTTCAAGAAAATCGCTTCAAATACGCCAAAATGTGGAGCGAGAAGTTTAAAGGCGTGTTAGTGCTAAAAGGAGCTAACGCAATCATAGCTCAAAATTCACAAATTTATATCTCAAATTTAGGCTCGTGCGCTCTTGCCAAAGGCGGAAGCGGCGATGTTTTAGCAGGAATAATCGCAGGGCTTTTAGCGCAAGGTTATACGCCGCTTGATGCGGCTACTAACGGCGTGTTAGCTCACGCGTTATCGGCAAAAAAATTCAAACAAAACGATTATTCGCTAAATTCGCTTGATATTATAAAAGGTTTAAAATGGTTGTAAAAAAAATCGCCGTGCTTTTTAGCGGTTCAGGTTCAAATTTGCAAAGCATTTTAGATAAATTGCACGGCAAAATTTTTGACGATATTAAAATCGAAGTCGTGCTAACGCTAACTAACAAACCTAACGCTTACGGCATACAAAGAGCCGCTAAATTCGGACTAACAAGCGTTGTTATTGATAACAAAAATTTTGTTAGTAGAGAGGAATTTGATAAAAAAGTGGTTGAAGAGATTAAAAAAAGCGGTGCAGAGCTAACCGTCTTAGCTGGATTTATGCGAATTCTAACGCCGTTTTTTTGCGACAATATCAAAGCCATAAATTTGCACCCTAGCATTTTGCCACTTTTTAAAGGCGCTCACGCGATTGACGAGAGTTTTGATAGTGATATGCAAGTAGGCGGTGTTAGTGTGCATTGGGTTAGTGCTGAGCTTGACGGTGGAAAAATCATAGCTCAACAAACTTTTCAGCGAGAAAACAAAACGCGCGACGAGTGGGAAGCGAAAATTCACGAGATCGAACACGAACTTTTACCAAAAACTATAATTCAAATTTTAAAGGACACAAATGTTTGACTGGCTTGCTTCGCCTGAGGCGTGGATCAGCCTTGCCACGCTAACGGGCTTAGAGATTGTTTTAGGGATTGATAATATCATTTTTATCGCCATTTTATGTGGCAAATTGCCGGAAAATCAACGGGACAAAGCCCGAATTTTAGGGCTAGGTTTAGCGATGATAACGCGAATTTTACTTTTAATGAGCTTAGCTTGGATTATGAGCCTTACAAAACCGCTGTTTTCGCTGTTTTCGCACGAATTTAGCGGACGAGATTTGGTGCTTATTTTGGGTGGATTATTTTTGCTTGTGAAATCCACAACCGAAATTCACTCAGGCGTTACCGGCGAAACGCACGAAGAAAGGGCGACTAAGGCGGCTAGTTTTGGCGGAGTTTTGTTTCAAATCGCACTTTTGGATATTATTTTCTCGCTTGATAGCGTTATTACCGCTGTCGGTATGGCTAAACACCTGCCTGTCATGATACTTGCCGTTATTTTAGCTGTGTGTGTGATGATGTTTGCAAGTGGTGCGATTAGCCGTTTTGTCGATAATAACCCGACCATAAAAATTCTTGCGCTTTCGTTTTTGATACTCGTCGGCGTTGCGCTCATCGGGGACGGGCTTGGATTTCATATTCCAAAGGGTTAT
Source organism: Campylobacter sp. CN_NE2 (assembly GCF_027797465.1). Taxonomy (NCBI): domain Bacteria; kingdom Pseudomonadati; phylum Campylobacterota; class Epsilonproteobacteria; order Campylobacterales; family Campylobacteraceae; genus Campylobacter; species Campylobacter sp. CN_NE2. Next base: position 1,097,102 of record NZ_CP115608.1, on the reverse strand, counting down.
ATTTATTTTTCTATGGCATTTTCGCTTGTCGTGGAGCTTATAAATATACAAATGCGCAAAAAATCAAATCAATAAAATACTAAGCCAAAAAATTCGCTATCAAAAATTCTTTTAATTTTTCTTTTGATAGCGAATTTTCAGCTATTTGTATTACTATTTCTTCCATTTTTGCAAAAAAACTATCATCAAAATCAAACCCATTTAATCTAGCAAAATGTTCGCCCAAATAAATAGCACTTCTTTTATTCCCGTCTAAAAACGGATGAAATTTAACACAAGCAAAGATTAGATGAGTGAGTTTATCGGTAAATTCTGGGTAAAATTCATCATTTTGAATTTGCTCCAATGCAGAAATCAAATACCCAATTTGAACTTTATTATATCCTTTTAGACCGCCGATTTCATCGATAATATCATCGTGCAGTCTAGTAGCAAATTCGATACCAAAATATTTCACTATTTATCTCTTAATCTTACAAAAACTTCACGATTGCACGGCTTTTTAAGTTTTTTTAAGCCATCTTGGCGCAATTTTTCAAGTTCTACCTTTGTAGCCATATTAACCTGTGTATCTTGTTTTTTTGTAGATGTTTTATTTTGCATAAATTTTCCTTTGATTTTTTGATATGATATAGTTTATACGCTTTAAATGTGTTTAAATTTTACAAATCAAATTTATCTAAATTTTTAAATAAACTATGATAAAAATTTGAAAAATTTAGTATTTTTTCGAATTTTATATAAAATTTCAAGCTATGTGTGTGACATTTTTTTTAAAATTTTCAAAAAATGTTACAAATTTACACACTAAAAACTGCAAATTTTGATAAATTTGCAAAAATTTTCTAAAAAGAGTTAAAATTTATAAAAATTTAAGTTTCGCATAAAAAATCAAAAAATAAACTCAAATTTATCTTATTTTTTTTAAAAAACAAAAAAAATAAAATTTAAAAATTTTTCTAAAAATTTCCAAAATATCGCTAAATTCGACTATATAAAATCAAATTTCGCTAACTTCGAAACAAATTTGACACAAAATTTATCAAAAAAGTATATAAAAAAGAAAATGTTAAATTTCGCTCAAAAATTTACAAATAAATTTTTTCGTGCAAATTTTTTCTAAATTTTTAAAATTTCTAAAATATCCTAAAAATCGCTATTTGTAAGGACTAAAAATTTCAAATTTAGCTTATTACAAAATCGTTTTTTTTTTTTTTGTTCGACTAGCAATTTTAAAGCCAAATTGTAGTATAATCAAGGGATTTATCTGATTTTAGAAAGAGTTCTAAAAGCAAGTAAAGTGAATTCACACAAAGGAAATCTTAAATGAACAAGATTTTTAAACTTAAAAAGGGCTCACACGGTGTCAAAGTCGTTAGTGAGATAGCTAAAAGCCACAGTGGCGAAAAAGCCGTTACAAGTGGTTTTGGCGGTAGTTTAGGCTGTGCGTTTGCTAGATTTGCCGACTTTTGGGGCGGTAGCGGAGCTGATGCTTTTTATATAAATGCAGGTTTTAACAAAGTAGTTTTATCACTAGCTACGGCTATTGCATTGGGCTCAGCATTTATGCCTACACAAGCACAGGCAGATGTATTGTGTCAAAACAATAATACCCAACTAATAACACAAAGATCAACTCGGTGTAATAATAATGAAACCGACATAACAGCAACAACGGAACAAAAATATTGGGGTGGTGGCACGGCTAGTGGTTTAAATGCTACTGCTTGGGGAAGAGGTTATGTTACCGAAAATGGCACAACTACCACATATACATCGACCGCTAGCGGATTAAGTTCTACCGCATGGGCGGGTGGAACTGCTAGCGGAACTAACTCTACCGCATTTGGGGCAAGTGCAGTGGCGTTTGGTGCAAGAAGCACCGCTTGGAGCAGGGGTCAAGCAACAGGTCCTGATAGCACGGCTTGGGGTAGAGCAACAGCTAGCGGAAACAATTCCACTGCTTGGGGTGCTAGTTCCGTTTTGGCTAGCGGAGGCAACTCTACTGCATTTGGAAATCAAACAATAGCAAGTGGTGATCAAGCAACTGCTTGGGGGTATAATACAAGAGCAACGCTTAATAACGCAACCGCTTTTGGTTTAAGAACACAAGCTACTAACCTAAGAGCAACTGCTTTTGGCGTAGATACAGTGGCTTCTGGCGAAAATTCAACTGCTTGGGGCGAAGGTTCTGGTGCAAGCGGTGTAAATTCAACCGCTTTTGGTCTTGAAAACAACGCAACGGGTGCAAATTCGCTAGCAGGTGGTGGTAGGCTTAATATAGCTAGTGGCTATGCAGCAACCACGCTAGGCGGTAGAGAAAACAAAGCTATCGGAGAAAGATCAGCTACTCTTGGCGGTAGATTTAATATAGCCAAAGGCGACGGCTCGGTTGTGCTTGGTGGCGAAAGCAATGAAGCAAACGCTACAAATTCTGTCGCTTGGGGTTCTGGCTCTATAACACATGCAGGAGCTGATAATTCAACTGCTTTTGGTGCAAATTCACACGCTTATGGTGCAAATTCTCTTGCTGCTATGGGTGGCAGGGCTCTTAAAGATAACTCTATCGCACTGGGCGTAAATTCTGTCGCAAACGGAGTAAATTCTTTTGCTACTGTTGGTGGAGTTGTTAATACCGATAATTCTATCGCTATTGGAAAGGACTCTATTGCAAATGGCAGAGATTCCGTTGCAATTATGGGCGGTAAAACTCACAACCAATACACATTTGCAGCTATGGGTGGAGATGCGACTGGATATACTAGTATCGCCATAGGTAGAAATTCTTCGACAAGTAGGATGGGAAATATCGCAATCGGCGGTGCAGTGTGGGATGGTAGTACAAATAGCGACCATGTGGATTATGAAGTTAAAATCAACGAAAAAGTCATTACGACACTTCAAATTCCAGGTCCAAAAGCAAATGGAACGGGCGCTATTGCATTAGGTGCTAGGGCATTAGCAGACAGTTCAGGCGAAGGAAATATTGCTATTGGTTATTTAGCCATAGCTAAGGATTTAGCAAACGATGATGCTGGACAAAGTGTCGCTATTGGAACGCAATCAAAAGCCATAGCTGGACAAACCATAGCAATTGGTGCTAATGCCGTAGCTAACGGATACGGCTCTATCGCTATCGGTGGTGATGATATAGGTAGCGAAACAAGCGCTCCTAAGAAAACAAAATTGGAAGATTATATCAACTTCATGGGCGGAAGCAGTGCGGTGTCGGATAGAATAAATCTCTTGCATGGAGTTTTTGCAGGAACTGCAACAGCTACCAGTAGCAACGGAGCATACAGAGAAACACGAGCTAGTGGCCTTGGCTCACTAGCAGTAGGTCAAAGCTCGGAAGCAAACAATACATTTTCAAATGCCGTTGGTTTTTCGAATATTGCTAATGGTATTGCTTCAAATGCCTTTGGAACAAGCAATATAGTAGAAGGTGACGGTGGCGGTGCCTATGGTTTGGAAAATAAAATTTATGATAAAAACGGTACCGCTATGGGTAACTCAAATGTCATAAAATTAGGCGCTACAAATTCTACTGCCATGGGTGTGGGAAACACTATGGTTACAGGAGCTTTTTCTACCGCAATCGGTGCGCAAAATAAAGTAACCGGACCAAAAGCCATTAGTGTTGGTAGTGATAACCTAAATGACGGACTTAATACCCTAACGGTCGGTAGTGATAACAATGCAACAGGAATATTTGCATCAGCTGTCGGTGTCGAAAATAACGCTACAAATACGGCAGCTTTTGCCGTAGGTGGATATAACCAAGCAAAAGGAGAATACTCTACCGCTTTTGGTTTCCAAAATTTAGTCGAAGCAGATAATGCAATGGCGTTTGGTAAAGAAAACAATATAACGGCAATCAGTGATTATGCTATGGCGTTAGGTATGAATAATGATATAAATGGCGAACGCGCCATAGCTATTGGTGAAAATAATCAAGCTCTTGCGGATTATTCTGCTGTTATCGGTGATGGCAACCTAGCAAAAGCGTATAACTCTTTTGCAGTTGGTTCGGGTAATGAGATTGGAGAAAACGCAGAGTATTCGCTTGCACAAGGTTTTTATAACTACGCAGAAGGTATAAATTCGGTCGCAATAGGAACTTACAACGAACTAATCGGAGATTATGCCAATGCTTTTGGTATCTTTAATAGTATAGGCGGCGAAGGCGGCATTGCTATCGGTATGGAAAATAACATAACAGGGGATTACTCTGTCGCTGTGGGTTACGGACAATCAGTCGCCGGATCAAATTCCGGTGCATTTGGTGACCCAAGTGCAGTAACTGCAAATAGATCTTATAGTTTTGGTAATGATAATAGAATAGGAAAAACAGCAGGTGACGCAAATTCAACCGATGATACATCTAAACATATATATGTAGTCGGAAACAACAACATAGTAGGTCAAAACGGCGACGCAGAAAATATATTTGTTTTAGGCGGAAATGTAACTGAAACGATAAATGACTCTGTTTTCTTAGGAAACGGCACAGCCTATGTAGTAGGAACTACCACAGGCGATATGAGCGAGATAACTAGCGTGGTTATAAACGGCACGACTTACGGAAATTTTGCGGGTTCTAGACCAATAGGCGTAGTAAGTGTCGGAAATGCAACCGCACCACGCCGAATTCAAAATGTCGCAGCAGGTTTGATAGACGAAAATTCGACTGACGCCATAAACGGAAGTCAGCTTTACTGGATAGCCAAAGGCTTAGATGGAAATAAAACAAAAGTTACCGTAAATGGCGGTATGGAAGCAAATACCACAAAAGGTAACTTGCAACTAGCTTGGGACGGTGATACAAACAACACTTATGATTTAAGTCTAAATAAAGACCTAAATCTAACAAAAGACGGAAGTATTACATTTGGTGATAGCTATATCAACAACAACGAATTTGTAGTTAAAAACAGTGAAGGCAACACAACTATTACTCCAAATGGTTTAGTTGTAAATAAAGGTGGAAAAACACTTAAATTTACAGATAACAATGTAAGTGTAGGTGGAAATCAAATTCACGATGTTGCAAAAGGTACAGCTGACAGTGATGCTGTAAATGTTGCTCAACTAAAAGAAGCCAACACAACAGTTACTTCTAACAACGGCTCTGTTGGTGTAGTTAGAACAACTAAAACAGACGGACATACTAACTATGACCTAAATATCACAGATACTATCAATAGCATAGTAACTTCAATCGGTGGAGATACAAAAGTAGCTGATGATAATAAAACAATCATCACTAATAACATAGGCGACACAGGTAAAAACACTATCCATGAAGCTATTAAAGCAATTGATAAAAACATAACAGTCAATGGCTGGAATGAAGCAAATACAACAGACGGAAATCTACAACTTGTTTGGAGCGATACAAACAACACTTATGATTTAAGTCTAAATAAAGACCTAAATCTAACAAAAGACGGAAGTATTACATTTGGTGATAGCTATATCAACAACAACGAATTTGTAGTTAAAAACAGTGAAGGCAACACAACTATTACTCCAAATGGTTTAGTTGTAAATAAAGGTGGAAAAACACTTAAATTTACAGATAACAATGTAAGTGTAGGTGGAAATCAAATTCACGATGTTGCAAAAGGTACAGCTGACAGTGATGCTGTAAATGTTGCTCAACTAAAAGAAGCAAATACAACAGTTACTTCTAACAACGGCTCTGTTGGTGTAGTTAGAACAACTAAAACAGACGGACATACTAACTATGACCTAAATATCACAGATACTATCAATAGCATAGTAACTTCAATCGGTGGAGATACAAAAGTAGCTGATGATAATAAAACAATCATCACTAATAACATAGGCGACACAGGTAAAAACACTATCCATGAAGCTATTAAAGCAATTGATAAAAACATAACAGTCAATGGCTGGAATGAAGCAAATACAACAGACGGAAATCTACAACTTGTTTGGAGCGATACAAACAACACTTATGATTTAAGTCTAAATAAAGACCTAAATCTAACAAAAGACGGAAGTATTACATTTGGTGATAGCTATATCAACAACAACGAATTTGTAGTTAAAAATAGTGAAGGTAATACAACTATTACTCCAAATGGTTTAGTTGTAAATAAAGGTGGAAAAACACTTAAATTTACAGATAACAATGTAAGTGTAGGTGGAAATCAAATTCACGATGTTGCAAAAGGTACAGCTGACAGTGATGCTGTAAATGTTGCTCAACTAAAAGAAGCAAATACAACAGTTACTTCTAACAACGGCTCTGTTGGTGTAGTTAGAACAACTAAAACAGACGGACATACTAACTATGACCTAAATATCACAGATACTATCAATAGCATAGTAACTTCAATCGGTGGAGATACAAAAGTAGCTGATGATAATAAAACAATCATCACTAATAACATAGGCGACACAGGTAAAAACACTATCCATGAAGCTATTAAAGCAATTGATAAAAACATAACAGTCAATGGCTGGAATGAAGCAAATACAACAGACGGAAATCTACAACTTGTTTGGAGCGATACAAACAACACTTATGATTTAAGTCTAAATAAAGACCTAAATCTAACAAAAGACGGAAGTATTACATTTGGTGATAGCTATATCAACAACAACGAATTTGTAGTTAAAAACAGTGAAGGCAACACAACTATTACTCCAAATGGTTTAGTTGTAAATAAAGGTGGAAAAACACTTAAATTTACAGATAACAATGTAAGTGTAGGTGGAAATCAAATTCACGATGTTGCAAAAGGTACAGCTGACAGTGATGCTGTAAATGTTGCTCAACTAAAAGAAGCAAATACAACAGTTACTTCTAACAACGGCTCTGTTGGTGTAGTTAGAACAACTAAAACAGACGGACATACTAACTATGACCTAAATATCACAGATACTATCAATAGCATAGTAACTTCAATCGGTGGAGATACAAAAGTAGCTGATGATAATAAAACAATCATCACTAATAACATAGGCGACACAGGTAAAAACACTATCCATGAAGCTATTAAAGCAATTGATAAAAACATAACAGTCAATGGCTGGAATGAAGCAAATACAACAGACGGAAATCTACAACTTGTTTGGAGCGATACAAACAACACTTATGATTTAAGTCTAAATAAAGACCTAAATCTAACAAAAGACGGAAGTATTACATTTGGTGATAGCTATATCAACAACAACGAATTTGTAGTTAAAAATAGTGAAGGTAATACAACTATTACTCCAAATGGTTTAGTTGTAAATAAAGGTGGAAAAACACTTAAATTTACAGATAACAATGTAAGTGTAGGTGGAAATCAAATTCACGATGTTGCAAAAGGTACAGCTGACAGTGATGCAGTAAATGTTGCTCAACTAAAAGAAGCCAACACAACAGTTACTTCTAACAACGGCTCTGTTGGTGTAGTTAGAACAACTAAAACAGACGGACATACTAACTATGACCTAAATATCACAGATACTATCAATAGCATAGTAACTTCAATCGGTGGAGATACAAAAGTAGCTGATGATAATAAAACAATCATCACTAATAACATAGGCGACACAGGTAAAAACACTATCCATGAAGCTATTAAAGCAATTGATAAAAACATAACAGTCAATGGCTGGAATGAAGCAAATACAACAGACGGAAATCTACAACTTGTTTGGAGCGATACAAACAACACTTATGATTTAAGTCTAAATAAAGACCTAAATCTAACAAAAGACGGAAGTATTACATTTGGTGATAGCTATATCAACAACAACGAATTTGTAGTTAAAAATAGTGAAGGTAATACAACTATTACTCCAAATGGTTTAGTTGTAAATAAAGGTGGAAAAACACTTAAATTTACAGATAACAATGTAAGTGTAGGTGGAAATCAAATTCACGATGTTGCAAAAGGTACAGCTGACAGTGATGCAGTAAATGTTGCTCAACTAAAAGAAGCCAACACAACAGTTACTTCTAACAACGGCTCTGTTGGTGTAGTTAGAACAACTAAAACAGACGGACATACTAACTATGACCTAAATATCACAGATACTATCAATAGCATAGTAACTTCAATCGGTGGAGATACAAAAGTAGCTGATGATAATAAAACAATCATCACTAATAACATAGGCGACACAGGTAAAAACACTATCCATGAAGCTATTAAAGCAATTGATAAAAACATAACAGTCAATGGCTGGAATGAAGCAAATGTAACAGATGGAAACCTAAAACTAGCTTGGAGCGATACAAACAACACTTATGATTTAAGTCTAAATAAAGACCTAAATCTAACAAAAGACGGAAGTATTACATTTGGTGATAGCTATATCAACAACAATGAATTTGTAGTTGCTAATGACAGCAATAAAACAACTATTACTCCAAATGGTTTAGTTGTAAATAGTGACGGAAAAACACTTCAATTTACAGATAACAATGTAAGTGTAGGCGGAAATCAAATTCACGATGTTGCAAAAGGTACAGCTGATAGTGATGCTGTAAATGTTGCTCAACTAAAAGAAGCCAACACAACAGTTACTTCTAACAATGGCTCTGTTGGTGTAGTTAGAACAACTGAAAAAGACGGACATACTAACTATGACCTAAACATCACAGATACTATCAATAGCATAGTAACTTCAATTGGTGGAGATACAAAAGTAGCTGATGATAATAAAACAATCATCACTAATAACATAGGCGACACAGGTAAAAACACTATCCATGAAGCTATTAAAGCAGTTGATAAAAACATAACAGTCAATGGCTGGAATGAAGCAAATGTAACAGATGGAAACCTAAAACTAGCTTGGAGCGATACAAACAACACTTATGATTTAAGTCTAAATAAAGACCTAAATCTAACAAAAGACGGAAGTATTACATTTGGTGATAGCTATATCAACAACAATGAATTTGTAGTTGCTAATGACAGCAATAAAACAACTATTACTCCAAATGGTTTAGTTGTAAATAGTGACGGAAAAACACTTAAATTTACAGATAGTAATGTAAGTGTAGGCGGAAACCAAATTCACGATGTTGCAAAAGGTACAGCTGATAGTGATGCTGTAAATGTTGCTCAACTAAAAGAAGCCAACACAACAGTTACTTCTAACAATGGCTCTGTTGGTGTAGTTAGAACAACTGAAAAAGACGGACATACTAACTATGACCTAAACATCACAGATACTATCAATAGCATAGTAACTTCAATTGGTGGAGATACAAAAGTAGCTGATGATAATAAAACAATCATCACTAATAACATAGGCGACACAGGTAAAAACACTATCCATGAAGCTATTAAAGCAGTTGATAAAAACATAACAGTCAATGGCTGGAATGAAGCAAATGTAACAGATGGAAACCTAAAACTAGCTTGGAGCGATACAAACAACACTTATGATTTAAGTCTAAATAAAGACCTAAATCTAACAAAAGACGGAAGTATTACATTTGGTGATAGCTATATCAACAACAATGAATTTGTAGTTGCTAATGACAGCAATAAAACAACTATTACTCCAAATGGTTTAGTTGTAAATAGTGACGGAAAAACACTTCAATTTACAGATAACAATGTAAGTGTAGGCGGAAATCAAATTCACGATGTTGCAAAAGGTACAGCTGACAGTGATGCTGTAAATGTTGCTCAACTAAAAGAAGCCAACACAACAGTTACTTCTAACAATGGCTCTGTTGGTGTAGTTAGAACAACTGAAAAAGACGGACATACTAACTATGACCTAAACATCACAGATACTATCAATAGCATAGTAACTTCAATTGGTGGAGATACAAAAGTAGCTGATGATAATAAAACAATCATCACTAATAACATAGGCGACACAGGTAAAAACACTATCCATGAAGCTATTAAAGCAGTTGATAAAAACATAACAGTCAATGGCTGGAATGAAGCAAATGTAACAGATGGAAACCTAAAACTAGCTTGGAGCGATACAAACAACACTTATGATTTAAGTCTAAATAAAGACCTAAATCTAACAAAAGACGGAAGTATTACATTTGGTGATAGCTATATCAACAACAATGAATTTGTAGTTGCTAATGACAGCAATAAAACAACTATTACTCCAAATGGTTTAGTTGTAAATAGTGACGGAAAAACACTTCAATTTACAGATAACAATGTAAGTGTAGGCGGAAATCAAATTCACGATGTTGCAAAAGGTACAGCTGACAGTGATGCTGTAAATGTTGCTCAACTAAAAGAAGCCAACACAACAGTTACTTCTAACAATGGCTCTGTTGGTGTAGTTAGAACAACTGAAAAAGACGGACATACTAACTATGACCTAAACATCACAGATACTATCAATAGCATAGTAACTTCAATTGGTGGAGATACAAAAGTAGCTGATGATAATAAAACAATCATCACTAATAACATAGGCGACACAGGTAAAAACACTATCCATGAAGCTATTAAAGCAGTTGATAAAAACATAACAGTCAATGGCTGGAATGAAGCAAATGTAACAGATGGAAACCTAAAACTAGCTTGGAGCGATACAAACAACACTTATGATTTAAGTCTAAATAAAGACCTAAATCTAACAAAAGACGGAAGTATTACATTTGGTGATAGCTATATCAACAACAATGAATTTGTAGTTGCTAATGACAGCAATAAAACAACTATTACTCCAAATGGTTTAGTTGTAAATAGTGACGGAAAAACACTTAAATTTACAGATAGTAATGTAAGTGTAGGCGGAAACCAAATTCACGATGTTGCAAAAGGTACAGCTGATAGTGATGCTGTAAATGTTGCTCAACTAAAAGAAGCCAACACAACAGTTACTTCTAACAATGGCTCTGTTGGTGTAGTTAGAACAACTGAAAAAGACGGACATACTAACTATGACCTAAACATCACAGATACTATCAATAGCATAGTAACTTCAATTGGTGGAGATACAAAAGTAGCTGATGATAATAAAACAATCATCACTAATAACATAGGCGACACAGGTAAAAACACTATCCATGAAGCTATTAAAGCAGTTGATAAAAACATAACAGTCAATGGCTGGAATGAAGCAAATGTAACAGATGGAAACCTAAAACTAGCTTGGAGCGATACAAACAACACTTATGATTTAAGTCTAAATAAAGACCTAAATCTAACAAAAGACGGAAGTATTACATTTGGTGATAGCTATATCAACAACAATGAATTTGTAGTTGCTAATGACAGCAATAAAACAACTATTACTCCAAATGGTTTAGTTGTAAATAGTGACGGAAAAACACTTAAATTTACAGATAGTAATGTAAGTGTAGGCGGAAACCAAATTCACGATGTTGCAAAAGGTACAGCTGATAGTGATGCTGTAAATGTTGCTCAACTAAAAGAAGCCAACACAACAGTTACTTCTAACAACGGCTCTGTTGGTGTAGTTAGAACAACTGAAAAAGACGGACATACTAACTATGACCTAAACATCACAGATACTATCAATAGCATAGTAACTTCAATTGGTGGAGATACAAAAGTAGCTGATGATAATAAAACAATCATCACTAATAACATAGGCGACACAGGTAAAAACACTATCCATGAAGCTATTAAAGCAGTTGATAAAAACATAACAGTCAATGGCTGGAATGAAGCAAATGTAACAGATGGAAACCTAAAACTAGCTTGGAGCGATACAAACAACACTTATGATTTAAGTCTAAATAAAGACCTAAATCTAACAAAAGACGGAAGTATTACATTTGGTGATAGCTATATCAACAACAATGAATTTGTAGTTGCTAATGACAGCAATAAAACAACTATTACTCCAAATGGTTTAGTTGTAAATAGTGACGGAAAAACACTTCAATTTACAGATAACAATGTAAGTGTAGGCGGAAATCAAATTCACGATGTTGCAAAAGGTACAGCTGACAGTGATGCTGTAAATGTTGCTCAACTAAAAGAAGCCAACACAACAGTTACTTCTAACAATGGCTCTGTTGGTGTAGTTAGAACAACTGAAAAAGACGGACATACTAACTATGACCTAAACATCACAGATACTATCAATAGCATAGTAACTTCAATTGGTGGAGATACAAAAGTAGCTGATGATAATAAAACAATCATCACTAATAACATAGGCGACACAGGTAAAAACACTATCCATGAAGCTATTAAAGCAGTTGATAAAAACATAACAGTCAATGGCTGGAATGAAGCAAATGTAACAGATGGAAACCTAAAACTAGCTTGGAGCGATACAAACAACACTTATGATTTAAGTCTAAATAAAGACCTAAATCTAACAAAAGACGGAAGTATTACATTTGGTGATAGCTATATCAACAACAATGAATTTGTAGTTGCTAATGACAGCAATAAAACAACTATTACTCCAAATGGTTTAGTTGTAAATAGTGACGGAAAAACACTTCAATTTACAGATAACAATGTAAGTGTAGGCGGAAATCAAATTCACGATGTTGCAAAAGGTACAGCTGATAGTGATGCTGTAAATGTTGCTCAACTAAAAGAAGTTGAAGCAAACATTACCAAAGTTACGGTCAATGGTGGCGTAAAAGCTCCTGCTGGTGGTTATACAGATGGAAATCTACAACTAGCTTGGGGTGGCGATAATAACAACACTTATGATCTAAAACTAAACAAAGATTTGGATCTCACTGACGGAAGCATTAAATTTGGCGACAACACCGTTATAAATAAAACTCAGTTCCTAATCGGCACAAGCGACGGCAACACGACTATCACTTCTGATGGCATTGTTATAAGTAAAAATAGTAAAAACGATATTCAAATCACTCAAAGTAACATTAGCATGGGTGATAATATTATCCATAATGTAGGTGCAGGTATTGATGATACCGATGCCGTAAATGTTAGCCAACTTAAAAAAGCAACAGAAGGCAATCGCACTAAATTTACTATCGAAGGTGGCGTAGTAGCAGGAACAAACGGCACTTATACGGGTTCAAATTTATTACTAACACAAGGCAAGGAATCTGAGGGCAACTATACTTATGATTTAAAACTTGCCGATACAATCAAAATCGGTGGCGGTAGCGGTCAAGACGGCAACATAACCGTAGCCGATAAAAACGGCAATAATGGCGTTAGTATAAGTGTTGCTAACGGTACAGGAAGTATCGCTATAAACGGCGATAGTGGAACTAGTGCTACTATTACGATAGGCAAGGGCGATAATTCTTTAACAAAAACAAACCCTACTAGAATTATCTATAAAGATCAAGACGGCAACAATATGCAAGTTGCTACACTTGATGACGGAGTTAAATATAAAGGTGATTATGGCAGCGAAATAGCTAAAAATTTAAATCAAACACAAAATATCAAAGGTAATCACACAGGTGGTGAAAACAGCTTAACAAACGGCAATATCGGCGTGGTTAATGACGGAAGCGATTTGATTGTTAAGCTTGCAAAAGATATTGACTTAGGACAAGACGGAAGCGTAACTATCGGAAATACTGTCATCAATAATAGTGGTTTAACTATCGGTAGCGGTTCAAATACAATCAAGATTACCGATAATAATATTAGTATGGGCGGACAGCAAATTCACGATGTCGCAGCAGGAACGGCTGATACAGACGCTGTTAATGTTGGTCAATTAAATAATGCTGTTACCAATATTAATAATAATATTACTAATATCACAAATATTGTTGGCGATCCTGGTGACCCTAACGATCCTGCTAATTATAAATTAAAAACATACGATGCTTATGGCCAAAGCGGAACTTTACAAACAAGTGTTGTTGATGCTATTGCCGGAATGAATAAACACGGAATTAGATTTTTCCATACGAATGATGGAACGCAACAACCAGGCGGCTATCAATCTCACCCAGAAGATGCAAGTGCTAGCGGAAAATACTCAACTGCAATAGGCTATCAAGCAAACGCAGAAGGCGAAAATGCTATCGCTATGGGTAACGGCGCACAAGCTCTTGGTAAAAATTCTATCTCTATCGGTACAGGCAATATAGTCCATGCTAACAACGCAGGTGCATTTGGTGATCCAAATACCGTAGCGGCAGGAGCAGACGGAAGTTATGTTATTGGTAATAACAATAATGTATCTACGCAAAATACTTTTGTTATAGGAAATAATACAACAGGTCAAGCTAATACAACCGTTGCAAATTCATTATTCTTTGGTAATGACTCAGCTTATATAGATGAAACCACTGGTAAAAGTAAAGGTACAAATAGAGCTTATACTCGTGATACAATTACCGTTAAAAATGCAAACGGTCAAAATATCGATGTAGTTATGAATAAATTTGCAGGCGGAGATCAAGTAGTTGGCGTAGTAAGCGTAGGTAATGCTAATGAAACTCGTCGTATTCAAGGCGTAGCACCGGGTTTAGTTAGCAAAGATAGCACAGACGCTATCAACGGTAGCCAGTTATACTCTGCTATCGAAGGCGTTTCAGCTCATATCGGCAATCAAATCAACCAAACAAATCAAGCCGTCAATAACCTAGCAAATCAACTAGGCGAAGCTAAGAAAGAGTATAGAGGCGGTATCGCTTCTGCTATCGCTATCGGTAACTTGCCACAATCAACAATCCCAGGCAAAGGCATGCTAAGCGTTGGAACTGGTTATTATAAAGATCAAGGTTCATTGTCGCTAGGACTTTCAAAAATGTCTGATAACGGCAAATGGATATTCAAGTCATCATTGTCTTATGATACGCAAGAAAATGTAGGCGCAGGATTGTCATTAGGCTTCCATTTCTAAAAATGGTATAATGCGAAACCGAATTTAAATTCGGTTTCGTTTTTGTAAATTTAAAGGTTAAAAAAATGAAAAAAACTATAATATCGGCTTTGGCTTTGGCAGGAATTTTATTTTTTAGTGGTTGCACCACTAGAATAAGCGATAATATCCCAGATAACGGTGTTATGCAGTGGGACGATGTAACTTTTCCTGATCCAGAAAAAACTTGGATCGATGCTCCAACTCACCCAAATTCAGAGAATTTAGGCAAAATCGAAAAAGGTATGAGTAAAGATCAAATTTATTTCCTAATCGGACATCCGCATCACCAAGAAGGCTTGTATGCCGTTAGAGAATGGGACTATCTGTTTAACTTAAAGAAAAAAGCAGGAGATGTGGATAAAATTTGTCAATTTAAAGTTATTTTTGATAAAGATTATAAAGTCGGAAGCACATTTTACAATCCAAAAGGTTGTGCAGGTGTTCCGCCCGTGCAGTTGCAAAATCAAAATTTAGAAATCGAAACAGATTTATTGTTTGATTTTGATAAAGATATTATTAAAGCAGACGGTTATGAAAAAATAGCTCAAAAAGCTAATGAAATCGATAAAAAAATGGTTCAAAAAGTGCAGGTCTTAGGCTATGCTGATAGACTTGGAGACGAAAGCTATAATCAAACTTTATCGCAAAAAAGGGCAAATGCTGTTAAAAATGAGCTTGTCAAACAGGGCATTCCGGCTGATGCTATCATAGTAGCGGGCATGGGAACAACAGATCAGGTTGTATCTTGTAACGGCATAAAAGGTGCAGAGCTTAAAGAGTGTCTAAGACCAAATCGTAGAGTTATTATACAAACAAATTATTAAAAATTCGGATCAAATTTGATCCGAATTTTACATTCAAAAGGGGTTAAATTTGAAAAAATTACTTTTTATTATTCTTTTTATTGCAAATTTATTCGCTATTGAAGATATTAAATTTATCGCTTGTGAAAAAGGCGACAGTGGGGCTTGTTATGAAATCGGGCTTTTGCTTTATATCGGGCAGAATATCCAAAAAGACGACGACGGAGCGTTCTTATTTTTCAAAAAAGCCTGTGAAAGTGGTCATGAAAATGCCTGTATCGCACAAGCTCAAATGTTCGAAAATGGTCTAGGAACTAAAAAAGATACCACTACGGCACTAAATTTATATGAAAATATTTGTAAAAAAAATAATATTTTAGCGTGTCAGGGCGCTGAGCGAATTCACTCGGCTTCAAATAAAAACAAAAAACGCCTAAGCGAAATAAGGGCATTTTTATGTAAAAACGGGCAAGATGACTACTGCGAAAACGGCAGTGTTACGCTAGAAAATACAAAGGCTATCGCAAGGCTTGATAGTGATTGCAAGAACGGAAATAAGGATTCTTGCGAGACTTTGGTAAATTTGTATTTTAAGGCACAAGGAACACCTGAAAATATCCAAGCCGCGATTTTTTATACAGATCGTCTTTGCAAACTTGATGTCGGCACATCGTGTCGAAATTTAGCTATCATTTATCAAGGCAGAAGTGATATAGAAAATGCGAAAAACTACTATGCAAGAGCATGTGCAATGGGCGATAAAATTTCATGCACGGAGTATAAAAAGCTTATAAAATAGTTTTTTATTTTGTAGAATTAGACAATAAATTTGGAGAATTGTTCTATTAAATTTGCTTTTAAATTTGGTAAAATTCGCTAAATTTATAAAAAGATTTTACACAATGCGAAAGATTTTAAAAAGAATTATGCTAGTTTTTTTGGTTTTTGTTTTTGGCTTGGTTATTTTTTGGATTGACATTGAAGGTGTTTTTTTAAGCGAAATTTCTTCAACAAAACAACGCATTTTTAATTCACCAAATTTCATTGGCGGCAAGGCAAAAAATCTCCAAAACACCGCGATTATGGTTCAAAATGATGAATTTAAAAGTAACGATAAAAACGAAGTCAGACGAATGTTTTTTAATCCAAACGACCCAAAAAAAGTGCCAAGCGTAAAAGGAGATTTTAAAAATGAAAAGGGCGATTATTTTGCGTGGCTTGGGCATTCTAGCATTTTGTTTAAATTTAAAAATTCCACATTTTTAGTCGATCCGCTTTTTGAAAATTCTGCTTCGCCGTTTCCTTTTGTGGTATCGCCGTTTAACGGAAGTAGCGTATTTAGCGTTAGCGATTTGCCAAAAATCGATTATCTTATCATTACGCACAACCACTATGATCATTTAAATCGCACAACTATCAAAAAACTAGCAAAAAAAGATGAAATCAGGGCAATTTTTGTTCCGCTTGGAGTAGGAAAATATCTTAAAAGTTGGGGCTTTGATGAAGCTAAAATTTTTGAGTTTGATTGGAACGAAAGCCTAAAAATAGAGCAAAATTTGCAAATTCACTGCCTAAGTGCTAGACATTTTTCAGGTAGAGCGATTTTTGATCAAAGAAAAAGTCTTTGGGCTTCATTTTTGGTTGAATTTGATGATTTTAAGGTATTTTTCGGTGGCGATAGCGGATACGGCGAACACTTTAAAAAATTTGGCGAAAAATTCGGAAAAATAGATTTGGCATTTTTAGAAAACGGACAATACGATAGCGCATGGTCGCAAATTCATATGTTTCCGTCCCAGACACTACAAGCAGCAACGGATTTAAAAACGCAAATTTTAATGCCGATTCATAACTCAAAATACAGAATTTCTTACCATGTTTGGAATGCGCCTTTGCGTGATATTACAAAAATTTATGAAAATTCAAACTTTGATTTTACACTTGTAACGCCTAAAATCGGGCAAATCGTGCCACTTGATTTAAAAAATTTCAGAAGCGAAAAGTGGTGGGAGTAGTTTTGTAAGCAATTCTTTATGAATTTTTAAATTCAGTAAATTTTAATATATCTAAAATTAACCTTTTTTTGGATAGAATTTAAGAATTCCAAAGGAGAGTTATGAATTTTCAGACTTCTAAGTTAAACCTTTTATTTTTCGGAATTTTGTTTGGATTTTCTATCTATTTTATTATTTGGGGCTTCGGATTTATCGGCTCTGGAAACAAGATTGTATTTTTGCTCTCCACTGTTTTTGGCATTTTTATGGCGTTTAATATCGGCGGAAACGATGTTGCAAACTCTTTTGGCACAAGCGTTGGAGCTGGGACTCTAAGCATTACACAAGCCCTTTGTGTGGCTGCGATTTTCGAAGCAAGTGGTGCTGTTATCGCAGGTGGTGAAGTAACATCGACGATTCGCAGTGGAATTATCGCACTTGACGGGCTTGAAGTTAATCCTAACGATTTTATATTTTTGATGATGAGTGCGCTATTTTCAGCCGGTCTTTGGCTACTTTTTGCTAGTAAAAAAGGGCTTCCTGTATCAACTACTCACGCAATCGTCGGTGGCATAGTCGGCGGCGGATTAACTCTTGGATTTTTAATGCAAAATCCCGACATATCGCCGACAAATTTGATAAAATGGGAAAAAGTAGGCACGATCGCCATTTCGTGGGTAGCTTCGCCACTGATTGGTGGAATTTTATCTTACACTGTTTATTCTGTCATTAAAAAATACATTATAAATTATAATAAAATCGCTCAGATTAAAATCGAACGGATAAAAAAAGAGAAAAAAGAGCTTAGAAAAAAACAGAAAAAAATTTATGAAACCCTAAACGATATTCAAAAAGCTGCTTACACACAAGCCATAAATCACGATATAAATGCTATGGAAAATCCTGATTTTACGCCCGATGAACTTGATAGTGAGTATTATAAAAAGTTAAATGAGCTTGATGAGAAAAAAGAGAATTTAAAATCCCACAAAGCGCTTGAACTTGGAATTCCTATGGTTGCTGCTGGTGGAGCCATGGTGGTTTCTGGTGTTTTTATTTTTAAGGGGTTAAAAAATTTAGATTTAGGGTTAAGCAATCTTCATAATTATCTTATAATTGGCATGATAACGCTGATAGTTTGGCTTGCGATGTTTATTTTTGCTAAGACTTTGCGTCGTTCGGATCTGGATAAATCGACATTTTTAATGTTTTCATGGCTTCAAGTTTTTACTGCTTCTGGTTTTGCTTTTTCGCACGGCTCAAACGATATAGCAAACGCCGTTGGTCCATTTGTAGCGATCTTAGACACACTTGCGACAAATTCGATAAATCCGCACACCCCTACAAACCCGATGATAATGCTAACTTTTACAGCAGCCCTAGTAGCTGGACTTTGGTTTATGGGGCGAGAGGTTATCTCTACTGTGGGCGGAGGATTAACTAAAATTCACCCTGCTTCCGGATTTAGCGCAGAGATTAGCTCGTCTGCTGTGGTTATGGCGGCTTCTATTTTTGGGCTACCGATTTCATCGACGCATGTTTTAATCGGGGCGATTTTAGGCATAGGATTAGTCAATAAAAGCACAAACTGGGGACTGATGAAGCCAATCGGCTTAGCATGGATTATCACACTACCAGCGTCAGCTTTAATGGCAAGTTTTTGGTTTTTGGTTTTTAGAGCTATATTTTAGGGCGGTTTAATTTGCCGAAATATTTTCTATAAAATTCACTGAATTTTTTGAAATTCCCAAGAAATCGATTTGAAATTCGTTTGAAAAATTCTCTTTCATCATAAAAAAATTTATTGTTTTTAAAATTTTTTCAAATTTGGATTTTGTAAGGCGGTAAGCTGTTTCATATTCGCCAAGCGTGGCTTTAACTTCGATAAAATGCAGGATTTCATCTTTTTTGGCGATTATGTCGATTTCGCCGAAGCGAGAGCGGAAATTTCGGCAAAGTATCGTAAAGCCGTGATTTTGTAAAAATTCACAAGCCTTGCTTTCCGCCGAAAATCCAAAAAGATACTCTTTAAGCCCCATTACTCTTCTATTCGTATCATAAAAGGTCGTCCGGTAACAAATTCTTGCGAATCTAACTCGCTCATCGCCTTTTTGACATCTGCTTCAAGGCTGGTGTGTGTGGTAAAAAATAGCGTTACGGACTCTTCTGTTTTTAGTTTTGGTTTTTGCAAGAAACTGTCTATTGAAAGGTTATTTTCGCTTAGCAAATTTGTGATTTTTGCCAAAACGCCTTTTTCGTCTTTTACGCGAATTCGCAAGTAATATTTGGTGCGAATTTCTTGCATAGGCAAAATGCTAAATTTGTTTTGAAGCTCTTTTTTATAGCCTAAAATCGGGTTTTTATTTCCCCTAGCGATGTCGATTAGATCGCTTATAACGGCACTTGCAGTCGCACTCCCACCAGCTCCTGGTCCATAAAACATGCTTTCGCTCATACAATCCCCAAAAACGCCAACGCCGTTCATAGCACCATCAACTTTTGCAAGCATTTTATCTTTTGGCAAAAGTGCAGGATGAACGCGAAGCTCGATTTGCGTGTCGCTTACGCGTCTTGCGATTGCTAGAAGCTTGATGACATACTCAAAATCATTAGCAAAATAGATGTCTTCTTGCGTGATACGATCTATGCCTTTGATTAAAATGTCTTCTGGATTTCCATGAACACCATAAGCGATACTAGCTAGGATTAAAAGCTTGTGAGCTGCGTCAAATCCGCCTATGTCAAAGGTCGGATCGGCTTCTGCATAGCCTAGTTCTTGTGCTTTTTTCAAGGCTTCATCAAAGCTCTCGCCCTTTTGCATCATATTTGTTAAAATATAATTGCTAGTGCCGTTTAGTATGCCAATAATCTTTTCGATTTTATTTGCGCTTAGCCCTTCGCGTAAAGATTTTATGATAGGAATTCCACCTGCCACACTGGCTTCATAGCCAAAAGGCGTATTTGCGGCTAAATCTTGCAATGCGTATCTGTGATAAGCAAGAAGAGCTTTATTCGCAGTTACGACTGCTTTTTTGCGTTTTAAAATATGGCTTACTATTTCATAAGGCTTTTCAACGCCGCCCATAAGCTCGACAAATACATCAATGTCATCGCGGTTTATGACTGAATTTATATCATCGCTTAGGGGTAAATTTGCCGTGCGTTTTTTGCTTAAATCACGCACAACGCCGATAACAGGGTTGATTTCAACCCCAGCCCTAGCAGTAATGACACTTTTATTTCGCAAAAGTATATTTGCTACTTCATTTCCGACCGTTCCGACACCTAGTATTGCGATATTCATTATAACTCTTTCAAATATTGTTTTATATTTCGTGCTGCTTGGCGAATTCTGTTATCATTTTCTATGAGAGCGATTCTGACATAATTATCCCCTGCCACGCCAAATCCGCCACCGGCACTTACGGCGACTTTGGCTTTGGTTAGAAGCTGTTTTGCAAATTCGTTCGAACCGATATTTCCGACTTTTGCAGGAAGTTTTCCCCAAACAAACATACTTGCTTTTGATTTTGGTATTTCCCAACCTGCTGCGCCAAAACTCTCAACCAAGACATCTCGTCTATGCTCATACATAGCTCTAATCTCTTCAACGCACGATTGATCGCTATCAAGTGCTATGGTAGCAGCTACTTGAATAGGAGTAAACATACCATAATCAAACCACGATTTTATTTTTTTAAGTGCAAAAATAAGGCGTTTGTTTCCGCAAACAAAGCCGACACGCCAACCTGCCATATTATAGCTTTTTGAAAGCGTATAGCACTCAACGGCGACATCTTTTGCGCCATCTACTTCAAAAATGCTAGGGCTTTTATATCCGTCAAATGCAAGTTCAGCATAAGCAATGTCTGATATGATATAAAATCTCTCTTTTTTCGCCATTGCAACAAGTCTTTCATAAAAACTTTTGTAGCAAATGACGGTGGTCGGGTTGTGCGGAAAATTTACAACGACATATTTTGGTTTTGGGATACTCTCGTCAATCGTTCTTTGCAAATTTTCAAAAAATTTATTCTCGTCAAGCTCTAAATTTTCATTATAATCAATCGGCATTTTAGCGACATTTCCGCCCGCTAAGATAAATGCTTGTGTGTGAATCGGATAAGCAGGATCAGGCACTACGGCTACATCGCCCGGATTTATAATCGCCGTTGTTAAATGCACAAAGCCTTCTTTGCTTCCCATAACAGCGACAACTTCGGTTTCGGGATCTAAATCAACATTATATTTGCGTTTATACCAATTACAAGCCGCTAAGCGAAGTTTGTAAATTCCTTGACTTACGCTATATCCGTGATTTTTCTCTTTTCGTGCTGCTTCGCAAAGCTTTTCTACGATGTGTGGCGGAGTTGGGCCGGTAGGGTTTCCCATAGAAAGATCGATTATATCTTCGCCGTTTCGCCTAGCAGCCATTTTCATAGCACCCATTTCGGCAAATGCGTAATTTGGCAATCTTTCAATTTTACTGAAACGAATTTCGTCAAACATAATTTTCTCCTTATTATTTCGAATTTATTTTCAAATTTATATTGAATTTGTAAAAAATGTTAAATTTTACCACCCTTTACCCCCGTTTAGCCTTGTAAATTCGGCACTGTCGATAAATGTAATATTTTTATCTTTGATTAGAATTCTCATTACACTTTTTTCTCTAATTTGCTGTTTTTCATCGCCAATATCCATGTCAAAAAAGCCATGTCCAGCCATAACTAGCATATCTTTATCCAAATCAAGCGTAATCTTATCCGAGACCACAGTGTCCCATTTTTTACCGGTTTTTAGATCAATAGTTCCTAGCCAAAGTTGATAATTTGGCGTTATGGTAATTTGAGCAGGAAGCGTTAAATTTTCTTCGTTTTTAGTGATATTTTCATCGGTAGAATTTGCTTCATTTTGCATTTGTATGCTAAGATCGAGCGCATTTGGAGTTGATATATTGCTATCATTTTCATCAATACCAACAAAAAGTTTTGACGGCACTAATAGCGAATTATTTTCATCAAATTTAGGCACTTCGATACCGACTTTATTAAGCGTTTCTTCGGCTTGGTTGATGATAGGATTATTTGAGTATTCAACTTTTTTCTCATTTAAAAACTCATCGATAGGTTTTTTGATTAAATCATAAAATTTAAAATAAATCACCGCTAAAACTAAAAGTAAAATCAACAAAATCCAAATTTTCCAGTTTGTTTTTTTGTGGTTTTGCAAATTCGGCATAGCAACTTGCCTATCTATCGTTGTTTTTGTTGTTTTAGTTTCGCTTTTGATTTTATTAAATTCTTCCAACCACTCGCTTAGATCTACGCCGTAATCTCGCTCTAAAATTTTAACAAAGCCATTTGCATTACAATCAAGCAAATTTTCATAGTTTTGATTTAAAATCGACTCTATGTGTTCTTCTTGGATATGCGTTGCCTTTGAAATTTCCCTAACGCCGATTTTTTCGAGTTTTTTTAACTCTTTTTGTAATATGCTTTCTTTTTTATCCATTTAAAATCCTATCGCAAAGTATCGCAAAAGCCGCACTTACATTTAGACTATCAAAGTCGTTTTTCATGGCTATCGAGATACTTTCATCACATTTTTCAAAAACTTTATTTGGCAGTCCGTCGCCTTCACTTCCCATAACAAGGGCGATTTTGCCGTTAAATTTAATATCTTTAACACTTTTAGCGTTTGCTTTTGTGGCGTAAATTTTAAAACCAACTTGCTTTAATTCATTTAACAAATCAAGCCCGTTTTCGCACTTTGCGATATTTATTTCAAGTGCAGCCCCGCTACTAGCGCGTAAAATGCCTTCTATATTAAAACTTTTACCGACTAAAATAACGCCATCAGCACCCAATGCATAAGCCGAACGCACGATAGCACCGATATTTCCGACATCGCTTAGTCCATATAAAACGGCTAAAAAATTCGCATTTTTTATGTTTTTAATGTCGCAAAATTCAAAATCCGAAATTTCAGCCAAAAAACCTTGATGATTTCCGCCGTGAGCCAACGCCTGAGCCTTTTTGGGATCAACGCGTTCAATCTTAACACCAAGTCCGGCGATTTTGGAAAAAAGGCGTTTGTCGCACTCTTTTGCGAGATAAATTTTTTCGAATTTATTGCCGTGCTTTTCCAAAATATGCAAAAATAGCTGTTTTCCGTAAATAATCATCTCGCAATGATACCAAATTCGGGTTAAAAAAGAACTTATTTTGTAATATTTTCGTAAATTTCTTTTGAATTTTTGCCTGTGATTTTGGCTAGAAGTTTTGCTTTTATTTTTGGCGGAATTTCTAAGCTTAAAATATCATTTTCGTTTATGCGTTCAAAGCCTGAATTTGGGCTTTTATCAACCACGACGCACCACTCGCCGTTTAAATTTGCTTCTTTTAAATTTGATAAAACTTCGCAAATTTTGCCCTTAAATTTGGTTTCAAATTTTTTTGTAGCCTCTTTTATGAGAAAAATTTCTCTATTTTTGTCGATTTTTTCTAAATTTTCTACCAAATTTAAAACCCTTTTTGGAGATTCGTAAATCACGCAAGGATAAGGCGATTTCATCAAATTTTCTATCGCGCAAATTCGCTCTTTGCCGGTATTTGCTAAAAAGCCCAAAAATGAAAATTCCTTCTCTACTATGCCGCTAGCAGCAACTGCCAAAAGAAGCGCATTTGCTCCGCTTAAAACTTCATAATCAATCCCATTTTGCAAAGCAAATTTAACCAAACTAACGCCCGGATCGCTAACGCAAGGCATTCCGGCATCACTTAAATACACGCAGATTTTTTGTCTAAATTTTTCAGTGTCAAATTTGGAAAAAAACTCGCTTTCGTTGTGCGTGTGAAGTGAATAAAATTCGCTGATATTAAATTTCGTATCAAATTTTTGAGATAATAAATTTAAAAGCTGTTTGCTAACTCTTGTGTCTTCGCAGATAGCGACTTCGGCACGGCTTAAAATATCAAGCGCGTGAGCCGAAATGTCGCTTAAATTTCCTATGGGAGTAGGAACGAAATAGAGCAATTATTTCATTCCGTATTTTTGTTTAAATTTTTCTACGCGTCCTGCGCTATCTACGATTTTTTCGCTACCTGTGAAAAACGGGTGGCAGTTTGAGCAAATATCAACGCGGATTTCGCTTTTGTTTGATTTTGTTTTGAAACTATTGCCACAAGCGCAAGTTACGGTTGTTTCGACATACTCTGGGTGAATATCTTTTTTCATCTTTTCGACCTTTGGGTTTGAAATTTTGTAAAGGCTGGATTATACAATTTTTTTATTTAAAAATCAAATTTAAAAAATCAATCTTGCGCAAGTGGTCATTATTGCAGTATTTGAACGCAAAATATATGGTAAATTTAGCTCGTAAGATTTGCTAAATTTTTTGCGTTCATTTTCAGAAAAACCACCCTCTGGACCTATAAAAGGAATTTCATCTTTATCAAAAATTTCCAAACTTTTGCCCTCAAAATCAATCAAAACCGAATTTGGATATTTAGCCAAAAGCTCATCTGAACTAGCCAAAATTTCAAGCTGGACAATCGAATTTCGCCCACACTGGCACGACGAATTTATCAAAATTCGCTTCATACGATCCAAATCTAGCCTAACATTTTTTTGTGAAAAATCGCTATAAACGAAAATGATTTTTGCCACGCCAATTTCATTTAGACTTGGCAAGGTTTTTTCAATCACGCTTGGCTCAACCACAGACCAAGCAAGGCAAAATTCGTGCTTTGGCGTGATAACGGAATTTTTAAAAACCAAATTCGCTACCGCATTTTTGCGTGAAATCTCGGTAATTTCATAGATATAATTGCTCTCATCGCGCAAATTTCTAAAATCCACTCTATCGCCCACGCTAAGGCGTCTAGCCTTTAAATGCGAAAAATTTTCGCCCGAAATTTCCAAAATTTCGCTTCCTGCGTTTTTGTCATAAAAAAATACCATTATATGAAACTCGCTATCAAAATTAAGATTAAATTTACTATTATTATCTTTGAAATTTGCTTTTTATAAAGGATAAAATTTTTGGTAAAATATGCCATTTTTAGCCGTTTATAGCCGATTGCGCTAAGCGCGATGATTGCGATTACGGCTACTATCATAAAAATGATTTTGTAGTTAAATTTAAACTCTAAAATAGGTAAAATCACAGCACCAGTAAAAATCAAACACGCTAAAATCGTATAAAAAAATGGTAAAAAAAGTCGAATTCGCTTTATATAGGCGTTTTCGCCGTTGCCATAGTGAGCTAAAAAAAGATAAATCAAAAGCAAAACGCCAAAGAAAACAACAAAAAATTTATGCAAAGCAAGTGCGGTTGTGTAGAGTTCTTGCATTTTTACTCCGTTACAGGCACCGGCGGAAGCTCTTTATCCACTTCTGTTTGCGGTTCGCTTTTTGCGATCGGCACATCGCTTGGAACTTCGTTTTTAGTAGGCGGTATTTTTAAGGCTTCATCTTCTTTTTTATCGCAACCTGCAACAAAAAATGCTAAAAGTAAAATCAAAAAATATCTCATCTTTGCCCCTTAGCAGTCTTTCTCAAAGACGAATTTTTCGCCCTTAATGAGCTTTTCAAAGATTTTTTTATCTCTTAAATCGTCCAAAATCGCTTCGCTAAATTTGATTTCATTTAAATTTATCTCGCCCATTCGTGCGTTATATGCATCTTCTTTAAAGCACTGAGCGTATCCTGTGGCAGTCTCATGCACGATAATGCTATGAAGCGTAACATTTTTTTCGCCGTTGTTAAATTCGCTTAAATTTAATAACCTATCAATCAGCACAAAAAATATACGACAAAACTGCTCTGCGCTCGGATTTAAGGGTATTTCTATCCATCTAGCTGAATGTTTTTTTATGTCATTTTTATACTCATCGCTATCGCCTGAAAAAATGGTCGTGGAGTGGTCAAAACAATCGATAATATCGCGAATTCCAAGCTTCATATAACCAAAATCATAAACCATTCCTGCATTATCTAAAAAATTTGAAGCCAAAAGGACTTCGCATTTGTATGAATGCCCGTGAATCGCCGTCCGACAGCGTTTTGAGCCACAAAATCGCACTATGTGGGCATTTTCAAAGTCATAAAGTTTTCTAATTATCATTTTTTACCTTTGCGAAATTCTAATATGCAATCTATCGGAATAATTATAGCCGTTTTTTATACAAAATTTAGCTACTCTTGGCGCATTTTTTTCAAGTTCGCCTAGATTTTCGCCTAACGGCATACAAAAAACTTCATTTTCGCAATTTTGCAAAATCTCGCAAATTTCGTCATTTTCGCTCTTTTTACCTGTGATTACGAATTTATAAAAACTATCTTTTGCGTTTTGTTTTAAATTTAATAAAGCGTTGAAATTTAGCCTTTTTTCCTTTTTTTCTCCACTTAAATTTAGTTTCGGCGAGATTGCAAAAATACATTTTTTATAATTTGGAAATTTGTCAAATTCTACAAAAATTGTTCCGTTGGTTTCAAAATGCACTTCGTAATTTTGCCTTAAAAGTTCGCTTATAAATTCATAAAATAGCGAATTTGCATAGTAAATCAAAGGCTCACCGCCTGTAATGACGATTATGGGTTTTTGGAATTTAAATTGCCCAATTCTCTTTAAAAGTTCATTGCAATTTGATATTTTTTTATATTTAAATTCATTTACGAAAACAGCTCGCAAAGTATCGCAACCGATTAGAGTTTTGCCTGATTTTTCGCTTTTGGCTTTGCTTTTAAAGCCGACACAACGCAGATTGCACCCTGCAAATCTAAAAAAATATGCCAACTTTCCGCTAAATTTACCTTCGCCTTGAACGCTTAAAAAACTCTCAACTAAATTTAGCATTATCCGCCCGTTTCGTAAAATGCACGATTTGAAATCTCTGTTTTGTTTTCAAGTTCCCAGCGATTTTTTTCAGGCTTATTTGCTAAGACTTCTTTTAAAATTTCTCTTGCAAGGTCTAAATTTCCACTTCGCACGGCATCTTTTATACTTAGTGCGTCTTCAAAATACAAACACGGAATCAAGTAGCCTTCTGCGCTTAGGCGAATTCGGTTGCAACTCTCGCAAAAATCGTGTTTGTGTGGATCGATTATGCCAAAAGAGTATCCGTCGTCAGTTTGATAAATACTAGCAGGAGAGTTTTCGAATTTTTTTAAGAATTTAAAATTAAATTTTGTGCTTAAAATTTCTAAAATCTCATCACGATTTAAGCCCTTTAAATTCGCATTTGCGTGGGTGTTTTCCATAAATTCGATAAATCTTATCATACAATTTTTTGATTTTGCAAATTCAAGCAAATAAGGTAGTTCATTGTCATTTATGCCTTTTAGTGCAACCGTGTTGATTTTGACTTTAAGTCCAGCTTCTAATGCGCTATCAAGCCCAGCTAAAACGCTATGCAAAACGCCTTTTTGCGCTATAAAACGAGCCATTTCTGGGCGAAGTGAATCAAGCGACATATTTATGCGTTTTAAGCCATTTTGTTTTAGAATTTTTGCATAATTGCTTAAAAAATAGCCGTTTGTGGTAAGCGCTAAATCGACATTTGGAGCATATTGGCTTATCATTTTTATAAACTCAGGCAGATCTTTTCGTATCAAAGGCTCTCCGCCTGTTATGCGAATTTTTTCTATGCCTTCGTCGATCGCGATTTTAACGAAGCTAAAAAGCTCTTCAAAGCTTAATAAATTCTCTTTTGGAGTCCAGTTAAACGGAGTGTGCGGCATGCAGTAGCGACAACGAAAATTACACCTTTGGGTTACCGAAATTCGCAAATAATCAATCTTGCGACCGAATTTATCGATTAGCATATCTACCTTTTATGAAATTTGATTGTCGGATTATATAATAAATTTGCTAAATTTGCAAAATTTATTTTGTGCCAAAAAGCCCAAAAAATGGTTACTTTAAAATGATATTTTTTTGTTATTTTCTTAAATTTGAAATCATCTCGCCGATAGTTTCGATCGATTTTTTTAACGGCATTAATCTTTGCTCCATCTCTTCGTCTATTACTTCGCCAAATTTGCCTAAATCCATAGCATCTATCGTCTCTTTTATCTTTTCTATCTCTTTTTTAAGTATAAAATTTTCTTGCATATTATCGGTTAAAACCTGTTCAAATCTCTCAAATTTTTTATCTGCTTGTTTATCTTTTAAATACATGACAACTAAAATAATCAAAATAACAACGCAAAGTCCCAAAACAATGATAGTATTTAAATCCATATCAAATCTCCTAATTCCACAAATCAATAAAAATAAAACAAAAAAACAAAATTCCCAAATAGCCATTTAGCGTAAAAAACGCTCGATCGATTTTCGAAAAGTCCCTTCTGACAATTCTATGTTCGAAAAATAAAATTATAGCAGAAATTATTACACCAAGATACGCCCACGCTCCAAGTCCCGCCGCACCGCAGTAAAATAGCCAAAAAAGCACAGCACAAAAATGGAAAATTTGTGAAATAAACATTGCAGCTTTTTCGCCATACATTGACGGTATGCTAAAAAGCCCCGCTTTTTTGTCATAATCCATATCTTGAAGCGAATACAAAACATCAAATCCGGCTACCCAAAACATAACTCCGACACATAAAAGCAAAGACCAAAGCGGTATGGCACCACTTACTGCGATTGCGCCTGCTACGCTTGAAAGCCCTAAACAAAGCCCAAGCACGATATGGGCGGTCTCTGAAAAGCGTTTAAAAATGCTATAACCTGCTAAAATAATCAAAATCGGAAATGATAATTTAAATGCGAGTGAATTTATAAAATACGCTACAACAATGAAAATAGCGGCATTTGCAATGATAAAAAATAATAAATTTTGTCGCCCGATACGACCATCGACGCTCGGACGAGATGCGCATCGTGGGTTAAATTTATCAATGTCTTCATCTGCATATCGATTAAAAGCCATAGCAAAACTTCTAGCGCTAACGGCACACAAAATACCTAAAATAAAGAGTTTCCAACCAAACCAAAGTGAACCGTTTGTGATTTTTGAAGCCGTTATCATCGCCGTAAAAATAAAAGGCAACGCAAAAACAGAGTGTTTGAAAACAATTAGTTCGTTAATGTCGCTTAAAATTTCTTTGAATTTTGCCATTATTTCCCTTTTTAAAGCGTTATTGTATCACAAATTCGCAATAAAACAAAAACAAATTAAAATTTGATATAATTTTTCCTAAAAAATTGACTAAATTTAAGGAAAAAAATGTTTTGTGAATTTGCCCTTATCGGCACGACGGCAAGTGGAAAAAGCGATTTAGCTTTAAAAATCGCAAAGGAATTTAACGGCGTGATTTTAAGCCTAGATTCTTTAAGCGTTTATAAAGAGATAAATATCGCAAGTGCCAAACCAACCGCATTAGAGCTTGAAAGCGTGAAACATTTTGGTATAAATTTGATTTTTCCAAACGAATATTTTAGCGTTGGCGAATTTATAAAAGAGTATGAAAAAGCAAAATCTTATGCGCAAAATTTGCAAATTCCACTCATTATCACAGGCGGAAGCGGGTTTTATTTAAAGGCGATGATGAGTGGTCTAGCTCCAAAAATAAGGGACATAAAATGTGATTTAAATTTGGAGCAAATTTATGAACTTATTTTGAAAATTGATCCAGAATTTGGCTCTAAATTTAGCAAAAATGATAAATTTAGACTTGAAAAATGGTATAGTATTTACAAAACAACGGGCGAAATTCCTAGCAAATTTTTGCGCGAAAACACTGCCGAGCCGATTATTTCAAATTTGCAAATTTTTGAAATTTTGTGGGACAAAGAAGTTTTGCGAGATCGCATAAAAATTCGCACTGAAAAAATGTTAGAAAATGGCTTGATAGCTGAGGCAAAATATCTTTTTGGCAAGTATGGTTTTGAAACTAAATCTCTAAATTCAATCGGTCTTAAAGAGTGTGGCGAATTTTTGCGTGGAGAATTAGGCAAAAATGAGCTATATGAACAAATTTGCACTCATACCGCACAGCTGGCAAAAAGACAACGAACTTTTAATAAATCGCAATTTTTAGAAAATAAAATTTCACAGGATTTGACAAATTTGGAAAATTCTATAAGAAATTTTTTACAAAATTTATAAATTTGTATTTTTGTAAATTTACTAGATTGCTTCGCACTTGCAATTACAAAATTTATTTAATTTTTTAAAAGATATTCAAGGCAAATTTAGACGATTAATCTAGCCTAGAATTTAAAGCTAGGCTGGATTTTAAACAAATTTAATTAATACCCACTTAAAAATACAAAGCTATTTATCGCAGGTATCGCAAATTTAACAATAAACGGCGATAAAGCACAAGCAGTTGCGGCAATCGCAATAATAATTCTAAGCGGATTTGAAACATTTGATAAATAAACGCTTTTATCTTTGATAATCGGCTCATGCAAAAACATACAAACGATTAATTTTAGATAATAATACATCGCTATTGCACTATTTAACGCCATTATCAAAGCTAAAAATATAAAGCCTGAATTTATCGCAGCGCTCATTAGATACATTTTGCCCCAAAACACGCTAAATGGCGGAATTCCGGCAAGCGAAACCATGAAAATCGCCATTACAATAGCAGCCATCGGAATAGTTTTGATTAAGCCGTTAAATTTCTCATACGGGTGCTCGTAGCGTTTGTGCCAGCTGTTTTGTCTTGTTCTTGTTATCCAAAGCATAGAAAATGCGCCCAAATTCGCAAATGCGAACAAGATCCAATATAAAAATAGCGAGATATTTGCCTGAGTTGAACCAATCACAATAGCACTTAGCACGAAACCTGCGTGTGAAATCGAGCTAAATGCAAGCATTCGCTTAACATCGATTTGCACGAGCGCCATTATATTTGTTAGTGTCATCGTTATAACAGCTACTATGTAAAGCACCGAATTTAGCCACGAAACCTCAACTCTCATAAGCCCTTCAAAAAGTCTTAACGCGACGATAAAACCTGCGATTTTAGGAACGACCGAGATAAATCCGGCAAGGGCAGCACTTGCTCCTTCATAAACATCAGGCGCCCAAGTGTGAAACGGAATAAGTGAGAGTTTAAACCCAATCGCACATATCATAAAAACACAACCTAAAAGTAAAATTATATTATTTTGCGAATATGAAGCACTGCTTATGATTTGCGAAATCTCAACGCTTCCGCTAGATAGATAAAAAAGTGCCGCACCAAAGGCAAAAAAGCCTGAACCAAGTGCGCCCATAGTAAAATATTTAACCGCTGCTTCGATTGATTTATTTCGATTATTTAGTGCAATTAGCGTATAAAGCGAAAGACTAGAAGTCTCTAAACCCACAAAAATCAGTATCAAATTTCCCGAACTCACCATAAATTCAAAGCCGATTAGCATAAATAAAAATAAGGCAAAAAATTCAGGCAAGGTGTATTCGTGAAAAGTTTTAGCACTAAGCGCTAATGGAATAAACAACGCCGATGAAATAAGTATAATAAACATCGATAAAATGGCAATTCCGTCTATAAAAACAAGCCCAAAAAACCCGCTTACTCCGCCGTTATAACCAAATAAAATTCCAATATCCAAAACTACGGCAATAACCGTTAAAACGGTATAGAATTTAGTAGATAGCTCGTTTGTTATCACGCTAATGCAAAGTATAAAAATCGCAAACGCACAAAGCACCGCCATAGGGGCGATACTATAAAAATTTAACGCACCAAAATCCATTATTTTGCCCCTTGTGTTGAATTTGCTTTGTTTAAATGTTCTTTTGTTTTAGCTTCGCCTTTGTCATACATAAGCACAACCAAATCTTTGCTTGATATGTCAATATGCTTTAAAATCGGTCTTGGATAAACGCCAAAAAACAAAACCAAAGCGCAAATCGGAACAATTGCTAAAATTTCTGTTTTATTTAAATCTTTTAAGCTTTTGTTTTCTTCTTTTGTTATTTCGCCAAAAAATGTCTTTTTGAATAAATTTAGACTATAAATCGCTCCCATGATGATACCAAAACCGCCCAAAAATGCAAAAATCGGAGCAGTTTTAAAAATTCCTAATAAACTTAAAAACTCGCCCACAAAGCCAATCGTCAAAGGAAGCCCAATGGAAGCTAGCAGCACCAAACAAAACGAAAACGCATAAAATGGCATTATTTTTGCTAGACCCCCAAATTCGCTAAATTCTTTTGTATGTTTTCGCTCGTAAATAAAACCGACAAGCATAAAAAGTCCGCCGCTAACCACGCCGTGGCTTATCATCAAAAAAACAGAACCTGAAATTCCTTCTACGCTAAATGAGAAAATTCCAAGCATTATAACGCCCATGTGGGCAATCGAGCTATAAGCGATAACTTGCTTTATATCTTTTTGTGCAAAGGCGATGAAAGATGTATAAATCACCATGATTACGGCGATTATGCACATTAAATTTGAAAAATACAGACTTCCGTCCGGAAACATAGGTAATGAAAAACGCACAAAGCCATAAGTTCCCATTTTAAGTAAAACAGCCGCTAGTAAAACCGAGCCGATAGTCGGAGCTTGTCCGTGCGCATAAGGAAGCCAAGTGTGAAACGGAAAAAGCGGTGTTTTGATAGCAAAAGCGATTCCAAACGCTAAAAATAGCCAAATTTGCAAATTTAACGGAAGTTTTAGATATTGCCACTCTAAGATATTAAAACTATATGCTCCTGTCGCTTCGTGGTAAAGATATGACATAAAAATAAGCCCAAAAAGCATAAAAACAGAGCCAAAAAATGTATATAAAAAGAATTTAACAGCAGCATAAATTCGCTTTCCGCTTCCCCAAGCCCCGATGATATAGAGCATAGGCAAAAGCGAAAGCTCCCAAAAAATGTAAAATAAAATCGCATCAAGAGCTGCAAAAACCCCAACCATAGTCATTTCTAAAAATAAAATGCTAACTACCAAATTTTTTAATCTATCGGTTATTGTTAAACTAATCAAACTAATAAGCGTCATAAATGTGCTAAGAATTATTAAAAATAGCGAAAATCCGTCGATTCCGATGAAATAATTTATACCAAATTCTCTGATAAACGGGAAAAATTCGACAAATTTAAACTCTCCGTTAAAATTAGAAAATTCAAACCATAAAAATAGCGAGAGAATAAATTCGATAAAACTTACCGAAATGGCGTAAGCTTTTACGCTTTTTTCATCTATCAAAAATCCCAAAATAGCAGCAATTGCAGGAAAAAATATAACTAAACTTAAAATATGATCCATTATTATCCTTTATAAACAAACGCTAAAACAAGTAAAATCACAAAACCACAAACCATATATCTAAGCATCAAAGAAAGCTCTCCGCTTTGCATTGTGCGGTTTGCTACGCCACCGCTTTTTAAGATATATTTTGCGATCAAATCGACACTTTTATCGATAAAATTTGCATCCATTTTGGCACAAAATTCACTAAATTTGAAGTAGTTTTTGGTAACAAATTTCTCATAAATTTGCGGAATATAATATTGATTTGACAAAATTTTATAAATAGTTTTTTCTTTTATGCTCTCTTTAAAAATTCCTTTTTTATACGCAAATATCGCAAAAATAGTGCTTAAAGCTACGCACAAAGTCGTTATAAAAATAAGCAAAATAGCAACGGAGTGATTTAAGATAAATTCATACTTCGGTAAAATCTCTCCTGCAAAGCTTTCAAATTTATGCTCAAAAAATCCGGCACATATCGATAAAGCTGCCAAAAGTCCCATAGAACGAAGCATGAAGCCTTTTGCTTCGTGGGCGTGATAGTGGTTTCTTTCTTCGCCAAAAAATACAAGCATAATCAACCTAAAACTATAAAATGCCGTCAAAATCGCACCACATAGCAAAACAAACCATATAAAAAAGCTGTTTTCATTAAATGCGACTTCTAAAATTTTATCTTTTGAGAAAAATCCCGAAAGCGGGTAAAATCCCGCAAGGGCTAAACTTGCAATTATCATCAAAACGGCTGTCGGTTTTAAAAATTTATACAAACCGCCCATTTTTTGGATATTTAACTCATCGTTTGTAGCATGCATGATATTTCCTGCGCCTAAAAACAGAAGTGATTTAAAAAATGCGTGTGTCATAAGGTGGAAAAGCGCAATCCAATACGCCCCAAAACCCGCAGCCACAAACATATATCCAAGTTGTGAAAGCGTTGAGTAGGCGATGATTTTTTTAAGATCGTTATGCACAAGTGCCATACTTGCGGCAAAAACTGCGACAAAAGCCCCAAGATATACGATAAAATGGCTAACTTCTGTGATTTGCGAAAAAATTTCATTTGAGCGAATTACTAAATAAACTCCTGCTGTTACCATTGTTGCAGCATGTATCAAAGCTGAAACAGGCGTTGGTCCTGCCATAGCATCAGCTAACCATGTGTGAAATGGAAACTGAGCTGATTTTCCCATAGCGCCGATAAAAAGCAAAATTCCGATAACACTTAGTATAAAATAGTCTAAATTTGCCACTTCATTAAAAACTATATCATAGCGAAGCGAACCGCACTGCCAAAATATTAAAAACATCGCTAATAAAAGCCCAAGATCGGCAATTCTATTCATGATAAATGCTTCATTTGCACACCATGCGTAGTTGTGCCTGTCATACCAAAAACCGATGAGTAACCACGAGCAAAGTCCTACGCCTTCCCAGCCGATGAAAAGTCCGACAAAGTTATCGCTCATAACCAAAACCAGCATCGAAAACACAAAAAGTCCAAGATAGCTAAAAAATTTGTTAAAGCCTTTGTCTTTTTCCATATAGCCTATGGAATAAACATGAACAACACTTGAAACAATGCCCACAGTTACCATCATAATAGCACTTACGCTATCTATTAAAATGCCGTAATCAACGCTTAAATTTCCTGTTTTTATAAATTCAGTGAAAAAAATGCGAATTTGCAAATTTCCTATGTAGATATATTCAAGCAAAGCAAAAGATGAAATAGTGCTTAAAATGATTAGCGCACTGCAAATTACGCCGATTGCGAAAGATTTTTTCTGCGTAGCAAAAATTCCTGCTATGATAGAGCTTAAAAGCGGTCCAAATAGCGATAAAATAATATAATAATATTGTCCGCCCATTATTCGCCTTTCATATTAGTTAAACTTTCAAGCTCAATCGAACCTGTCTTTTTATACCACAAAATAAGAAGCCCAAGTCCAACTGCCATCTCGCTAGCCGCAACTGCGATAATAAAAATGGCAAAAATTTGCCCGTCTATATTTTCTAAATATTTGCTAATCGCCACAAGTGCGACATTTGCCGAATTTAGTAAAATTTCAGTCGAGAAAAAAAGCATTATTAAATTTTGTCTTTTCAAAACACCGATTAACCCTAAAATAAACATTAATGAAGCCAAAATTAGATAGTGATTTAAGCTTATCATAAATTTTCCTCTTCTAAATTTAGAGATTTATCCATCTGTTTGTGAGCTAAAATAATCGCGCACACCATCGCCACAAGTAGCATAAGGGCTGCTAACTCAAACACGATTAGATAATTTTGAAATAAAACTCTGCCTATGATTTCGGTATTTTCCAAATACTCGATATTTGGTGTTTTTGAATTTATCAAATTTATCGGCACAGCAAACGCTAAAACAATCAAAACCGCCGATAAAACGCCTAAAAAATATATAGTTTTTTTGCCTTTGATTTTTTCTTTTACACTTTTGTTTGCGTCGAAAAACATAATCGAAAATCCATACAGCACCATAACAGCACCACAATAAACCATAATCTGCACAACGCCTAAAAATTCGGCACCCAAAAGAAAAAATAGCCCCGAAATAAATATCATTCCCGCTGCTAAGGCGCTCATCGCGTAAAGGACATTTTTACTAAAAATGCTTATCGCAAAAAAAGCAAGGCTTAAAGCTCCAAAAAAATAAAATGAAAAAATCTCAAACATTTTCTTCCTTTTCATCGCTTTGCAAATACGCGTTCGGCGTTAGTTTGACAAAATTTTTAGCATTTTTATCCAAACTACCATAGCCTTCAAATTCGCTTTGTGAATTTAAATTTTCGCTTTTTGTAAGCAAATCTTTTTTAAATCCAAAATAAGCTCTTTGCTCACTTGCTAGTTCGTATTCGCCGCCATGAACGATCGCGATTTCAGGGCAAACATCGGCACAAAGTCCGCAATATACACACCTGCCAAAATTTATAGAATAATTTTTTACCTTTTTTCGTCCGTCTTCGCCAAGCTCGGTATCAATCGCGATACATTTGCTAACGCAAATTTTTTCACAAAGCCCACAGCCGATACACCTTTCATCGCCACTTTCAAGTAGCCTCATAAGCCTATGAATTCCCCTGTAACGAGCATTAAATTCAAATTTTTCGGCAGGATACATAAGTGTGTGTGAGTTGCCTTTTTTTAGCATTTCACGCAAAACCACCCAAAGTCCGACAAAAAGCTCTGGTTTTACGCTTTTTTTCACAAAATTTTTAAATTTAGAAAAATTATCTCCAAGCGGTTTTCTAATATCAAGTTCTACATATTTTCCCATTTTCGCACCTTATGAAATCGCAATTCCAGTTAGAACTATGCAAAGTAATGCTAATGGCATACAAACTTTCCAGCAAAGCGCCATTAGCTGATCCGGTCTTAAATGCGGCCACGCAGCCCTTGCCCATAAAAATAAAAAGAAAAACAAAGATGCTTTCATGATGATAACAATTCCGCCCGGAATAAACCAAATAGGATTAAATCCGCCCAAAAATATAAGCGAAATCACAACCGAATAAGTTATCATATTTGCATACTCTGCGATAAAAAACATACCCCAACGCATACCTGAATACGCTGTGCTAGCACCTGCAACTAGCTCGGTTTCGTTTTCGGTCAGACAAAGCGGGGTTCTGTTGCACTCGACAAACGACGCTATCAAAAACAGAACAAAGCAAATCGGCATTTTCCATATAAACCAGCCGCCAATGCCTGAACTTTGGGCATTTACAATATCAATTAAAGATAGCGATCCAACCACCATAATAATCGGAATTAGGCTTAATCCGTTGATAAGCTCGAAGCTGATTAGTTGCAAAATGCTTCTAACCGAGCCGATTAAGCCCCATTTATTGTAGCTTGAAAGACCGCCGATAAGCGTTCCATAAACGCAAGTTCCGCTAGCTCCAAGCAAAAATAAAATTCCTACATTTATATCGCTTAAAATCGGTCTTATTGTATGCCCAAAGATGGTAAATTCAGGCAAAAAAGGCACAACAGAAAGTGCTACAAAAGCCCCAACTGCCGATATTATCGGAGCGATTTTAAAGGTGATTTTATTAGCACCTGCCGGAATTATATCTTCTTTTGTAAAAAGCTTTATCATATCAGCCAATACCTGCAAAAGTCCAAAAGGACCCACCACACAAGGTCCGATTCTGCGTTGCATATAGGCTAAAACTTTTCGCTCGGCATAAGTGCCAAACCCGGCTAGTGTCGCAATCACGGCTAGGATTACAACTGCTTTTACTATGGTTTCGATTATCAAAAATGTTGTTTCGCTCATGCTTTTGCCTTTTCTACGCTAACTACGCTATAACGCCCATTTTCAAAGAATTTATCAAATTCAATCTTTTCGTCAAAATACGGCAAAATCGCACCGTCTATATTTTTATCAAATTTGACGCTTATCGCCAGTGCAAATTCGCCTTTTTTTAGCGTTACAACTTCGCCGTCATTAACTTCAAATTTAGCCAAAAATTCGCTTCCTACTATCAAATTTGCTACTTCGTTTAGCTGCGAAGTGGCGTTTGTGAATTTTGAAAACTGATGAATAGGATTTGCTTTATAAATTTGAACTTCGTTTTCATTTAAATTTAGCGTTTCGTTTAAATTCGTGATTTCAAATTCGCCTGTTTCACACTCGCAAATTTGATTTTCCAGCTCGTAACCACGATGATTTACACCGCCGTTATCATAAAAATTTTCCAAATCATCAAATTTGATATTTTTGAAATTTTTTCCTAAATTTGAAGTGTAATCAATCGCAAATTCGCTTTTTACGCCAAGAGCGTTTGCAATGTCATTTAGCTCAAATCCCCCGTAGCTCAAAGCTGCATTTGTAGGCACTACGCGTTTGTCGTAGTTTGTGAAAGTGCCTTCTTGTTGGACTAGACTAGGCATATCAAGATCGCCTTTTAAAACGCCCATTGTAATGTCGCCGTTTTCGTTATATCCCAGCACTTTGCCTTTTGCGTCTTTATCTAAATCGCAAATCAGCGAAACGCCGAGCGAATTTGTTCGTGGCGGAATTATCAGAATTTTAAACGGCGTAAATTTTTGAATTAGCCCAGCAAGTTTTGCCAGAGTTTTGGCATTTTTACTAAAAATAAAATCTTCGCCGATGATGAGAGAAAATTTCTCTTTTTTGGCTAAAATTTCGCTAACTTTTGTTTCATCAAGTTTAAGCATTTTTGCAAATTTGCTAATCTTTACTTCGCTAGTTTGCGTGATTTCATCGCCGTTTTCATTTTTTTGGGTTTTTGAAATTTGCGAAATTTCAAATTCGTTTTGCAGTTTTTCATTTAACCAAGACGGCAAATTTTCGCCAAATTTTTGCAAAATCCAAAGCAAAATTTGTGTATCAAATTTGCTCTCATGTTTAACGCAAATGAAGTTTTTAGCGTAGTTTTCTACCACTTTATCGCCTATGGTGTGAAAATAAATTCCGCCTGCTTTATTTATTTTTAACGCATTATTTACTTTAAAGCCTAAATTCGGGCTATCGCTTCGTAAAAAACTACCACAAACTACAATAAAATCGCTATTTTTTATCGTTTCGCTAGTTGCATTATATAAATTTTCACCGCTAAATTTAGCAAATTCTTTCATGAAATTTTGATATGCAAAAGCTTCGTCGTTTATCAAATTTAGACCGAATTTTTCCTTTAAAAGCGAGAGAATTTTAGCTTCTTCGTTTGTAATAAAGCTATTAAATTTAATCGTTTTTATCTCGCCGTTTGCAATTTTATCAACGATTTTTTCAAAAACTTCTTTATCTTTTACGCTTTTAGTTTTGCTAAAATCAAAGCCAAATCTAGCAGCAGTGCTTATCTCGCCAAAATCGTAGTCATTGCTAACTCTATAAATTCTTTCTTTTTGATCTTCAATACCGCTTCGCTTAATGTCATAATAAATCAACTCGCAGTCGCTACTATGCGGGTTTGAAGCAGGAATTTTAGTTAGCTCCCACGCATTTGAGCTGTATTGAAATTTACTTCCCACTAACGCTCCAACTGGGCAAACTGCCGTGCATTCGCCACAGCTCGAACACTCCAAATTCTCTCCATTTGCAGGTGCGATTAAACTTTTTTGAAATTTATTCCACACGGCAAACGCGTCTTTTGGCATAGAATCTTTTAACGCTTT
Organism: Campylobacter sp. CN_NE2; assembly: GCF_027797465.1. NCBI lineage: Bacteria > Pseudomonadati > Campylobacterota > Epsilonproteobacteria > Campylobacterales > Campylobacteraceae > Campylobacter > Campylobacter sp. CN_NE2. The sequence continues at coordinate 1,057,081 of NZ_CP115608.1, read as the reverse complement.
ATCAGGCATATCGCCGCCACGAGCCGTAGTTTTTAGAGCAGCTTCGCCGATTTTATCTTTACAAACCGTGATACATCTTTCGCAAACTATACACAAACTTGGATCGTAGTTGATTAAACCCCAGTTTTTTGGCGTTTTGTGCGTATCTTTGATAGCATAAATTTGCTCATCAACGCCTAAATGATGAACGAAATTTTGCAACTCACACTCGCCGCTTTGATCGCAAACGCCACATTCTAAGGGGTGATTTATGCAGTAAGTTTGCATTATGGCTTTTCGCTCAGACGCGATTTCAGGCGTATCTGTAATGACAACCATGCCGTCTTTTGCCTTTGCGTTACAGGCATAAACTCTTTTTCCGTCTGCTTCAACCATACAAAGCCTACACGCCAAGGTCGGACTACAACCGCTTAAATAGCAAATCGCAGGGATAAAAATTCCGTTAGCCCTTGCGATTTGCAGGATATAATCGTTTTCTTCGCACTCGCAAATTTGGTTATTTATTGTGATTTTAGCCATTTACAACCTTAGTGATTTTTGCTACTTCGTAGTTGTATCCTTGCGGATTTTGCAAACCCAAAAGCGCAATCGTTCCTTTTAAATTCGCATTTAGTTCAAATTTTTTGCGAATTTCTAAATTCTTTGTTTTTATTATAACTTCATCGCCGTTAGCGATTTTTGCAACCATGCAAAAGTAGTTTCCGCCCACAAATTTATCGTCTTTATCGTGTTTAAAAACAACTGCGCCGTCGTAAATTTCAAGTTCTTTTAGTTCGGTTAGCTCATTTAAATTTGGAGTGATTTTTTCATTTTTTAAATTTATTATTTCAAATTTAAACTCTTCCTGCAAAATCGCCAAAAAGCTCTCTATATTTTTGGCTTCATTATGCGAATTTAGCAGATTTTCATCGATTATCACAACTTCGCACCCATTTAAAAATTCATAAATTTCATCGATCTCTTCTTCGCCGACATTGCTTTCGCCGCTTAAAAAACCAATGTCTAAATTCGCAAAATATTCTCTTTCATCAAATTTAGCACAAAGCATAGCCAAAACATAGCCTTGTGCGCCAATTTCGCATTTTATAAATTCTCCCTCTATCGCATCATCATCATTTGCGCTAAGCGTTAAAATTTCATCGTTTGCGTAAGTTTTTGCTAAACTTGGTGCTTGTAAGCTTAAAATAGAAGCTAAATTTAAAATTTTCATATTCGTCCTTTCTTTACGACTATACTCCAATCAACTTGATTGTATCTAAGTGAATTTAAAAGCGTGGAATTTAGCCCATCAACTAAATTTGCGCTTTTTTGAACTCCGCTGAAATCGCCGATTTCAAATAAAAAAATCATCACATCGCCTTGATTTGAATTTTTTATTATCTCTCCCATGCGATTTAGAAAATCACCTTTTAAACGGCGTAAATCGTATCTTTTCATCTATCAACCTCGCCAAAAATAATATTTGTGCTACCGATTATAGCAACTGCATCTGCCAAATAATGTCCCGGCAAAATCTCTTCTAAAACCGCACAATGAAAAAAGCTTGGAGTGCGAATTTTTAATCTATACGGACGACTTTCGCCTTCGGAGCGGATAAAAAATCCAAGTTCGCCTTTTGGGCTTTCGCTTGCATGATAAATCTCGCCAACAGGCGGTTTTAGCCCTTGCGTAACTAATACAAAATGTTGCATAAGCGAGTAATTTTGCGTCATCAACTGCTCTTTTGAAGCACTTACAAACTCAGGATTATTTGCCAAAATTTGCGAATCGCTAAATTTATAAAGCCCTGCACATTGGGTTAAAATTTTCAAACACTCTCGCATTTCTTGCATATAGCATTTATATCTAGCGTAGCAATCACCCGCACTCGCATAAGGCACATCAAAGTCAAGTTCATCATAGATAAGATATGGCTCTTCTTTTCGTATGTCCCATTTAACGCCACTTGCTCTTAGCATAACACCGCTACAACCGCAGCTTAAAGCCTGTTCTTTGCTTAAAATTCCAACGCCTTGCGTTCTAGCGAGCCAAATTCGGTTTTGATCCAATAAATCTTCATAATCTTTCAAATCGTTTGGAAATTTATCGCAAAACGCTAGCATCTCTTCTAACCAACCATCAGGCAAATCAACAAAAACGCCGCCGATTTTGATATTGTTGTGCGTTAGCCTTGCTCCGCTATATTTTTCGATTAAATCAAGTATGTATTCTCTTTCTCTAAAACAATACAAAAATACGCTCATAGCACCAATGTCAAGTGCATGAGTGCCTAAAAATAGCAAATGCGAAGCAATCCTTGCAAGTTCAAGTATGATTACTCTTATGATTTGTGCGCGTCGCGGCACTTCGATACCGCAAAGCTTTTCAACACTGGCACAAAAGCCGTAGTTATTTGCCGCACTTGCGATATAATCAACCCTATCGGTAACCGGGACGAATTCGTTATAAATCATATTTTCAGCCATTTTTTCGATACCACGGTGCAAATAGCCGATTTGCGGTCTAGCTCGAACGATTAACTCGCCGTCCATTTCAAGTACAAGTTTTAGCTGACCGTGAGCCGATGGGTGTTGGGGACCAAAATTTAAAATCATATTTGAACCGATTTTTTCAAATTCGATATTTTCAAAACTTGGTCTTAAAATAGTCGCTTTTTGCATTATTTTCTCTTTTTGATTAGTTTAAATTTATCTTTTTTTAGCTCTTTTACAAAAGGCACACCGTCTTTTTCTTGATACTCTTGCGAAATTGCGTCATTTGGAATTTCTCCGCCAAATTCGCACTCGTGATAAATTCTTGAAAAATTAAATGTATCTTTGCTATCGATGAAACTAGGATTGCGATTTTCTTCGCCGAATTCATCTCTTCTAGCTTTGCCAAAAATTTTATCTATCTCATACCAGTGTGCAAATTCGTCTCCTTGCAGTGGATAAGATTTTAAAAGTGGGTGTCCGTGCCAATCATCTGGCATTAGAATTCTTGCCAAATTTGGGTGATTTTCAATCCAAACACCCATCATATCATATAGCTCTCGCTCAGCCCAGTTTGCACTTTTGTAAATTTCGCTCACACTTTGCAAAAATGTTTTATTTTCAACTAAACATTTGATTCTTGCTCTTTTGGCTTCGTTTGTGTTTAAAATTTGGTAAAAAACTTCGATTCCGTTTTGTTTTTCTGTCAAATCAACACCGCTTAACTCGCACAAAATTTCATAACCTAAATCTTTAAAAATTTTTAATGCTTTTAAATTATCATTTTTTTTGATATAAACAACTAAATTGTCAAATTCTACATACGAATTTAAAATTTCAACGCCAAATTTGGCTAATCTTTCTATTTCGCTTTCAAATTTAGTGCCTAATACTCCAAATTTAGTCGTTGATTTATTTACAAAAAATCTATCTTTGTAATAATTTTGCTTTGATTTATCGCCTTTTGGATTATATTTTCTCATCACACAAGCCTTTTTGCTTTTTGTTTGCGATTTGCTTTTTCGCTTCTTATTTTTTTCTGCAAAATCATAAGCGCATATTGCAAAGTCTCAGGCCTTGGCGCACAGCCGGGCAGATAAATATCCACAGGGATTACTCTATCGCAACCCTGCACGACTGAATAAGTATTAAACATACCGCCTGTATTAGCGCAACTTCCCATACTGATAACCCATTTTGGCTCAGGCATCGCATCATAAAGTCGCCTAGCAAATTCGGCATGTTTTTTTGTTAGCGTTCCTGAAATTATCATAACTTCGCTTTGCTTTGGACTAGCTCTAAAAATTGTTCCAAATCTGTCAAAATCGTATCTACTAGCCCCGCTTGCCATCATCTCTATCGCACAACATGCTAATCCGTAAGTCATCGCCCAAAGCGAGTTGCTTCTGCCCCATTGCACAAGTTTATCAACAGTTGTCAAAACGACAGGAAGCCCATTTTCTCGTCTAAAATCTATCTTATGCTCTGCCAATCTAACGCTCCCTTTTTCCATGCATAAACAAAACCAATCGTTAAAAGCACGATAAATAATACCATTTCAACAAGCCCAAAAATACCTAAAATTTTAAAATCCACAGCCCACGGAAACATAAAAATAATCTCAACATCAAATAAAATAAACAGCACGGCAACCATAAAAAAGTTCGAATTCATCTGATTTGGCTGTTTTACACTTTCCGGACCGCTTTCGTAAATCGCCGATTTTAGTCGCTCATCGTTTTGGTTTGCAAATTTATTGCCGATGATTGATGATAATTTTACAATTAATCCAAAAATCACAAAGCTTAAAATAAGCATAAAAAATGCACCAAAATATGGGTGAGCAAATAACATTCTAGACATTTTTACCCTTTTTTTAAAATAAGCACAAATTCTATCCTAGAAAAAATTTAAATTTCCTTTATGATTATATTTTTATGCAAATTTAAGCTATTTTTAAACGAAATTTACACACTTTGGTTTTAAATTAACAAATTTAGTCAATGCTTTTATTTAATTTATGCTAAAATAGACAAATTTTATTAAATTTTTGGGAGAGAATTTATGAAAAAAACTATTTTATCTGTCGCTTTTGCCTTGTTTTTGGCAGGTTGCACTCACACAGCCCAGTATAATAAAAATGCAGAAACAGCGCCTATAAATGAGAATATCCAAATAGAAAAAGCTTTGCAAAGCACGATCATTTATGTAAGTCCCGAGCAGTTTAAAAGCCAAAAATTTAAAGCTTCAAGTAGGCTCGGAAATGACGAAAGTGTAAGCATAAATTTAGGCGAATTTGCTTCCGGGGAAACTCAAAGATTTTTTTCAAATTATTTAACAAATTTAATCACAAGCAAAGATCAAAACTCGCTAAATTCGCAAGGACTGGTTATCATACCAAATATTAGCTCATTTAGATACGGATTTTACAGCGCAGATGGTTTTGATGTAACGGCAAAACCTTTTGTGAGCTATGATTTTAATCTTAAAATTTTCAAAAATCAAAAATTAATCTATAATAAAAATATCTCTTCTGATGAAAGACATTTTGGCGAAAGCGCATTTTACGGCGGCGGGGATGCTCATCACGCTCAAATCGCTCCGATTTTCCAAAAAGCCATTTCTACCGATTTAAACGCTCACGCCGAAGAGATCGTAGCGGCGATAAATTCGGTAATGTAAGGAAAAAATTTGAGAGCTCAAATGGTTTTAATCTCGGTTGCGTGTGTAATCATCATTTTAGCAGGTCTTAAAGCGGCTTCAAGCGTGGTTGTACCATTTTTACTGGCAATTTTTATCGCTGCAACCGTTTCTCCTTTGGTGCTTTATATACAAAAATTTGGAATTCCAAGACTTATCGCATTTTGCGTTGTTACGGCGTTTTTTATAGGAATTTTGATATTTTTTGGCGACATTGTTTTTAATGCCGTAAAAGGCTTTACAGCACAACTCCCGGAACTCCAAAGCAAATTTAGCGAATTTAATGAAGCATTGATAAATAAGATAAATTCATACGAAATCATAGAGCTTGACGGAAACAGCGTAGGTTTTGATATAAATTTAATCATAAATCAAACAACGGCCGTGCTGAAAAAAACAGGGACGCTTCTTTCTATGGGCTTTTTTGTTTTTATAATGGTTGCATTTATGGTTTTTGAAAGCAAGGAAATAAAAGAAAAAATCGAGTATTTTTCAAGCAAAAATGAACAAGCAGGAATTTTTGCCGAAAATTTTACGACAAATTTGAAAAAATATCTACTTATAAAAACGATTGCTTCTGTTACAACAGGGCTTTTGATTGGACTTTTGCTTTGGGTTTTAGGTGTTCCTTATGCTGCACTTTGGGGAATATGTGCCTTTATATTAAATTATATTCCGACAATCGGCTCGATAATGGCGGCAATCCCAACGCTTTTTGTAACGCTAAGCACGATGAGCGTGGGTGTTTCGGTGTGGGTTGTTGGAATTTATCTTTTTGTGAATGTCCTAATCGGCAACATAATCGAACCAAGATTTATGGGAAAAGGGCTTGGGCTTTCGGTTGTAGTTGTTTTAGTAAGTTTGCTACTTTGGGGTTTTGTTTTTGGAATCGGCGGAATGTTTTTGGCAATCCCGCTAACAATGAGCTTACAAATCGCTCTAAATTCAAATCCAAAAACAAAATTTTTAGCTGTTTTGCTAAGCAATAAAATAAATAATGAAAATAGCGTTGAATTGGCAAATTCAGCAAATTCGCAAGAAAAAAGGGCTTAAAAATGAAAATAGCAATCGTCGGTGCAGGGAAGTGGGGAAGTGCGTTATATAACGCATTAAGTGAAAAAAATAGCTGTGTTATCACTTCAAGAACGCCTAGAAATATCCCAAATTTTGTTAGTATCGATGAAGCATTAGATTGCGAAATGATTGTTTTGGTTATCGCAGCTCAACAAACCGCTTCGTGGCTAGAAACAAATTTTGTAAATAAAAATCAAAAAATTCTTGTTGCCTCCAAAGGAATCGACGCAAAAAGCGGTAAATTTTTAAATGAAATTTTTGAAAAACATATTGATAAACAAAATTTAGCCTATCTTTCGGGTCCTTCATTTGCCAGTGAAGTTATACAAAAGCTCCCGTGCGCTGTCGTCATAAATTCCACAAACAAAAGCGTCGCAAACGAATTTGCAAATTTATTTCCTGATTATATGAAAACTTACACTTCTAACGATGTCATAGGTGCAGAAGTTTGTGGCGCGTATAAAAATGTAATCGCCATTGCTAGTGGAATTTGCGATGGACTAAAACTTGGAAATAACGCAAGAGCAAGTCTTATCGCAAGAGGATTAGTTGAAATCACCCGTTTTGGCAAATTTTTTGGCGCACAAGATGAGACATTTATCGGGCTTAGTGGCGTCGGGGATCTATTTTTAACTGCTTCTAGCGAACTTTCGCGTAATTACCGCGTGGGACTTGGCTTAGCACAAGGAAAGAGCAAAAGCGAAATTTTAAGCGAACTTGGCGAAGTAGCCGAGGGCGTTTTTACGGCAGAAGCGATTGTAAATATCGCTAAAACTAATCAAATTTATACGCCGATTGCGAACGAAGTTTTTGCCATTTTAAATGGAAAAAATGTCAAAATCAGCCTTAGTGATTTATTAAAAAAGAAGTAAATTTATTTGATTCAAATTTACAAAATTTTGCAAGCTTGATATAAAAATTTATAAAATTTGTTGCAAATTTTATAAATTTTCACTCTAAATAATAAAAATTACAATTTAGTTTAAGGAAAAAGTTGTATAATGTCACGAAATAATAAATTTTATTATTTAAATATTTTTAGCAATTATCTTTAAAAAATTTGTAATAAAATTACTTTTTTATTAATCAAATTTAAGTATAATTGCGAGAAAATTTTACCTAAGGAGAACAAAAATGGGAAAATACATAGAACTAACATCTGAAAATTTCGATGTGGCAAAAGAAGGCGTTGCGCTTGTAGATTTTTGGGCGCCATGGTGCGGACCGTGCAGAATGCTAGCACCGGTTATTGATGAGTTAGCAGAAGAATTCGACGGCAAAGCAAAAATTTGCAAAGTAAATACAGACGATGACAATGCCCAAAGCTTGGCAGTCGAGTTTGGAATTCGCTCTATTCCTACAATGCTATTTTTCAAAGACGGCGAAGTTGTAGCTCAACTAGTCGGCGCACAATCAAAACAAGTAATTGCAGATAAAATCAATTCACTTCTATAATTTTTTGGGGCGTAAAACGCCCCTTTTTTATTTTATTTATTAAATTTGCGCTCACAACTTTACTCAATAAAATAAAATTTAGGAGATAAAAATGTTAGATTTAGCGATTATCGGCGGGGGTCCAGCAGGGCTTGCGGCAGGACTTTATGCAACCAGAGGCGGATTAAAAAGCGTTGTAATGTTTGAACTTGGAATGCCTGGCGGTCAAATCACAAGTAGCTCGGAAATGGAAAACTATCCGGGCGTTGCGACGGTAACAGACGGAATGAGCTTTATGGCGCCGTGGCAAGAACAATGTTTTAGATTTGGTCTAAAACACGAAATGGTAAAAGTAGAGCGAATTTCAAAAGATGATGATGAAAATTTTACGATTTATTTAGAAGGCGGAAAATCTGAGCGCGCAAAAGCCGTCATCGTCGCTACGGGCTCGACTCCGCGTCGTGCAAATGTAAAAGGCGAAGATGAATTTTTTGGCAGGGGCGTAAGCACTTGTGCGACTTGCGACGGATTTTTTTACAAAAATAAAGAAGTCGCCGTGCTTGGTGGCGGAAATACTGCACTTGAAGAAGCGCTTTATCTTACAAACATTTGCTCAAAAGTTTATTTGGTGCATAGAAGAGACGAATTTAGGGCTGCTCCCGTTACCGTGCAAAAGGTAAAAGAAAGCGAAAAAATCGAGCTAATCACAAATGCGCTCATAGATGAAATTTGTGGCGATAATATGGGCGTAACAGGCGTAAAAGTCAGCCTAAAAGACGGAAGCCAAAGAGAAATAAAAGTTCCTGGAATTTTCGTTTTTGTGGGGCTTGATGTGCGAAATTCGGTCTTAAAAGATGAAAATGGAAACTTTATCTGCGAAACCTTGCCAAGCGGCCAAGTAAAAGTAAATTTAAAAATGCAAACAAGCGTAGAAGGGCTTTTTGCAGCAGGCGATCTTCGTCAAGATGCTCCAAAACAAGTAGTTTGTGCAGCAGCCGACGGCGCAACAGCAGCTCTTGGTGTGCTTAGTTATTTAGAAGAAAAACGCTAAAATTCAAATTCCACATATTTTGCAAGATGCACTTTTTGTGCGTCTTGCAAAAAATTCTACAATATTGCTCGTCATCGCAAACGAGCGAGAGTGATTTCTTTCCACTGTCATTGCGAGAATTTATGAAGTAAATTCGAAGCAAAACAAGCGAAGCGGTGTGAGTGCGTAGCACGAAGCAGGTTTGGATGAGCCGTAGGGCGAAGTCAATCCAACCAACAGCAAAAGCCGTTTTTTAAAATAACTAATTTTCGGTTTTTTTCTGGATTGCTTCGACGGCGTTGCCGTCTCGCAATGACAGATTATTTGCAAATTTACATTGTGGTTATTTTACCACTGACAATTGCCACGAATTTTTGCTAACGCAAAAATTCTCGCAATGACACATAGAAGCAAATTTGTTATTTTAACATTGGCGATTACTATGCTTCGTTGCGCTTTGCAAGAAACATTTTTACTACGCAAAAAAGCGTTACACTTATTTTGCTTTTCGCTTTATTCGCCCACAATGACAAATGGGGCGAATTTGCCCCAAAAATTATTTAAATTTGATTATTTTTGCGTTTCGTCGATAACGGTTTGTCGTTGTTTATTTTTTGTATCGACCCAGATATTTGGCACAGCTCCGCCCGGAGTTAAGAAAATTTGGGCGTCGTTGTTTTCACGCAAAGCTTCGTTAAATTTAGCCTGAGTTTCGATTTGTTTTAAATTTAACAAATTATTATCCAAGCTTTTTGCGATTTCTTTGTTCGCATACGCTTGTGCGTCAGCTTCGATTTTAACGGCATCTGCTTTACCTTGTGCTTCGATTTTAACGGCGTCTGCATTACCTTTGGCAAGGGCAGCTTTTTTAAGCGCTTCTTGGTTAGCCCTTTCAACTTCGTATTTGGTTCGCTCGGCTTCTTGTTTTGCGATTTGAACGCGCTCAATCTGCTCTTTTACCTTTGCAGGAAGTATGATTTCACGCAACTGAACCGCCCTTAAATCAACAGGCTTGTTTTGCAAACCTTCGATATTTTTTCGAATTCCGTCATCAATGAGTTTTGCGATTTCATCGCGTTTGGTCGGTAGCTCTTCTGCCGTGTAGTTACCGATGACGCTTCGCACGACATCTTTAACTACCGGATCTATCATCTTATCTTCCCACGCAAAGCCCCATTGAGCGATAGTATTTGGCACGGTGTCTTCATTTAGTTTGTATTGAACGGTGATGTCAATGCTAACCGGCAGGTTTCTTGAATCCAAAACCGAGAGCGAATTTTTCTTTATAATGCCGCCGCTTGCGCCTTTTGCGAGTGCCGAGTTCATATCTTCCGTGTTTGTGTAGTTGATGATTCTAACGCGCGTATCGACCACGAAAACTTGCTGGATAAACGGCAAGAAAAAGTGAAGTCCCGCACCAAGCGGATCTTTATCAAATTTACCCAAATTTGCTTTGATTCCGACTTCGCCTGATTGGATTGTTACGAAAGGTTTTGCGATTATCAAAACAGCAATAATGCCGATTATGACATATAAAAGCCCTGAAAATTTGCTAAAATTCGGCAAATTTGGTGTTTTGAAATTAAAATTTCGATTTTCTCCGCCGCCGTTGCCGCCGCCGTTTGAACCGCGTTTGTTAAAATAATCATTTAAATCTGCTGGCATTAACGCTCCTTAATTTACATAAGTTAGATATTTTTCAAATTTAGGATTTTCGCCCATAACTACGGCAAAATATGCTTTTTGCAACTTGCTTGTGATTTCGCCCATTTCGCCTTTGCCTATGATTCTGCCGTCAATGTTGCTAATTGGGGTAACTTCTGCTGCCGTTCCTGTAAAAAATGCTTCATCTGCGTTGTAGCACTCATCTCTTGTAATGCGTCTTCGCTCAACTTTATAGCCCAAATCTTCGGCGATTTCGATAACTGTCGCTTGTGTGATGCTTTCTAGGCTTGTATCATTTGGCGGAGTTATGATAACGCCGTCTTTAACGATAAAAAAGCACTCACCAGGGCCCTCAGCTACAAATCCTTGCGGATCTAAAAGTAACGCTTCATCATAACCTGCTTCTGTGGCTTCAAAATTTGCCATTTGCGAGTTGAAATAGTTTGCACTTGCTTTTGCTTTTGCCATCATCGAAAACGGCGCAGGTTTCATCCACGAGCTGATTTTTACCTTTGTGCCTTTGCGAAGTGCTTCTTCGCCCATATACGCACCCCATTCCCATGCTGCTACGATGACATTTACAGGGCAGCCTTTAACCGCAACGCCCATTTTGCCGTAACCCAAAAATGCTAACGGGCGAATATAAATAGTTTCTTTAAAATCGTTTGCTTTGATAACTTCGATATGTGCTTTTTCAAGCTCTTCGGCTGTAAAAGGAATATCGATTAAGCAAGATTTTGCAGAAGCAAAAAGTCTTTTTGTGTGTTCTTTAAGTCTAAAAATCGCAGGACCTTTTTTAGTTTGATACGCTCTAACACCTTCAAAAACCGCGTTTCCATAATGCAAAGAGTGAGTTAAAACATGCACGGTGGCGTCTTTCCAAGCGACCAATTTTCCGTCCATCCAAATAAATTTAGCTTCGTTCATAGCTGATGCCATTGTTTTGCCTTTCATAATAAAAAATTTGCGTTAGATTTTATCTAAAAATTTATAAATTTTTGGTTATCTTGTAAATTTGGTCTTTAAATTTGGTATAATTTGCCAAATTTTTTTAAAAAGGATAAAAATGCCGTTAATTAAAGTAAGATTAGCTAAACCTGCACCGTCAAAAGAAGTTCAAGACAAAGTCGCAGCCGAAATCGCAGAAGTTTTTGTGCGAAATTTAGGAAAAAATCCTGCAAGAATAGTTATAAATTTCGAGTATGACGAAAAAGAAAATTTCTATATCGGAGATGCAATCAAAAAAGAAGATAAGTAAATTTACGAATAAATTTGCAAAATAATTCAATGCAAATTTGATAAATTTATGCCGACGATTTTTTGCGGGGCGGACGACGGACTAGACTAAATTTGTCTGTCCGAGTTCGCCACGCGAAAAAGCTAGGCTGATTTCAACTTAAAATAAAGGATAAATTGATGGCTTGTTGTAGAAAAAAAGCAGACGGCGAAAGAAAAAGCGAAATTTGCGAAAGCGAATTTAGTAAGGAAGATTTAGAGCGAAAAGTAGTTTTAACTATCGGCGACACAGCCCCTGAGTTTAGTTTGCAAAACAGCGATGGCGTGAGTGTAAATTTGAAAGATTTTATCGGTAAAAAGGTTGTTTTGTATTTTTATCCAAAGGATAACACGCCCGGTTGCACCACAGAAGCGTGTGAATTTAGCGCGCTTTATGATGATTTTATCGCTAGTGATACCGTTATCATCGGCATTTCGCCTGATAGCGTGAAGTCGCATACAAATTTCATAGCAAAACAGAGCTTAAAGCACATTTTGCTAAGCGATGAAAATAAAGAAGTCAGCAAGGCTTACGGCGTGTATCAGGTTCGCAAAAACTACGGCAGAGAGTATCTTGGCATAGTGCGAACGACTTTTGTCATAGATGAAAAAGGTAAAATCGCCAAAGTCTATAAAAGCGTCAAAGCAAAAGACCATGCAGCAAAGGTTTTGGCGGATTTAGCAAAGTAAATTTGCTAAATTTAAAAAATTCAAAAGAATTCGGCTTGAAAATTTGCCGAATTCTTAAATCTACTCTTTTATAAAATAATCCCCGTCAAAGCTATCAAGCGAGTATTTTCGCTCATTTCCTAGACCTGTGATTAGTTCATCTATGCTTAAAAATGTCAAGCTATCGGCACCGATAAATTTGCGAATTTCTTCTATACTCATATTTGCGCTAATTAGTTCAGTGTAACTTGGCGTGTCGATTCCGTAGCGGCACGGGTGCTTTATCTCAGGACTTGCTACGCACATGTGAATTTCTTTTGCTCCTGCGTTTCGCAAAAGTTCTACGATTTTTTTGCTAGTCGTTCCACGCACGATACTATCATCGACCACGACGATTTTTTTATCTTTTAGAACTTCGCTCATAGGATTTAGTTTGAGTTTTACCTTTAAATTTCGCATTTCTTGCGTAGGTTCGATGAAAGTTCGTCCCACATAGTGGTTTCGCACAATCGCCATTTCAAAAGGAATTTTGCTTTCATTTGCAAAGCCAAGTGCGGCAGGAACGCCACTATCAGGCACAGGGATAACCAAATCAGCCTTAATACTAGCGCATTTTTTAGCCAAAATTTCGCCTAGTTTTTTACGAATATTATAGACATTTTTACCATCAACCATGCTATCAGGTCGCGCAAAATAGATATATTCAAAAGCGCAAATTCTAGGATCTGTGTTCCCAAAAAGTTGAACGCTTTTAAATTCGCTTTTTCCCTCTTCAAAAATCACCATTTCACCGGGACACACATCTCGCACAAACTCTGCCCCAACCAAATCAAAAGCACAAGTTTCACTAGCTACGATGTATCCGCCGTCTTTAAGTCTTCCGATACTAAGTGGCCTAACACCAAATCTATCACGCACGGCAAACATTTTGCTTCTACTTAAAATAAGCAAACAATAGCTTCCAACGCATTTTTTCACAGCTTCTATAATGCGATCTTGCAAATGCGTCTCTTTGCTTCTTGCGATTAGGTGCAAAATATTTTCAGTATCCATGCCGCTTTGAAAAATCGCGCCTTCTTCGATGAGTTTTGTTCTAACTTCGTTTTTATTTACCAAATTTCCATTATGCACGATTGAAATCTCGCCAAGAGCGTAGTTTGCGGCAACGGGTTGCGCATCTTTTAGGCTATCGCTTCCTGCTGTTGAGTAGCGATTGTGCCCGATTGCGATATTTCCTTTTAAAAGCTCAAACTCAGCTTCGCCGAAAATCTCAGTTACCAACCCTTGCGATTTTATCGTTTTTATGTGGTGGTTAAAACTTGCACTTATTCCGCTTGATTCTTGTCCGCGGTGCTGCATAGAAAATAGCCCGTAATACGCCTTTTTAGCTGCGTTTTCTGAATTTATAACTCCTACAATCGCACACATTTTAAATTCCTAAACAATCATTTATATCGTATAAGCCGTTTTTTTGTTTGCTTACCCAAATTCCTGCTTTTATCGCACCTTTTGCGAAAGTAGCTCGACTTGTAGCAGTGTGATTTAGCTCGATATATTCTCCGTCATTATAAAAACCCACCGTGTGGCGACCGACTATATCGCCACCGCGAAGTGCCATAACGGCGATTTCATCTTTGCTTCGCTCTCCGATTAGTCCGTCTCTGCCACTTACTCTGACATTTTTTAAGTCTAAATCTCTTGCAGTAGCTGCACTTTGGGCTAGTGTCAAAGCTGTTCCGCTTGGAGCGTCTTTTTTGTGTTTGTGGTGCATTTCTACAATCTCACAATCAAATTCACGCAAAGCCTTTGAAGCTAGGGCTACAAGTTTGTTTAAAACGGCAACCCCAAGGCTCATATTTGTGGCATAAAGTATAGGCATTTTTTCGCTACACTCTTTTAAAAGCGCCATGCCGTCTTCACCTAAACCGGTCGTTCCCATACAAATCGGTTTTGGGTGGTTTTTTGCGTAATTTAGCAAATTTAACGCCCCTTGTCTTATGGTAAAATCAATCACGACATCACAATTGTTAAAAAATTCATCAAAATCTTCGGTAACAACGCAACTAGGCGTATAACTAAGCTCTTCAAAAGTCCAAATCGCACTTACTTTTGCTTCGCTATTTCCTTTCAAGCACTCGTAAATCATAGTCCCCATTTTACCGCTTCCGCCGTGAATTCCGATATTTATCATAAGTTTTCCTTTTGTGGCAAACGCCGATTTTATGAAAACAAGGAGTATATCAAAATTTAAATAATAGGTTTATTAATTTTATTTTATGTGAAATTTACCTAAGCAGATTTTTTAAGCAACAAAAAATTTAAATTCAACAATGTAAATTAAAATTACAAACAAATTTATAAATTTAATCATCTTGCAAGTTGCCTTTTTAAGGGGGAAGTGGGCTGACTTGCGAAGCGCCCCCTTCCCCCTTAACAACCCCCAACCCCTGCACGCTAGAAGTGGCAAATTTAAAAAGCTTTTACAAGCTTTTTAAATTTGATTTTACGAAAATTTGCTTCGCAAATTTAATTTTTTAATCCAAGTTTTAAAGGCACAAAAATATCTTGTTTTGGTTCGCTATTTTGGGGTTTTTCTACGATGATTTGATTTTCATTGACACCTAAATTTATCAAATTTGATTTTAAATTTTCTACTCTTTTAAGCGCTAATTTTTCTAGACGCGAAGTATCAAATTTAACGGCTTTTATAACTTCATTTTCGTAGTTTTCGCTTTTTGGCACACGCAGTTTTGCACCAAAATTTGCAACCGCATTATCATAATTTAAATCTTTTTCGCTCATTAAATTTGATATTTCCCTATCAAAAATTTGCTTTTTAAATACAAAAGCGTCCGCCTTTTCGCTGTAAGTCGGCGTTAAAATAAGTTTAATATTCTCTTTTTCTTTGGCGATTTTGGCTAAATTTGCTATTTTTTCATTTTCACTAGCTAAAATTTCAGCTTCACCTGCGTTAAAATCGATAGTATCAAGCCCCTTTGTATCGATATTTAAAACATTTCCGATAAGTTTAAACGGGCTTAGGGCGATGTCTGAGAAAAGTTTTAAAATCGTTCCGCCGATAACTCCGCCAAAACTAAATTTAGGGTCTTTTAAATCCCCGCTAACAGGCAAATTCACATTGATTTGATCTTTTGAATCTTTTAGCACAGAAATGGCTAAATCAAGCGGCAAATTTATGGCATCTTTGCTCTCGACTGCTTCGCCAAGCGTGAAATTATCCAAATTTACTTCATTTGTAGCGTTTAGCTTTGAATTTTTTATCGTGTAATTTAGCTTTAAATTCGCCATGCCACCGTCTATCTTGCGACCGATGAATTTCGCACTATACGGCGTAGTTTCGCTTAGACCAACGCCTTTTGTAATGAGCGAAAGAGTGGTTTGTTTTTCGTATGCAAACGGATACAAACTCAAATCGATTTGGGCGATACCGCCTTTGCCGACATTGCCGTTAAATTTGAGCTTTGCGGGGCGTTTTTGGCTGATTTCATCGACACTAGTGTTGATTTTAGAAATCAAAAAATCAAACGGCATATCTAGGCTTTGATCGACGAAATTAACCCTGCCGTTTTTGATATTTATATTTTTAATTAAAATGTCAAAATCGCTTTTTGAGCCTGAATTTTGCGGTTGTTTTGGTTTTGACGAAGTTTTAACCAAATTTGCCAAATTTAGCTTTTTATTTTTTGAGACCACGATTTTTGAAAACGGCGAGTTTAAATTTATATTTTCTAAATTTAGCGAATTTTGAGTAAGTGCGATTTTGCCGACTTTTAGATTATCAAAACTAGCGAATTTATCGCCATTTGCAAAGCTCATTGCCAAATTTGATACTTCGCTTGTGCCATTTAGGCTAAAACCGCTTTGTAGCGTAAAATTGCCGTCAAATTTGTTTGCTCCGCTAGTGATTTTTGCATTTAAAAATTCGCCTACATAAGGGTTAAAATACTCTAAATTCGGCAAATTCAGACTAAAAGCCGAGCTTAAATTTAAAGGAATTATATTTAAATTCGTGGTTGAATTTAGCGAAATTTGCTTTGAATTAATCGAATTTTTGATGATAAACGGCGAATTTAAGCTTATATTTTTTGCGGTTGTATTAATGCCTGAGATTTCGTGTGTCATCGGCGTAACGAAGCTTTCTGTGATTTTAGCGTAGCCGTTTTTTACTTCTGCGTTTTGAATAAGAAAATCAAATTTCGTTTTTGGATTTGATGAATTTTTATCTAAATTTGCCGTTTTTTTAGTAGAGTTAAAATCTTTTGCGAATTTTAAAATCGCGAGAGAATTTATGCTTTTTACGCCGTTTTCATCGATACTAGAAATAAATTTTGGCGAATTTACAACCGCATTTTGGACTTTTAAAAAAAGTTTATTTATATCAAAACTAAGTTTTTCTGCTACGGAGCTTTCAAATCCGCCAAAATTATCTTGTCCTGAAAAAGTGCCTGTTTTACCGAGATTTGCCGTATTGATTGCGGCACTAAAATTTTGATCGTTTAAGACAAAATTTACGCCATTTAGGGCTAAATTTTCGCTTCGCACAAAGTCGTGGTTTTGGAAATTAAATTCGATATTTTTATGATTTATATTTTCATTTTTGACACTTAAATTTGTAGAATTATTCTCAATTTTTAAATTTAAAAGTGTTTTTTCGAGTTCGTTATTTTGAGAGCTTACTTTAAAATCAGGGTTACTATAAGCAAAATTTGGCAGCGAAATTTGATCTATATTTAAATCCAAATCCAAATTATCGTTAAAATCCAAATCCAAATTTAGATTTTTAGCTATTATTTCGCTAAAACTTATAATATCGCCAAATTCGCTAAATTCGTTATCTGCAAGATTTAAATTTGCATTTTTTACACTCAAATTTATGCCGTTATCCAAATTTAGCTTGTATGGAATTTTGGCACTTAAAAAGGATTTTGTTAAATTTAAATCTCTCAAATCAACAAAACTTTGCCAAATGTGGCTTAAATTTAGCTCAGAAATTTCCAAATTCCCTGTTATTTCAAGCGGATTTAGACTGATATTTGCGCCGTGTTTGATATTTTTTGCGATTTGCGAGTTTGAATTTAAATCATGCGATCCGATTGAATTTTTACCTAAATTTAGATTTTTTATCTCATAATTTAAATTTTCTAATTTCGCTAAAAACGGCTTTGCAAAGCTTTCATCGCTATAAAGTGCGCTTCCGTTTTGGATTTTGAAATTTTCCAAAACGAGATTAAAAAAACTAGTTGAATTTTCATCGTTATTTGCTTCATCGCTAAGAAAACTATCAAAGTTAAATTTGCCGTTTTTATCTCTGTAAATTTGCGTATTTGGCGAATTTAGCGTTAGATTTTTGATAAAAATATCTTTTTTGAAAAGCGACTTTGGGTTTAATTCCAAATTTGCTTCATCTACGCTAAAAAGCGGTTTGTTTGTGGTTAGTTCTAAATTACGCAAATCAAGTTTAAAAGAAAAAGGGTTAAATTTAGCTTCTTTTATACTTAAATTTGCTTTATCGCTAAGCAAATTTGGCAATGTATTTTTCAAAAAATACGGCACTCCAAAAAAGCCCACAATGGCGTAAAATGCGAAAAAACAGACAACACCAAAAAGAAATTTTTTCCAATGTTTTTTAAAAAAATTCATATTTTTACCAAAAATTTTAAATTCAAATCGTAAAATTATAGCTAGAATTTATTTATAAAGGTTAAATTTGTTAGTTCATATTTGTTGCAGTGTTGATAGTCATTATTTTTTAAGAAAATTGCGCGAAACTACGGACGAGCCGTTAATCGGCTATTTTTACGACCCAAATATCCACCCGTATAGCGAATTTTTGCTTCGCTTTGAAGATGTAAAACAAAGTTGCAAAGAGCTTGGCATAAAGCTATATTTAGGCGAGTATGATTTTGAGAGTTGGCTTAGTGGCGCAAAAGGGCTAGAAAATGAGCCTGAAAAGGGCAAAAGGTGCGAGTTTTGTTTTGATTTCCGTATGCAAAAAACTGCCGTTTTTGCTAAAAAAATGAACGAGAAAAAAATCACAACAACGCTTTTAATGAGTCCGAAAAAATCGCACTCTCAGCTTACCTGTTCGCTAGAAAAAATTTGCAAAGATGAGAATTTGGAATTTATCGCTCCTGATTTTCGCAAAAACGGCGGCACAAATGAGCAGTTTAGCTTAGCAAAAAAAGATAAGCTTTATCATCAAAATTTTTGCGGTTGCCTTTATGCGTTATCAAAACAGCGCGAAAATTCGCACACTTACGAGCTTATGAATTCAATCGACAAGCAAATTTTGCCAAATTCGATTGAAGAAAAATTAAAATTTTACAAAAAAGTCCATAAACTAAAAAATAAAGGCGTGAAATTTGAAATTTTAAGAGATAAATTTATGAATTATCGCTTGCTTAGCGGTGTGGTTAAATTTGACGGCACGGCTATAAAAAGCTATATTTTTCATAACTCGCATTTCAAGCGAAAATATAATAAATTTAACCTTGAAAATTCGCAAAATTCGGCTTTTGTCGATAGAGATGAAATCAAATTTATAACTCTAAATTTTTTCAATCAATTATCAAATAAAAATTATAAAAATATGGACGAAATTTTAAAAAATCCGCCGAGCCTAAAATGCCAAGAAAAAGTGCGAGAAAAAATCGCTTTTAAAGGCGGTTTTTCGCCGATAATTTTGGTTGAAAAAATCCCGCAATGTCGCGCTGAAATTCTCGCAAATTCGGATTTGTATTTAGATGTTAGGGAAATTTTAGTAATAATTTGATAAAATTGCAAGATTTTTAAAATAATCAAAGGATAGCGATGATTGACATTAACGAAATTTTAAACATTTTACCACACAGATACCCTTTTTTGTTGATTGATAGGGTTACGGATTTAAAGGTAGGCGAGAGTTTGACAGCTTACAAAAATGTAACCTACGGCGAACAAATTTTTCAAGGACACTTTCCGGGACACCCGATTTATCCGGGCGTTATGATTATCGAAGGTATGGCACAAGCCGGTGGTGTTTTGGCATTTAAAAGCACAACAGATGAAGATTTAAGCGAAAAAGTTGTTTATTTTATGAGTATCGATAAGGCTAAATTTAGAAAACCTGTCCGCCCAGGAGATAGACTAGAATACAAAATCAGTGTTATCAAACACAAAGGTAGAATTTGGGTGCTTAAAGGCGAAGCCTATATCGACGGCGTTTTAGCCACAGAAGCTGAACTTCAAGCGATGATAATGGATAGATAAAATGAAACAAATTCACAAAATGGCGATTGTCGAAGACGGAGCGATTTTAGGTGAAGATTGCGTAGTCGAAGCCTATGCTTTTGTAAGCAAAGACGCTAAAATCGGCAATAATGTTTGTATAAAGCAAGGCGCTAGGATTATCGGCGATACCACTATCGGCGATAATAGCACGATTTTTTCGTATGCGATTGTCGGAGAAATTCCACAAGATATGAGCTTTGAGATCGGCGAAAAAACAGGGCTTATAATCGGCAAAAACGCTACAATCCACGAATTTACAACCATTAGCTCTGGCTCTCACAAGGGGGACGGCTACACGCACATAGGCGATAATCTTTTTATGATGTCATATTGCCACATAGCGCATGATTGTATCTTGGGGGATAATATCATTATGGCAAATTGCGCTACACTAGCAGGGCATGTCCAAATGGGCGATTATGCTGTTATTGGCGGACTAACGCCTGTTCATCAATTTGTCAAAATCGGCGAAAGCTGCATGATAGCAGGAGCTAGTGCTTTAAATCAAGATGTGGTGCCGTTTTGTTTAGCAGAAGGCAATCGCGCTTATATCAGGGGATTAAATTTAACAGGACTTCGCCGTAGATTTGATAGAGAGCAGGTTGAGATCATAAATAAAGCTTATAAATTTTTGTTTAATACTGGCGGGGATTTGAAGTATCAAGCAGGTGTTTTGCTTAGTGAAACAAAAGATGAAAATGTCAAAAAAATGTGCGAATTTATACTAAATACAAAACGGGGAATTCCGCTAAATAAAGGTAGGGATTAATGGAGAAAATTTGCAGTTTTTGTAATGTTTCAAGTAAAGACGGAAGACGAATTTTTCCTAACGAAAAAGAGAATTCTTTCATCTGCGAATACTGCGTAGATGCAGCTTATGAAGTGCTTCACGGCGGAGAAAATGCAGAAAATTTAACGCAAAAAGAAAATATAAGCGAAATAAATTATGATGATATAAAGCCAAAAAAACTAATGGAAGTTTTAAATAACTATGTTATCGGGCAAGAAAGAGCCAAAAAGGCTTTTAGCGTGGGCGTTTATAACCACTACAAAAGAATTTTTAAACAAAATGAAATCAAAGACGATGATACAGAAATCGCAAAATCAAATATCTTGCTAATTGGTCCCACAGGAAGCGGAAAAACGCTTATGGCTCAGACTTTGGCAAGATTTTTAGATGTTCCAATCGCCATTAGCGACGCAACCAGCCTAACAGAAGCAGGATATGTCGGCGAAGATGTGGAAAATATCCTAACACGCCTACTTCAAGCAGCGGGTGGCGATGTCAAAAAGGCGGAGCGGGGAATAGTTTTTGTCGATGAAATCGATAAAATTTCTCGTATGAGCGAAAATCGCTCGATTACAAGAGATGTTAGCGGTGAAGGCGTGCAACAAGCGCTTTTAAAAATCATCGAAGGAAGCGTAGTTAATATCCCGCCAAAAGGCGGCAGAAAACATCCAAACCAAGATTTTATACAAATCGATACGACAAATATTTTGTTTGTTTGTGGGGGTGCGTTTGACGGATTAAATGAGATTATCGCTCATAGAATCGGCAAAAATGTTCTTGGTTTTGGGCAAGAAAAACGAAGCAAAAAAGAAAATGAGAATTTGCTTTTTATGGTTGAGCCTGATGATTTGGTTCATTATGGTTTGATACCAGAACTCATCGGCAGACTTCATGTAACGGCAACTCTTGAAGCAATCGATGAAGCAAGTATGGTTAAAATTTTAACCGAGCCAAAAAATGCTATTTTAAAACAATACCAAAAACTTTTTGCTATTGATGGCGTGAATTTAAAATTTGATGATGAAGCTTTAAAAGCAGTAGCAAATTTAGCGATAAAACGCAAAACAGGAGCTAGGGGCTTACGAAGCATAATGGAAGATATTATGACAGATATTATGTTTGAGTTGCCTGAACTTGCAGGTTATGATGTTATCATTTCAAAAGATGTCGTTTTAAAGACGGCAAAACCGATTTTAGTAAAACTAAGTGCTTAATAAAGGAAAAAAATGTTGTTAGATTCAGTTTTAGGACTATTTTCAAGCGATATGGGGATAGACTTGGGGACGGCTAATACTCTGGTATTAGTCAAAGACAAAGGTATTATCATTAACGAACCAAGCGTTGTAGCTGTGCAAAACGAAAAATATGGCAAACAACGAATTCTTGCAGTCGGTCATGAAGCAAAAGAGATGGTCGGAAAAACTCCGGGCGATATAGAAGCTATTCGCCCTATGAAAGACGGCGTTATAGCGGACTTTGATATGACTGAAAAGATGATTAGATATTTTATTGAAAAAACGCATAAACGCAAATTTTTTATCAGCCCACGCATTATCATTTCTGTTCCTTACGGACTAACACAAGTTGAGCGAAAAGCCGTCAGAGAAAGTGCGATGATAGCAGGAGCAAGGGAAGTTTTTTTAATCGAAGAACCTATGGCAGCGGCAATTGGTGCAGGACTTCCTATAAAAGAGCCAAAAGGATCGCTTGTGGTTGATATTGGCGGTGGAACGACCGAAATCGGCGTTATTTCTCTTGGCGGACTTGTTATTTCAAAATCTGTTCGCACAGCAGGTGATAAAATCGATAGTAGCATTGTAAATTATGTAAAAGAAAAGTATAACTTGCTTATCGGTGAAAGAGTCGGCGAAGAGATAAAAATCAAAATAGGAACAGCAATTCAACTTCCAAAAGAGCTTGAAATGAGCGTAAAAGGACGCGATCAAGTGCGCGGTCTTTTAAGTAGAATCGACATAACTAGCGAAGATGTTAGAGAGGCTATGAGAGAGCCTTTAAAAGAGATAGCCGATGCCTTAAAAACAGTATTAGAAATGATGCCGCCTGATCTTGCAGCCGACATCGTAGAAAACGGCGTTGTGCTAACAGGTGGTGGGGCTTTGATAAGAGGAATTGATAAATATCTAAGCGATATAGTTAAACTTCCTGTTTTTGTCGCAGATGAACCGCTTTTAGCAGTCGCAAAAGGAACAGGCAAGGCGCTTGAAGAAATAGGTTATTTAAAACAACTAACACATGAATAATATAAAGCCGCTTTTTATAGCCGTAGCTTTTGTTATTTTATCGCTTGTTTTCGGATCGCAGATAAGAGGTAGCGTGGTTGAATTTTCCGGTTTTGTTATAAATAAATATTACGAAACAACCGCTTTTATAAAAAATACGATAAACGAGCATTTTAGACAAGCCGAAGAGATAAAAATTTTAAGAGAGCAAAACAAAGAATTAGAAAAATCCGCCGCTTTGCTCTCAACTTTTGCTTGGGAGTTAAATCAAATTTTAATAGATAAAAATTCATCTAAATTTGCTCCCGATGTAAGGCTTGTAAAAATTTTAAGCTACGCCCAAACGAGCGATTATAATAAATTTTGGGTTGAATTTCCCGAATTTAAGCAAGATAAAGTCTATGGACTTATTAGCGAAGGTAATACAGCAGGGATTTTGCTAAATAAAGATAATAAGCCCTTAGCGATTTTGCAAAGGGACGAAAAAAGTGCTTTTTCTGTATTTGTAGGAGAAAATAAAATTCCCGGACTTGCAAACGGAAATTCAAATGGTATAAGTGTTAAATTTATACCTCAATGGTTAGAGCCAAAAGTAGGAGATGAGGTCTTTACTAGCGGACTTGATGGTGTATTTTTCGCAGGAGTGCCGGTTGGAAAAGTAAAAGAGATAAAAGATGAACAGCTATACAAAAGTGCCGTCGTTGAGCCGTATGCAGGGCAGAGTATGCCGACATTTTTGTATGTTGTTACAAAGGATAAATAATGCCAAAAAGAAGCGATATTAAAACAATTTTGTTGATAGGTTCTGGTCCTATCGTCATCGGTCAAGCGTGTGAATTTGATTATAGCGGAACGCAGGCTGCTAAGACACTAAAAAATTTAGGTTATAGAGTAGTTTTGATAAATTCAAACCCGGCTACCATTATGACAGATCCTGATTTTGCCGATGCGACATATATCGAACCGATAACAAAAGAGAGCATTTTGCGAATTATCGAAAAAGAAAGCGTTGATGCGATACTTCCTACTATGGGCGGTCAGGTTGCGCTTAATGTCGCAATGGAAGTCTATGAGAGCGGAAAACTAGGTGATGTTAAATTTTTAGGCGCTAAGCCAGAAGCCATTAAAAAAGGCGAAGATCGCGTAGCTTTTAAAGAAGCGATGATAAAAATCGGTATGGATTTACCAAAATCAAAATATGCTTATAATATCGAAGAAGCGATGAATGCTGCTAGTGAAATTGGCTTTCCTTTGATAATTCGTGCTAGTTACACGCTAGGCGGAGCTGGTTCAGGTGTGGCATATAATATAGATGAATTTAAAGAAATCGCGCAAAACGGCATTGATATAAGTCCGATTCACGAAATTTTGATTGAAGAGAGTTTGCTTGGCTGGAAAGAGTATGAAATGGAAGTTATCAGGGATAACAAAGATAACTGCATTATCGTTTGCTCTATCGAAAATTTAGACCCTATGGGTGTGCATACGGGCGATAGCATTACGATTGCACCGGCTCTAACTCTTACAGATAAAGAGTATCAACGAATGCGTGATGCAAGTTTTGCGATTTTGCGTGAGATTGGCGTTGATACGGGCGGTAGCAATGTCCAATTTGCCATAAATCCAAACACCGGTCGTATGATAGTAATTGAGATGAATCCGCGTGTTAGCCGTAGCTCAGCCCTAGCTAGTAAGGCCACAGGCTATCCGATAGCCAAGGTCGCTACCATGCTAGCTGTGGGATTTAGCCTAGATGAGATTAAAAACGACATCACGGGAACTCCTGCAAGCTTTGAGCCTGTGATTGATTATATCGTTACAAAAATTCCGCGTTTTGCGTTTGAAAAATTCCCGGGTTCAAATCCATATCTTGGCACTGCGATGAAAAGTATCGGTGAAGTAATGGCGATAGGTCGCAGTTTTAAAGAGAGTATCCAAAAAGCCTTGTGTTCTATGGAAAAGAGTTTTTACGGATTTATCGAGCTAAATTTAAGCAAAGATGATTTGATTTTTGGGCTTAGAAACGCACAGGAAGCTAGAATTTTGTATATCGCACAAGCTTTTAGAAATGGTTTTTCGCTTGATGAGGTCTTTGAATTTACAAAAATTGACCCTTGGTTTTTACGCCAAATTCACGAAATAGTTGAATTCGAAAGCAAAATCGATATGGATATTATAAATAACCCTGAGTTGCTTAGAAGGGCTAAAACTATGGGCTTTTCAGATCGTATGATAGCGTATTTGATAAATAAAACAGATAATGTCGAGCTAACGCAAAATGATATTTATTTTGCTAGAACTAAGCAAAATATCACTCTTGAATATAACGAAGTCGATACCTGTGCGGGAGAATTTAAGGCGCTTACGCCATATTTGTATTCTAGCACAAATATAACGGCTGGGATTCCAAGCAGAGTGGTTGATAGCTCAAATAAAAAAGTTTTAATAATCGGCGGCGGACCAAACCGCATAGGACAGGGCATTGAGTTTGATTATTGTTGTGTTCATGCAAGTTATGCGCTAAAAGATATGGGTATTACAACCATTATGTATAATTGCAACCCTGAAACGGTTTCAACTGATTATGACACTAGCGATATTTTGTATTTTGAACCTATTGATTTCGAGCATGTTAGAAGTGTAATCGAAGCAGAAAAGCCTGATGGTGTAATTGTGCATTTTGGTGGTCAAACTCCGCTTAAATTCGCAAAAAGACTAAATATAATCGGAGCTAAAATCATAGGAACTAGTGCAAGAACAATCGACATGGCAGAAGATCGCAAAAAATTTAG
This sequence comes from Campylobacter sp. CN_NE2, assembly GCF_027797465.1. Lineage (NCBI taxonomy): Bacteria > Pseudomonadati > Campylobacterota > Epsilonproteobacteria > Campylobacterales > Campylobacteraceae > Campylobacter > Campylobacter sp. CN_NE2. The sequence continues at coordinate 1,031,651 of NZ_CP115608.1, read as the reverse complement.
CGAATTTATAAATAAAATCGGCGTAAAACAGCCTAAAAACGACACAGCTATAAGCGAAGCCGAAGCCATAGAAAAAGCTAATGCTATTGGCTATCCGGTATTAGTAAGACCAAGCTATGTGCTTGGCGGTAGAGCGATGAGAAGAGTGCATAATGAAACCGAGCTAAAAGCCTATATGAACGAAGCAGTAAGCGTTAGCTACCACTCGCCTGTGCTAATCGATAAATTTTTACTTGATGCCGTTGAGCTTGATGTCGATGCTATAAGCGACGGAAAAGATGTCTATATCGGCGCGATTATGGAGCATATCGAAGAGGCAGGAATTCACTCAGGCGATAGCGCTAGTATCTTGCCGCCGATGAGTTTAAGCGAAGACATGATTGATTTGGTAAATCGCCAAACAAAAGAAATCGCCATAAATTTAGGTGTTGTGGGGCTAATGAATATCCAGTTTGCCATTTATGAAAACGAACTTTATATGATAGAAGTAAATCCTCGTGCTTCTAGAACCGTGCCGTTTGTAAGCAAAGCAACGGGAATTCCTATGGCAAAGGTCGCAACGCGTGTAATGTGGCAAGGAAATTTAAGAGAAGCCTTGAAATTTTACGATCAATTTGGCGTTCTAAGCGAAGAAAAGGGAATTTTAAAACCAAAAATCAAAAACCATATCTGCGTAAAAGAAAGCGTTTTTCCTTTCAATAAATTAACGGGAGCGGATTTGATTTTAGGACCCGAGATGAAAAGCACTGGCGAAGTTATGGGTATCGGCGAGAATTTTGCTAAAAGTTTTGCAAAAAGCCAAATCGCTGCAAACAATGTCTTGCCAAGCGACGGGCTAGTATTTTTGTCTTTGGCAGAACATGACAAGCTTAGAGCCGTCGAACTTGCCACTGCTCTAACCAAAATCGGCTTTAAAATTTGCGCTACAAGCGGAACGCACAAGCTTTTAACTGCTAACGGCGTTGAGTGCGAATTTGTTTATAAGATTAGCGAAGGCAGACCAAATATCGAAGATAGGCTTAAAAACGGCGACATTGCGTTAGTGATAAATACAAGCGACAGCAAATCTAGTAGTAGCGATGCAGCTAAAATTCGCCAAAGCGTATTAAGATTTAAGTTGCCGTATTTTACGACGGTCAAAGCTGCCCTTGCTGCGACACTTTCTGTTTGCTCTATGCAAGATGGCTCTGCACTAGAAGTAAAAAGTTTGCAAGAGTATTTAGGTCAAAAATAAACTCACAAATTCGGCAAATTTGCGTGAAATTTATGCTAAATTTGCCGAAATTTTATAAATTTAATTCAATTAATATGAAAACGCAAAGTATAATTTTTGGAATTTTCATAACACTTCTTGGCGGAATTTTTTGGGGTTTTAGCGGGGTTTGCGGTCAGTATCTTTTCGAAGTAAAGGGCGTGAGCGCAAACTGGCTTGTTCCGTATCGACTTTTTTGCGCTGGCGTGGTTTTGCTTTTTTATTGTGCATTTCGTTTGCGCGATAAAAGATTTTTTGCACCGCTTAAAGATAAAAGACTTTATCCGCAGTTTTTAGCTTTTTCGCTTTTGGGTTTAATGCTAACGCAATATTTTTATTTTTATTCTATCGAGCTTTCAAATGCCGCAGTCGCTACCGTGATCCAATACACAGCACCAGCTATGATTTTAGTGATTGTATGCGTGAATGAAAGACGATTGCCAAAAATCAGCGAATTTATCTCTTTGATTTTAGCAAGTTTGGGTGTTGTGATTTTAGCTACGCACGGAAATTTAGACTCACTTGTTATTAGTCAAAAGGCACTTATTTTTTGTTTGCTTAGCGCAGTTTGTGTTTGTGTTTATAATCTTGCACCAAAAAAACTAAATCAAAAATATCCTGTTGTGCTAAATTTAGGTTGGGGTATGGTGCTTGGCGGAGTAGTTTTGGGTTTGTTTTTGCAAGTTTGGAATTTAAAAGGTATTAGCGATTTTAGCGGATTTTTAGCACTTATGGGCGTTGTGTTTTTTGGAACGGTTTTAGCATTTAGTTTTTATATGATTGGCGTGAAATTGATCGGCGCACCAAAAGCAAGCCTAATCGCAGCGATTGAACCAGTTAGCGCAGCATTTTTTGCACATTTTTGGCTTAAAACGCAGTTTGTGTTTTTGGATTTTGTTGGCTTTGTTTTGATTATTTCGTGTATATTTTTGTTAGCGAAAAAGGGTTAAATTTACCAAATTCGGTTAAAATTATCTAAATTTTAATTTTTCAAGGAAATTTTTTGAAAACTATCGGACTAATCGGCGGAATGAGCTGGGAAAGCACGGCTACTTACTATAAAATCATAAATGAAGAGATAAAGGCTCATCTTGGAGGTTTGCATAGTGCAAAAATTCTGCTTTATAGTGTGGATTTTAGCGAGATCGAAGAGTGCCAAGCAAAGGGAGAGTGGGAGAGAGCCGGTCGTATTTTAGCTAGTGTCGCTAAAAATTTAGAAGTCGCAGGAGCCGATTTTATCGCTATTTGCACCAACACAATGCACAAGGTTGAAGCACAAATAAAAGCAAATTTGCAAATTCCCATTTTGCATATCGCCACAGCTACCGCTGATGAGCTAAAAGCCAAAAATATCGATAAAACCATACTTCTTGGCACGAAATACACGATGACGCAGGATTTTTATAAAGAAAAATTAATCGAACAAGGTATAGAAATTTTTATTCCAAATGATGACGAGATTGAATTTATAAACTCGGTCATTTTTAATGAGCTTTGTTTAGGAAAAATATGGCCATCTTCAAAAGATAAATTTTTAAAAATCATCGATAGACTTGCGAATTTAGGGGCAAAAAGTGTGATTTTAGGTTGCACAGAAATCGGACTTTTGATTTCGCAAAATGATTTGGAAATTCCGGTATTTGACACGACGATAATCCACGCTAAAAAATGCGCCAAAATGGCGTTATAATGGGATTTTAATCTCCCATTATAAGCTTATTTGTGATTATATATTTGATCTTTTGGCGATTTAAATTTGAAACAGGATCGAATTCACCCTCATAAATTTCATCGAAATTTTCGTCCAAATACCTAGTGTAAATTTCGCCGATTAACTTCGTCATTTTTGCTGCCACAGACGAATTTATAAGCCCGTCAGTTAGCAAGTCATTAAACGGCGCAAGTCGTACAATATCGCCGTCGATTGATTTTATTTCAAATCCAACGCCGATAATACGGTCAAATTCAGAGAGAATTTTTAAAATATCTTCCCTTGAAATTTCTAGATTATAAATCGAAGTGATATACTCTATCATATACATTTGCACCGGCAAAAGTAGCGCAATATCCGAAAATGCGATATTTTCAGCCGTCATACTGGCTGCTAAGACTGAGTGTTTTAGCGTGATTTCAAGCGCAACCGTTTTTTTAAGATTTTTATTATAAGTTTGAAATTTGGCAAACATAACCTTTTTGCTTGCCGCAAGGCGTTGAATTTCAAAAGTTTTTGTAATCAAATCATCAATGCCGCTGATTTTTTTAATAATACCGTCATCATCTTCGATTTCTAATGCTCTAACTCGTTGCAAAATCGAGCTTGAAATTTCCAAATTTGCTTTTACAATATCTGAAAATTTTTCTCCGTTGTAATCTTTGTCTTGTTGAGCTTTTGTGATAACGGCTATGATTGGTATATTTTTATCTTTTATCATATTAAATAGGCGTTTTTCTTTAACTTCCAAACGCCTACCGCTTTCGGCGATACAAAACCAAACTATATGAATAGGATCTCTTGAATGGGCCTTTTGCTCTATAAAGCTTTTAATATCTTCAAGCGTAGCTTCAAAATTGCTCATTTCAAGCCCTTTTGTGTCATAGATACTAAAAAATTTGTTGATTTTAATTTCAACGATTTTTTTAGTAATAGGTTCGCCTGAACCAGTCCTAACAACATTTCGTCCAAAAATCGTATTTATAAGTGTGCTTTTCCCGACACCAGTTTTACCGACAATAAGAACATTTAATTTGTCAAGTTTTTTTTGATTTTGGATTAGAAGTTTGACTTCCATAGGAACTTTTTTTTCGATTTCATTTAAATCTACAATTATATCTTCAACGCTCATTTTACACCTCTTAAATTTTTCATATAATTTTATCATAAAATAAAAGAAAATTTTAAAAATTAATATTAAATTAACAAAATTTAGTTAAAAAATAGATTTTTTTTGAAATTTTATAAATTTATTTAACAAAAAATTTATAAGTAAATTTTTGATGATATAATTACTTTTCTATCAAATTTCGCACTACAAAACTAGCGATAAATAGCCCAAAACTAGCCGTTACGCCCATAAAAGAACCTAGTTTTTCGCAGTTTGGCTCTTCTTCTGAAAAAACGCAAGGAAAATCGCCTTTAAAGCCAGATTTTTTAAGCTCATAACGAAATTTTCTAGCAAACGGGTCGCTGTGGGTTTTCCAAATAGAAGTGATTTTAATTTTACTAGGATTTAGGCGTTTTGCCGCTCCAAGCGAGCTAATAAATTTGATATTTTTTTCGCTGCATTTAACGGCAAGTGCAATTTTAGCGCGAATATCATCAACGGCGTCAATAACAAAATCAAATTTGCTAATATCAAATTTTTCTAAAAATTCATCATCTATTTTAGCAAAAATAGGCGTTACTCCGTCAAATTTTTTCGCAAAAACTTCGCATTTTTTTTCACCCAAATTTTCGCTTCCAAACTGCCTGTTTTGATTTGTAATATCAAATTTATCGCAATCAATAATGCTTAAATTTATTACGCCTGAGCGATATAGACATTCTATGGTAGCGCCGCCTACGCCGCCACAGCCACAAACCAAAACTTTTGCATTTTGTAGTTTTTTAAAACTTTCGCCAAAAAGCCAACGAGAGCGGGTAAATCTATCAATGATTTCCGTGTTTTGGCTTGAATTACGAAGCGATTTCGAGCAGGTTAAATCATCTATAATAGCCATTTTTCCACACTTTTTAGCTCATTATGTGCTGTTAAATTTAGATTTATTGGCGTTAGCGTTGCATATCCTTCGGTAAGTAAGCCAATGTCGGTATTTAAATTTAAAGATTTATCAAAATTAAAATCCGTTAGACCTAACCAGTGGTATTCCCAGCCACGCGGATTGCGATTTGTTTGGGCGTCGGTGGAGTAAAATTTATCGCCACAAGGAACGACCTTTAAGCCCTTAAATTCGGCTTTTCCCACAGCCGGAAAGTTTAAATTTAAAAATTGTTTTGACGGCAACGGAAAGCCATTTTTAAAGATTTTTTCCACCAAATTTAGCGTAATTTCACAGGCTAAGTCAAAGCCGTATCTATCTAGGCTATCGTTCATATAAAATTGACTTACCGCTAATGAAGGAATTCCTTGTAAAACGCCTTCCATAGCACCACCACAAGTGCCGGAGTAGGTTATGTCTTGGGCTACATTTGCGCCGTGGTTTATGCCCGAGATGATGAGATCTGGTTTTTTTGCGTTAAAAAGCATTTCTAAGCCCAAATAAACGCAATCTGATGGCGTAGCGTCATCAAGCTTAAAAAATCCGTCATCAAGCTTGATAAATCTAAGCGGTTTTGTCAGTGTCAAAGAGTGCGAACAAGCCGATTTTTCCGAGCTTGGAGCTACGATTGTAACATTTGCGATTTTTTTTAGCGCCTTGGCAAGTTCGAGCATTCCCCTTGCTTCGAAACCATCGTCATTTGTGATTAAAATTTCCTTCATTTATAAACCTGCTTTAACGCAAACTTCTTCGTTTATGTCTATATTAAAAAGGTGGTTGTCGGCATAACTATAAAAATAGCTATGAACTTCGCTGACACCTTTTCTAAACGCTATGCGATTTGTCGGCGTTGAGCAACTTTTGCTAATCAAATCAGTTTGCAAATATTTTAAAAATTTCTCTTTTTCTTTGTTTGGCAAACCCGCCCAGCCAGAACTCAAAGTGTAGTTATAAACGACCTTGTTTTCGTTTGCGTAAATTTCTTCAAAGTATGTATATTGGGCGACTTTTTGGTTAAATTTAGTCGAGCCGTATTTGTTTGCAAAGTCCATAACCATAGAATTTGCAATATCTTTTGATGACTTTCCATTGACGGCAGAGTTGAAATTTGCGATTTCTGCATTTGTTTGTTCAATATCGATTTTTTGATATTTTGGCTCATCATCAGCACAGCCCGCCAAAATAAGGGCAAAAATCATAAAACTAAGAATTTTTCTCATAAACTTTCCTTAAATTTAAAATTTAGCAATTTTAGCATATCTTTGCTATAATTTCCGTAAAAAATTTGCAGGATTTATATGAAAAAATACCTTGTTTCTTGTTTGGAAGCTTCGGCAAATTTGCATTTTGAGCAGGTTTTAAATGAGCTTGGCGAGTGCGAAATTTGTGGAATTTTTGATAAAAAATTTGAAAAATTTGGCAGTGCGATTTATGATAGCAAGGAATTCTCTGCAATGGGCTTTGTAGAAGTCTTACCGCTTATTTTCAAAGCAAAAAAAGCGATGAAAAAAATGGTGGAATTAGCGGGGACTTGCGACGGAGTTTTGCTAATCGATAGTCCTGCTTTTAATTTACCCTTAGCGCAAAAACTTAAAGAGCAAGGTGTAAAAACGCCGATAACTTATTATATTTTACCGCAGGTTTGGGCGTGGAAAAAGGGCAGGGTCGCAAAAGTGGAAAAGTATTGCGATAACTTGGCTTCAATCTTGCCTTTTGATAGCAAATTTTATAATCGCTCGACTTATGTTGGGCATCCGCTTTTAGATGAGATTAAAATTCAAAAAAATAGCTACGAAAAAAACGGAAATTTGGTTTTTATGCCGGGTTCTCGTAGAAGCGAAATCACGCGTTTAATGCCGATTTATAGGGAGCTTTCTCGCAAATTTGCAAATCACAAAAAAACACTTGTGGTGCCGAAATTTTTAATGCCAAATTTGGCTGAAATTTACGGTGATACTAGCTTTTTTGAGATTTCAAACGATACGATAAATTCGCTAGTAAATGCCGAATTCGCCTTTATTTGCTCAGGAACTGCCACGCTTGAAGCCGCGCTAATTGGCACTCCGTTTGTGCTTTGTTACAAGGCAAAGGCGATTGATATGTATATCGCTAGAAAATTTGTGAAGCTAAAATTCGCTGGTCTAGCAAATATTATTTTTGATTTTATGGGCGAAAAACCACTTCATACCGAGCTTTTGCAAGATGAAGTAAGTGTGAAAAATCTGTATAATGCGTATAAAAATTGCGATTATGAAAAATTTAGTCGCGCATGTGCCGATTTAAGGGAGTATTTGAAATTTGGCAGTGCAAAAAATGTTGCAAATTTGCTTAAATTTAAACAAGAAAAAGTATAATTTTAAAAAATTTAATAAAGGAAAATTTATGGAACAAACCGAACCAATGACGCTTTATGGTTATGAAAAAATTACAGCTGAACTTAAAGATTTAAAAACAGTTCAACGCCCAAAAATCGTCGAAGACATCGACATCGCTAGGAGCCACGGCGATTTGAAAGAAAACGCAGAATACCACGCAGCAAGGGAAAAACAAGCCTTTATAGAAGCTAGAATTGCCGAAATCAGCGATATAGTGGCAAGAGCAAAAGTTATTGATCCTAGTTCATACGAGCATGATAAGGTTAAATTTGGCTCAACCGTTACATTTATGGATATTGAAACCGAACTTGAAGAAACCTATGTCATAGTCGGTTTTAGCGAAGCCGATGTTTCAAGACGGCTGATAAACATAAACACACCGCTTGCAAAACAGCTTTTAGGCAAGAGCGAGGGTGATGAGATAACGCTAAATTTGCCAAACGGCAGAAAAGATATAGAAATTCTAAGCGTTTCTTATAAGCCTATCAAATTTGCATAAGGAAAAATGATGAAAAAAGTCGGAATTATCGGAGTTAGCGGTTATACGGGCTTGGAGCTTATAAAAATTTTACTTCGCCACGACGAGTTTGAAATTTCTTATCTTGCAGCCACAAGCGAAAGCCAAATTTGTGAAATTTTCCCGCAACTTAGCGGTGTTTTGGATATGAAAGTCGAAATCGCCGACCCAAAAACGGCGGCGCAAAAATGTGATTTGGTTTTTTTAGCCTTACCACATGAAAAAGCAATGGAATTCGCACAGGCGATTTTGGAATTTGGCACGACAAAAGTTGTGGATTTAAGTGCGGATTATCGCCTTTCGCTAGAACTTTATGAGAAAAATTATACGACACATTTGGATCCAAAAAATTTAGCCCATGCTGTTTATGGTTTGGTTGAGCTTAATCGCGAAAAAATCAAAACGGCAAATTTGGTGGCAAATCCGGGCTGTTATCCGACTTGTTCGATTTTAGGGATTGCGCCGTTTTTAAAATTTATGGATAATAAAATCGGTGTTTTTATCGACGCTAAAAGTGGCGTAAGTGGCGCAGGAAAGGGCTTAAAAGCTACAAGTCATTTTGTTAGCGTAAATGAAAACGCAAATGCTTACTCGCCAATTTCGCACCGCCACGCAGATGAAATCAAAGAACAACTTTCAATTAGGGCAAATGCCGAATTTAACACGATTTTTGTGCCAAATTTGCTTCCATTAACGCGCGGAATGCTAGTTAGCGCATTTGGCGTTTTGAAAGAAAAAATCGACACAATGGAAATTTTAAAAGAATTTTACAAAAATGAAGAATTTATCCGCGTTAGAAACGAACCAGTGCTTATAAAAAATGTCGCGGGAACGCATTTTTGCGATATTTTTGTAAAAACTGACGGGGATAAAATTTGGATAAATTCAGCCATTGATAATTTACTAAAAGGCGCTTCAAGCCAAGCTGTGGCAAATGCGAATTTAATGCTTGGCGTAAGCCAAAACATGGCAATGCCAAAAATCTCTCACGGAATTTAAAGCGTGGCAAGAATTTATAAAATTAAAAACGGTGCGATTTTTTTAAGCGACGCTCACGCAAATACAAACAGAGCGAATTTTCGTGCATTTTTGCAAGAGTTAAATTCGCTTGAAAATGAGAATTTGCCAAGCCAAATTTTTATGCTTGGCGATATGTTTGATTTTTTGGCAAATACGACATATTCGCAAAAATTTTATGAATTTGAGATAAATTTGATAAATGAAATTTCAAAAAAATGCGAGATTTTTTATTTTGAAGGCAACCATGATTTTAATCTAGCAGAGATTTTTCCGAGCGTAAAAGTTTTTAGCCACTACGACCAACCGACTTCATTTAAAACCGAATTTGGCGAGATTTTGCAGATTTCTCACGGCGATATTTTTCTGCCAAAGATAACGCAAATTTCACTTTTGTTTTTGCGAAATAGACAATTTTTAAAATTTATGAATTTTATCGATGAAATTTGCAAATTTAAGATTTCAAAAGCCATTTTAAAATCGCAAGAAGATAAAATTTTGTATAAAAAGGCTGAAAATTTTATGAATTTTATAAAACCAAAAATTCATAACTATAACGCTAAAATCGTCGTCGAGGGTCATTATCATCAAGATGAAATTCTAAAATTTGAAAATCAAACATATATAAATTTAAATTCATTTGCCGTTACGCAAAAAATTTATAAATTCGACGCAAAAAGCAATAAATTTGATGAATTTTGTCTAAATTTAAATTTAAAATAGTTATAATAAAGCTTTTAAAAGGAAAAATATGATTAAACTTTGTGTTTTTGATTTTGATAGCACACTTATGGACGGCGAGACTATAACCGAGTTTGCTAGAAGTGTCGGAAAAGAAAAAGAAGTTGCCGATATTACAAGAAGAGCAATGGCGGGCGAGCTTGATTTTTTTGAAAGCTTGGTTGAAAGGGTTGCGTATTTAAAGGGCGTTAAGGTAAGCGAAATAGAAAAAATCGCTAAGAATTTGCCTTTCATCACAGGCGCAAAAGAGCTTATAGCTTATCTAAAATCAAAAAATATCAAAGTCGTTGTTTTTAGCGGCGGCTACCACATAGCAACCGATCATGCCAAAAAAGTTTTAGGATTTGATGCTAGTTTTGCAAACATTTTGCACGAAAAAGACGGCGTCCTAACGGGACTTGTGGGCGGAGAGATAATGTTTGGCTACTCAAAAGGGGCGATGTTAAGAGAGTTAAAATCGCTTTTAAATTTAAAATCTGATGAAGTTATGTGCGTTGGGGACGGCGCAAACGATGTTTCGATGTTTCGTGAAGCTGGTCTAAAAATCGCATTTTGCGCTCACGAAGTTTTGAAAAAAGAGGCAACGCATTGTGTGGATACAAAAGATTTAAGGGAGGTTATGAAATATGTATAACGAAAAGGTTAAATTTAGCCTTTGGTGCGACTTTTTGGAGCGTGATTTTATTGACGGCGAATTTAACGAGCTTATAAAAAACGGCACGATTAACGGAGCGACTTCAAATCCGTCTATTTTCAAAAACGCTTTTTTAAATTCCCCTGCTTACGCAGAAGCAAAGGAAGAATTTAAGAAAAAAGAGCCAAAAAAACTTTATGAAATTTTAGCTACGCAAGATATACGAAGTGCAGCAGAAAGCTTACTTAAAAACTACATAAACGCAGATGACGGCTTTGTTAGTATCGAAGTCGATCCAAATTTAAGCAACAAAGCAGAAGCCACATTTAAAGACGGCAAACATCTCTACGGTGCAATCGGTATGCCAAATGTTATGATAAAAGTCCCTGCCACAAAGGACGGATATGAAGCGATGAGCGAACTAATACGCAAGGGCATAAATGTAAATGCGACTTTGATTTTTTCGCCTGAGCAGACTAAAAAATGCCTTGAAGCCTTTGAAGAGGGCATTGCAGGATTTAAAAGATACTTCCCAAAAGCAAATTTACCAAAAGCGGTTATTAGCATTTTTGTTAGCCGTTTTGATAGAATGCTTGATGAAAAAATGGCTAACGCAGGTCTGCCAAAAGCAAAAGTGGGTATAATTAATGCTATGAAATGCTACAATATCATAAAAGAAGCGAATTTAAGCTTCGTTAAACCGCTTTTTGCTAGCACGGGCGTTAAGGGCGATGAGTTACCAAAAGATTATTATGTGAGCGAACTTTTATTTGAAAACTGCATAAATACCGCTCCGCTTGATACAATAAAAGCGTTTATAAAAACCGAAAATTCGCCAAAGGTGCCACTAACAAACGAGCAAATCGACGAATTTTTCGAAAAGGTCAAAAACGCAGGAATTGACATGAAAAAAGTTTATAAAAAGTTGCTTGATGACGGATTGGAACAATTCATCATCGCATTTGACGATATAATCAAAGCTTTAAAGAAAGGATAAAATATGCGAGGACTAGAAGGAAACGAGAGCGTTGATTTAAACAACCTAAACTACGCTCAAAGGGATAGATTAAACAAATATCTTGATTTTTTGGTTCAAAACGGCGGTAGCGATTTGCATATCAAATCAGGCAGCGTGATTCGCGGTCGTATTAACGGAGAGCTTGTCAAATTTAGTAAAAATGTTTTTACACAACAAGACGGCATTGAGCTTTCAAAAGTGCTTCTTAGAACGAGATTTGAAGAGCTTTTGAAAAACAAAAGCGTGGATTTTACTTATGCGTTAAATGAAAATTATCGCTTCCGTGTAAATATTTTCTTTCAAATTGACGGCATTAGCATGGTTTTTAGAACGATTCCTGTTAAGATTCCTACTATTGACGAGCTTGGACTTCCTGAATCGATTAAGAAAATTTGCGATGAGACAATGCGTGGTATTATTTTGCTAACAGGACCAACTGGAAGCGGTAAAACAACTACAATCGCAAGTATGATAAATAGAATAAATCAAAGCAGAACAAGCCATATTGTAACTATCGAAGACCCGGTAGAATTTGTTTTCAAAGATGATAAATGTGTGATAAACCAACGAGCTATCGGCGAAGACTGCAACACTTTTGCCGATTCAATTCGCGCCGCGTTACGGGAAGACCCTGATATTATTTTCGTAGGCGAGATGCGGGACTTAGAGACTATCGAAACAGCGCTTCACGCAGCTGAAACAGGACACCTTGTGTTTTCGACACTTCACACTGTCGATGCAAAAGAGACAATCGGTCGTATCATAACTATGTTTGAACCAAGCGAACAAGAACGGATAAAAATCACCCTTGCTGCGGTTATCGAAGCGGTTATTTCTCAACGCTTAGCCAAAACAACGGACGACAAGCGATGCGCGGTTGTTGAGATTATGCGAAAAAATACTCGTATCAAAGATATGATTTTAGAGGGTCGCGACGGCGAAATCCCTGATGCGATAGCCGATGGACGATATACTTACGGCATGCAGACATTTGACCAACATTTGCTAGATCTTTATGATACCGGCGTGCTTACGAAAAGCGAAGCGCTAGATAAAGCTTCAAAACGAAGCGACCTTGACTTGATGATGAAAAATGCCGATTTAGCCAAAAAACAAAAGGCAAATTTGGAAGCAGGGCAAGATATAAATGCCGGTATGGAAGACGAAGTCGTTCAATTAAAAGAGTTATAGAATTGAATTCAGCCTAGCTTTCGTGTGATTCGTCGCAAAACTAGCTCAAACAGGCAGACGCCTAGTTTTTCGCTTGTTTTGCTCGAAAACACACGAAATCGTCGGCATTTGTAGTTTAAATTTGATATTGAACTATTTGAAAATTTAAATTTTCTATCCATTGTCATTGCGAGAATTTTCGCAGAAAAAATCGAAGCAATCTCTAATTTAAAAATAACAAATTTGTAAAATGCAAATTTAAAAACTTTCGTATCGCAGGTAACTGATACGACCTGAATTTGCTAAAATTTGTCATTGCGAGAAGCGAAGCGACGAAGCAATCCAGCAACGCCGACAGGCGTTTATTATTTGCAAATTTGCTTTTTAATAAACGGCTTTGCCGTTTGACTGGATTGCCACGACCACTTCGTGGTCTTGCAATGACGAGAAAATTTACAAAAAGGATTAAAATTGGAAAACGATATAAAACAAAGAGCCGAGCAGTTAAAGAAAAACGCAGAAGCCAAAATTCAAAAAGCACAAATAAAAGAACAAAAATATCAACAAGATTTAGAATTTCAAAAGAAAAATAATCCAAATTTTAGGGATTATGATAAAGACCCGCTCATTATACAAAGCTATGAAGAATTTTTTGTATTAACTTTACTTGTTTCATCTTTTATTTTTGCTTGTATTTTTGCAGGGATATTACAAGAATTGCGTTGGGGTAAAGTTCCACAAGAATTGCTTTGGTTAAGTTTGATACCAGTAAGTTATATTATCATTATTGCTGTTCTTCAAAAATTTAAATTTAAAAATCATAAAATCAAATTTACAAATCATTACATAGAATTTTATGATTACGGAAAGTTAAAAAGAAAATGTAAAATTTCACATGATGAATTGGCAAGAACCTTTTTTGTCGGAACTGGTCATTTTGAAGATTTTCCTATCTATTTCAAATGTTTTTTATTTATTATCTTTATTTTATTTGTGATAATAGCTTTTTTGCCATCAATACTATTTTGCTTTATAAATTTAATAATTAAATTTTTATCTTATTTTTTTATAAATTGTAGTTTAAAAGGATTTAAAATTTTTCCTTTTTTAAGAATTGCAAAATCACACCACACTGTGCCTATGTATGGTGCATTGTTGTCGGCTAGATATTTTATGATTTATCTATATAGTGATGAAATTTATAAAGAAGTCAAACAATATTTTTTGCAAAAAAATATAAATATTGACCATATTAAAAAAAGTTACGAATTAATTTAATAACAAATTTTTTTAAAGGAGAGAACCATGAGTTCAACAAACAGCAGAATAGCGAAAGCTAATCAAATTTTGGATAGAGCAGTTCGTAAAGCTGGCATCCTTGCCTACCATAATAGTTGCGTAGCTTCGCAATGACAATGCAAATTCATCACAACGACAAACAAAACCAAACCACATTAAATTCAACTTGTTTTTATAAATTTTTCGCTATACTCTCAGCCTATTTTTTACGAAAGGACAACGATGTTAGAAGGTATCGTTAGAGAGAGTATCGGTAAAAGGTCTTCAAAAGCCTTGAAAAGAGATGGTTATCTAATCGCAAACATTTACGCGAAAGGATTTGAAAATATAAACGCTGCGTTTAAATCAAATGATTTTATAAAAGCAGTTAGAGCCAAAACTACACTTCCTTTTGAAGTAAAAGTTGGCAAAAAAACCTACAAAGTTGTTATCCAAGAATATCAAAAACACCCTGTAACAAACGCTTTGTTGCATGTTGATTTGCGTGTTGTTGATGACAAAGAGGTCAGCAAATATCTAATCCCTGTTAAAGTCGTAGGTATCGCAAAAGGTCTTAAAAACAAAGGTGTCTTGGTGCAATCAAAAAGACGCCTAGCCGTAAAATGCGCAGGAAAAGATATTCCAAATGATTTCACGCTTGATGTAACTGAGCTTGATGTGGGCGATTCTATCCTAGTTAGAGATATTGTGCTTCCAAAAGGCGTTAGCATTATCGAAAAAGAATCAGTCGCAGTTGTCGGAGTTTTGACAGCTAAATAAGGCGTAAAATGATACTTATCGTAGGTTTAGGAAACCCGGGAGATGAGTATAAAAATACAAGGCATAATGTAGGATTTATGCTGATTGACGAGCTTATAAATGACGGCGGTTTCGACGCCGTCGGAAGCCCCTCAAAATTCAAAGGCGAACTTTATAAAAAAGGTTCGCTTCTACTTTTAAAACCACAAACTTTTATGAATTTAAGCGGAAATTCGGTAAAAGCAGTTAAAGATTTTTACAAACCCGAACGCATTATCGTTATTCACGACGACATTGATTTAAAATTTGGTGCTATGAAGTTTAAATTTGGTGGGTCTAGCGGCGGACACAACGGCATAAAGTCAATCGATAATCTAATCGGTAACGAATACGAGCGAGTTCGCATAGGCGTGGGACGAAGCGAAAATTCTTTGCCGAATTCGGCGAATTCCGTGAATTCAAAAAATTCAGCAAATTCTCCGCTTTCACAAATTTCAAATTTATCAAATCTAAATTTGCCAAATTTCAAACCAAACACGGCAAATTTTGTCTTATCAAATTTCAATGCAAACGAAAAAGAGTGTTTAAAAGAGATTTTAAAATATGCCAAAAATGGGCTTTTAGAGCTGATAAAATCAAATATTAACGAAATTTCGGCAAAATTCAACACGAAAAACTGCTTGAAGGATTAAGTTTGAAGCTTTACTCGCGATATGTAGGCTATGTTTATTTTAAATATGTCGTTATTTTGTTTATCGCATTGGAGTGCTTTTATGTCGGCATTGATGTGCTAACAAATTTAAAAGACTTCCCGCAAAGCGCAAACACAGCTCTTTTATATATCGCATTAACCGCGAGTGTAGCTGTAACCTACACGCTTCCTTTAAGCCTGATTTTTGCGTTAATCATCACAGCTTTTAATATGATTCGTAGCAACGAATTTGTTAGTTTTTACGCGCTTGGAGTTAGTAAAAATTCATTTATAGTTCCGCCATTTTTGATAGCTTTAATCATAACGCTTATTTATATCGGCTTAAATAACACCCCGTTTGCATACTCGCTCCGTTTTCAAAAGAATTTGACGAATTTCTCGCAAATTTGGTCGCTTAGCAATGATATGTTTTTGAAATTTGAAGGCAAATATATCTACATAAAAGAGCTAAATCCGGGGGCAAAAGCCGCAAGTGATATTGCATTTTTTGAAGTTAAAGATAATGCTTTGATTTCAAAATCAAGTAGCCAAAAAGGCGTTTATGAAGATAAAAAATGGCATTTTAGCGAGTTAAATACTACCATTTTGCCGAGCGAATTTGAGCTTGGAAAAGATGGTTTGAAATATGAAATCCAAAACGACATAACCGCTCTTGGCGGATTTGATCCAAATACAATCGAAAGCGTTTATGATTCGGCAAATGTTTATACCATTTCAGAAGCCATAAAATCGATAAAAACCTTTAAATCACAAGGCATAAATGTCGGCTCAATCAAGGCAAATTTATACAATATGATTTTCTTTCCGCTTTTTGCACCGCTTATGGTTTTGATTTTGTATTATTATCTGCCGGTTACCGGACGATTTTTTAATCTTGCACTTTTAAGCTTTGGATTTTTTATCGCTACACTTTGCATTTGGGGCGTTTTGTTTGTTTTGATTCGTTTTTCTCTTAACGGCGTGATTATGCCTGAACTTGGCATTATTTTGCCGATTTTTGCTATATTTTTGTTTGCATTATATCTCGTTTTTAAGCATCGTTAAGCTTTTTTCGCTAGAATTTATAACTTTTTATTTTCAAGGAATTTTATGAATTATAATGAAATAGCCACTAAATTTGGCACACCGCTTTATGTTTATGATTTTGACGCGATAGAAAAAAACTATTTAGCTCTAAAAAATTCATTTAACGCAAGAAAATCGCTCGTTTGTTTTGCCGTAAAAGCAAATTCAAATTTAAGCGTTTTAAAGCATTTAGCAAATTTAGGAAGCGGATTTGACTGCGTTAGTATCGGCGAAGTAAAACGCGCCCTAGCAGCAGGAGCAAATTCTTATAAAATCGTATTTTCAGGGGTTGGCAAACAAGATTTTGAGTTAAAAGAAGCCTTAGAAAACGATATTTTGATGATAAATTTAGAAAGCTATGCTGAAATGCTTCGCCTTGAAAGCGTGGCAAAAGAGCTTGGCAAAGAAGCTAGAATTTCAATCCGTGTAAATCCAAATGTTGATGCCAAAACGCACCCGTATATCTCAACAGGTCTAAATGAAAATAAATTTGGCGTTAGCATTGATGAAGCAAAAAAAATGTATATTTATGCAAAAAATAGCGAATTTTTAAACCCTGTTGGAATTCACTTTCACATAGGTTCGCAACTAACCGATATTGCCCCTATTATCGAAGCTAGCGGCATTGTAAGCAAACTTTTGCGAGAGCTTTTGGCACTAAAAATAGAGATTAAATTCTTTGACATTGGTGGAGGAATAGGCATAAAATACCAAAGCGAAGAAGAGATAAATTTATACGATTACGCACAAGGAATTTTAGCTAATCTTAGTGGTCTAGATGTAACAATCGTATGCGAACCGGGGCGATTTTTGGTAGGAAATGCCGGAATTTTCCTAACAAAAGTTTTATATGAAAAGAAAAATAACGAAAAACGCTTTGTCGTGGTCGATGGTGCGATGAACGATTTAATAAGGCCAAGCTTATATGGCGCTTACCACGAAATTTCTGTTGTAAATTCGGCTAGTTCGCAAAATTCGCCTTGCGATATAGTTGGTCCTATTTGTGAAAGCGGAGATTTTTTGGCAAAGGGCGTGGAGCTACCAAATTTAAATAGTGGCGATTTGCTTTGCGTAAAAAGTGCAGGGGCGTATGGCTTTACTATGTCGAGTAATTACAATTCTCGTGGCAGAGCCGCAGAAGTCGCCGTGCAGGGTGGCAAAGCTAGACTTATTCGCAAACGAGAGAGTTTTGAAGATTTAATCGCACTTGAAAAGGAATATTTGTGAGCTTTTTGATCGATGTTCAAGGAACTTTGCTTAGCGATAGCGACAAAAGTCCGATAAAAGGGGCAAAAGAGCTAATAAATTTTTTGAACGAGAAAAATTTGCCCTATGTGGTTATCACAAATAACACAAAGGCAAAAAGCGATGATTTTTTAGCGAATTTAAGGGGTAAGGGGCTAGATATAAAGGACGGCTCTTACCTTGATCCATTTTGCGTTTTAAATCGCTTTATAGCTCCATGCGATGCGGCACTTTTTGGGGCGGACGAATTTAAACAAACTATGCAAAATTTGGGTTTTACGCAAAATTTAAAATCAAAAAATGCAGTCCTTGTGGCAAGCTGGGACGATTTTAAATTTAGCGAATTTGCAAATATGATTGAGCTTGTTTTGGGTGGAGCGAAATTTATCCCGCTACATGAAACTAGCATTTACAAAAAAAACGGACGGCTCTATCCGGGCGTGGGTGCGGTCGCAAATATGATAAAAACAGCCACAAACTGCGAATTTAAGGCAGTTGGAAAGCCAAGTTTGGCATTTTATGAAGAGGCGTTAAGACTATTAAATTTACAAAAAAACGGGCTTAAATTTAGCGATATAACTATCATTAGCGATGACGCGCTTGGCGATTTAAAAGGCGCAAAAGCGCTTGGTATGAAAACGGCTTTGGTGCTTAGCGGAAAAGTTGAAAAGGTGGAAAATTCCGGCGTTGAGCCTAAAATTTTGGATTTTGTTTTTAAAAGTGTAGATGAGTTTTTAGGAGCGATAAGTGCAAAATATTGATGATTTGAGAAATTGCATAGATGAAGTCGATATGCAAATTTTGGAACTTCTTGATAAAAGAATGGATTTTGTCAAAAAAATCGGCGAGTTAAAAAACTCAACAGGAACGGCGATTTACAGACCTGAACGCGAAAGGGCGATAATTTCTAGGCTAGGAAGCGCAAAAACAAAAAATTTAAGCAAAAGTGCGATCGAAGCGATATTTTTTGAGATTTTTTCGGTTTCAAGAAATTTGGAAAAACCGCAAGTTGTCGCATTTTTAGGACCTTTTGGAACGCATACTCATCAAGCAGCGCAAAGTCGTTTTGGCGCGGTTAGCTCGTATCTGCCACTTTCAAACATAGAAGCAGTTTTTAAAGAGCTTATAAACGGCGGTGCTAAATACGGCGTCGTGCCGATAGAAAACAACACAGAAGGCGCAGTTGGCGTTACGCTTGATTGTTTGCGAAAATACGATAGCGTGAAGATTGTGGCTGAAATTTATATGGATATTCATCACTCATTTGCTAGTAACTGCACCGATATTGGCGAGATTAAGACGATTTTTTCGCACCCGCAAGGCTATAATCAATGTCGCAAATTTTTAGACGATCACAATCTAATAGGGGCTGAATTTATCCCTACAAAATCAACGGCATTAGCAGCTAAAACAGCTTCTCAAACGCCAAATTCGGCGGCGATTTGCTCAAAAATAGCGGCGAATTTATATGATCTTCCGATTGTTTTTGAAAAAATCGAAGATAATTCGGCAAATCGAACTAGATTTTTTGTGTTAAGTGATTTTAAAAATCAAAAAAGCGAACACGATAAAACAAGCATTTTGGCTAAAACTGACGATAGACCGGGTGGTCTAGTCGAACTTCTTCAAATGTTTAGAAACGAAGGTATAAATTTGACTAAACTTGAAAGCAGACCGGAAAAAGCCAAAAATTTTAGATACGGGTTTTACATAGATTTTGAAGGTCATATCGATGATGAAAAGGTTAAGCGTGTGCTAGAAGATGCGCACAAAAGGGGTCACGAAATATCGTGGTTAGGAAGTTATATAAACGGAGAGATACAATGAAATTTAACGAATTTGTAGAAAATTTAAGTAATTACGAAGCAGGAAAGCCGATTGAGCTAGTCGTGCGTGAATTTGGCATCGACAAAGATGATGTTATCAAACTAGCAAGCAATGAAAATCCAATGGGAACTAGCAAAAAAGTTCAAAAGGCGATTGAAAAAAATGCACGAAATGCGCATTTATACCCTGATGATTCTATGTTTGAGCTAAAAGGGGCGTTAGCTAAATTTTATAATGTTGGCGAAAAAAATATCATCATCGGTTCAGGAAGCGACCAGATAATCGAATTTGCACTTCATGCAAAAACGAGTGCGAAAACTGCCATTTTAACGGCAGGAGTTACATTTGCGATGTATGGAATTTACGCGGCTCACTGCGAAAGCAAAGTTTATCGCACAAAATCGCAAATGCACGATTTGGCTGAATTTTTAGAAATTTATAACGCACACAAAGATGAAATCGGCGTGATTTTTCTTTGTTTGCCAAACAATCCGTTAGGCGAGTGTTTGGACGCAAAAGAAGTTTATGAATTTATTCGCAAAATCGACGAAAATGTGCTAGTTGTCATCGACGGCGCTTATAACGAATTTGCGACATATAAAGATAAAAATAAAGAGATTAGACCTGAATTTATCGTTAAAAATTTCAAAAATGTTCTTTATCTTGGCACTTTTTCTAAACTTTATGGTTTAGGGGGCATGCGTATAGGATATGGCGTAGCAGATGAAAATATCATAAATGCTCTTTATAAACTTCGTCCGCCGTTTAATGTAACAACTATCAGCCTAGTTGCGGCATTAGCTGCGCTTAAAGATGAAAAATTTGTAAAAGAGACTTTAAAAAACAATTTCAAAGAGATGAAAAAATATGAAAAATTTGCCGACGAAAACGGCATAAATTTCATAAATTCATATACGAATTTTATCACTTTCGTTTTTGATGAGATGTTTGATAGCACGGCTATTTCAAATGCGTTACTTAAAAAAGGCATAATCGTGCGAAATCTAAAAGGCTATGGCTTAAACGCAATTCGCATTACCATAGGGCTGCCAAAACAAAACGATAAGTTACTTAAAACGCTTGAAAAGTATTTGTAATGGATATTAAAAACTATTCGCTAGATGAGCTAATCGAGCTTTGCGAAAAAATTCGCTCTCGCATTTTAGAAGTCGTTAGCACTAACGGCGGTCATCTAAGCTCAAATATCGGCGCAGTCGAGCTAATCGTGGCTATGCACTTCGTTTTTGATGCTAAAAATGATCCATTTATCTTTGATGTTAGTCATCAAAGCTACGCTCATAAACTTTTATCGGATCGCTGGGATAGTTTTGAGAGTTTGCGTAAATTTGGCGGTATCAGCGGTTATACAAAGCCAAGCGAGAGCGAATTTGACTATTTTATCGCAGGGCATAGCTCGACTTCGATTTCACTAGCTCTTGGAGCAGCAAAAGCCATAAAACTTAAAAACGAAGATCGAATTCCTATCGCATTTATCGGCGATGGTTCGATGAGTGGCGGGATCGCGTATGAAGCTATGAACGAGCTAGGCGATTTAAGACTTCCTTGTATAATCCTTTTAAATGATAATAAAATGAGCATTTCTAAGCCAATCGGGGCTTTAAGTAAATATCTAAGTCAGGCTATGGCAGGGGAAATGTATCAAAAATTCAAAGGCAAAGTTACGCAAATTTTATCTCACGCGCCAAAAGGCGCAACCTATATGGCTAAAAAATTTGAAAATTCTTTGCGTCTAATTATGCCCGGAATGTTTTTTGAAGAGCTAGGTCTTGAATACATTGGCCCAATCGACGGGCATAATTTGGTTGAGATTATAAACGCTCTTGAAGCGGCAAAAGCGATGAAAAAACCTGTGGTGATTCATGCTCAAACCATAAAAGGCAAAGGGTATGAAAAAGCCGAAGGTTACGAAGTATCGTGGCACGGCGTGGGACCTTTTGATCTGCAAAGCGGCGAATTTAAAAAAGGCGAAAGCCTAAAAAAAGCGACTGATATTTATAGCGAAGCTTTGTTAAATTTAGCTAAAAAACACGAAAATGTCGTAGGTGTAACGGCTGCTATGCCAAATGGAACAGGCATTGATAAGCTTATGGAAGCTTTTCCTGATCGTTTTTGGGACGCAGCAATCGCAGAGCAACACGCAGTTGCTTCAATGGCGGCGATGGCAAAGGAAGGCTTTAAGCCTTACATTACCATTTATTCGACATTTATGCAAAGAGCTTATGATCAAGTGATCCATGATTTAGCTATTATGAATTTAGATGCAGTTTTAGCAATGGATAGAGCAGGAATCGTCGGCGAAGACGGCGAGACGCATCAAGGCGCATTTGATATAAGCTTTTTAAATGCGATACCAAATATCTCGATGTGCGCTCCAAGGGACGAGCGAAGTTTTCATGCTTTAATGGAGTATTCTTACGCACATAAGGGCGTTTTGGCACTTCGCTATCCGCGGGGAAGCTTTATTTTGGACGAATTTAAAGATAAATTTGCGAATTTAGAGATTTTGGATTTTACAAAAGCCTGTTTTTTGCAAGAGAATAAAAACGCAAATGTCGCTCTTATTGGTTATGGCAACGCTGTGGGTAAGGCCTGCAAAGTGGCTTTAAATTTAGAAAATAAAATTTCTTGCGATGTTGTGGATTTGGTTTTTGCTAAGCCATTAGATAGCGAATTTTTACTAAATTTAGCCAAAAAAGATAAAATTTGGTATGTTTTTAGTGATAGTGCGAAAAAGGGCGGTATCGCTGAAATGCTCAGCGGATTTTTACAAGATAATAAAATTTATGATATAAAAATTTATAGTTTTGAATATAGCGATAAATTTATTCAACACGGCAATACTAGCGAAGTTGAAGCGAATTTAGGACTTGATTACAATACTATCACAAATTTTATATTAAATAATAAAAAATCTTAATTAATATAAGACAAGTTTAAACTTATTTTTGCTATTATTCTTACGAAAATTATAAATTTAAGGAAAATTTAATGGATCACATTGATTTGCTGAAAAATTGCGGTTTAAAAGCTACTCCGCAAAGACTTTGCATTTTAAAGGTTTTGGCTCATCACGAACACCCAAGCATCGAAAAACTTTATGAAGATATTAAAAAAGATTATCCGTCTATCTCGCTTGCAACGGTTTATAAAAACCTTAACACTTTACTTGATGAAGGCGTTGTGGTCGAAGTAAATGCGCCAAATCAAAAAAGCAGATTTGATATTTATGAAAAACCGCATATTCATGTAGTTTGCGAAAAATGCGGAAGTATCGAAGATTTGGGTATGGATGATGATACTTTAATCAAAGCAAAAGAAGAATTCGAAAGAAAAGCAAGAAACATTATCAAAAAATTCAATGTAGTTGCGACCGTTAGCGACTGCGAGTGTTGCAGATAGTTTGAAATTTAAGCTCTATTTTGGTAGGATACTCCACCTTATTTTTTGGAGTGGAGTATGCAAATAGAGCGTAAATTTTTGTTTAGCAAGACTGAATTTTTAGCTCACGATACTACAAAATTCCAAAAAGATAAAACACAAAAATTTTATATCTCATTAAATCCACAAATTTGCTATATCAAAAGTTCTAACGGCTGTTTTTTATCACATAAAAAAGAGAATTTGCAAATTTTTACGATCTCAAAAGATGAATTTAAAATCGCACAAAAAGATAAAATTATTCCAAGCTTAAAATATGACGCATTTAAATCTCAAAATGCTGAATTTAGAATTTACAAAGGCGAACTTAGCGGAGTTTGCATAGCAAAAGTGCTTTTTGAAAATGAAAATTTAGCGAAAGAATTTGATACAAATTCGTTTTTTAGCGATATGAAATTTAGTGAAATTTCAAATTTAAGTGAATTTGATGAGTTAAATTTAGCTCTTTTTGGAACTCCGTTTGGCGAATTTGACACGAAAAAAGCATGGCAAATTTTACGCAAAAATAAAAATTTAACCTTTAAAATTCCTGCATATTTGGATAGTTTTGAAGCTATTATTTTAATTTTACGATTGATTTTTGATGATATTAAAAACTTTAAAAATGAGTTTTTAAATGACAATGGTGGCGAGAGTTTGCATAAATTTAGGATTTCTCTTAGAAAATTTAGAGCCATTTTAAAACAAAGCAGAGAGCTTTTTGAGCCCAATTTTTGCAATGAAATTTTAAAAATTTTAAAAATCATCGCAAACAAAACAAACGAAAAAAGAGATTTGGAGATTTTTCATAAAAAATTATCTTTTTTAAATACGCCAAATTTGTTACTTCAAACGCTAAAAACTAGCGAAGAAAAGGCTAGTGCTAGGTTAGAAAATTTCTTTAAAAGCGAGAATTTCGAGCTGTTTTTAAAAACCCTTGAAGCATTTTTGAGCGATGAAAATCGTCGTTTTGGCGTCAAAGAGTATGAAAAAAGGGCGAAAAAATTCATTGCAATTTTGCTTTTAAACGATATAAAAAAATTAAAAACTGCACTAAAAAATCTAAATGAAAATTCGCAGAATTCGGACTTTCACGCCATAAGAATAAAAATAAAACATTTAAGATACGCACTTGAATATTTTACTTCAACTTTTAATCAAAAATCTCTAAACGAACTTTCAAAAATATCAAAGCGTTCGCAAGAGATTTTTGGAAATTTGCAAGATATTGATTTATGGCTAAAATTTATACAAATTTATCAAAATTCGCTGAAAAACCAAAATGAAATTTCTGCATTTTTATGCAGTTTTGAAAGACTGATTTTAGGGCATAGTGTAAAAATAAAACAAAATATTTTGGAGAATAAGGCAAAATTTATTACAATTTTAAACAAAAATATTAAATTTTTAAAAATTTATAAGGAAATTTAGTGGAAAAGCAAGAAAAAATCGTAGAAATGTTTAACGAAATAGCCCCTACTTACGACAAAGCAAACAGGGTTATTAGTTTTGGGGTTGATGTTTCGTGGCGAAAAAAAGCGGTCAGGGCGGTGCTAAAAAAATTTAAAAATCAAAACATAAAAATCGTCGATGTCGCTTGTGGCACAGGCGATATGATGGGGACTTGGGCGAATTTGGCAGATGATTTTAGCGTTAAAATCGATGAAATTATCGGCATTGATCCAAGCACAGGAATGCTTGAAGTGGCAAAGGAAAAGTTTAAAGATTTTAAATTTATCACAGCAAGTGCGACTGAAACGACGCTTTCAAGCGAGAGCGCTGATATTTTAAGCATAAGTTATGGCATACGAAATGTTGTCGAGCTTGATAAGGCTTTGGTTGAATTTAACAGAGTGCTTAAAATAGGCGGTTATTTAGTCGTTTTGGAATTTACAAAAAGTAGCAAAAAAAGCCTAGTTTTTAGAGCAAGAGATTTTTATGTGAATAAAATTTTGCCTAGTCTTGGCGGTTTTGTTTCAAAAAACAAGGAAGCTTACGAGTATTTGCCAAATTCGATAGGAAATTTTTTAGATACAGCTGAATTTAAACAAAAGCTCGAAAACAACGGTTTTGAAGTGGAGATTTCAAAAGGTTTTAGCTTTGATGTTACTACGCTTTTTGTCGCAAAAAAGGTGCGTTAAATGACCGTTAGCGAACTAAACGAACAGGCAAAAACGCTTTTAGAGACATCTTTTTCGTTCGTAGAAGTTGTCGGAGAGATCTCAAAATTTACCAAAAACGCAACCAGCGGGCATTGGTATTTTACGATAAAAGATGAAAAAAGCGCGGTTGATTGCGCTATGTTTAAGTTTGCAAATTCAAGACTTAAATTTCTTCCAAAAACCGGCGACAAGGTGGTTATCACGGGCAAAGTTAGCCTTTATACGCCAAGCGGAAGTTATCAAATCATCGCTTCAAATTTGGTGCTTCAAGGGGACGGCGAACTTGAAATCGCCTTTGCAAGGCTTAAAGAAAAACTAGCTAACGAAGGGCTATTTGAGCTAACACAAAAAAAACCGCTACCAAAATTTCCTAAAAAAATCGCTTTAATCACAAGCCTAACTTCGGCAGCATACGCAGATATGAAAAAAATCGCATTTGATAAAAGGGCTTTTTGTCAAATTCACGCCTACGGCGCACTAATGCAGGGTGAAAATGCGCCATTTAGCATTATAAATGCCCTAAAAATCGCTGATAGTAAGGATTATGATGCAATTGTTATAGCCAGAGGCGGTGGTAGCAAGGAAGATTTATGGTGTTTTAATGATGAAAACTTGGCTCGTGCGATTTTTGCGGCAAAAACGCCCGTGATTTCAGCAATCGGACATGAGATCGATTTTAGCATTAGCGATTTTGTTGCCGATCACAGAAGCCCCACACCGACGGCTGCGATGGTTGATTTACTGCCTGACGGAAATGAGCTAATGCAAAATTTAGATAGCTTAGATAGATATTTTAACGATTTTATAAACGATAAAATTGTAAAATCAAAAAATTTAATAAATACGCTAAATTTGGAGTTAAAAAGCAAAGCCGTAGGCGAAAAAATCAAGCGTTCGCTTTTAAATTTAAATGCTTTAAAGCTTAAATTTGATAACGCCATAAATTTGAAATTTACAAATTTAAAAGCTGAAATCAGACTAAAAGATGAAATTTTAGCCGGGAGAGCGAAATTTTTTGAGATTACAAAAGATTTGGTTGCGGTTTTTAAAGACGGAAAACTTACAAATTTAAGCGATTTAAAAAGCGGCGATAAAGTCATTTTATCATCGCAAAATACGCAAAAACAAGCAACGATAGAATAAAAAAGGAGAAAAAATGCAAAGAGTTATAAATTTTAGCGCAGGTCCTAGCACGATACCGCTAAGTGTCCTAAAACAGGCACAAGACGAGTTTTTGAACTATCAAGGACGCGGATATTCGATTATGGAAATTTCGCATAGAACGAAAGTTTTTGAAGAGGTCTTGCACCAAGCTATGGATAGAGTAAAATCACTTTACGGATTTAGCGATGATTATGCCGTGCTTTTTTTGCAAGGGGGCGCTAGTTTGCAGTTTGCGCAAGTGCCGATGAATTTATGCAACGGCGGTGTCGCAGAATACGCAAATACGGGCAACTGGACAAATAAAGCGATTAAAGAAGCCCAAATCTTGGGGATAAATTACAAGGTCGTAGCAAGTAGCAAAGAGAGTAAATTTGATCATATCCCTGTGGTTAAATTTAGCGACGATGCCGATTACGGCTATATTTGCTCAAATAATACGATTTACGGAACGCAGTATAGTGAGCTTCCAAAATGCAAATGCCCGCTAGTCGTCGATAGTTCGAGCGATCTTTTTTCTCGCCCTGTGGATTTAAGTAGCGTTGGACTTTTTTACGGCGGAATTCAAAAAAACGGCGGCCCGGCAGGCGTAACGCTTGTGGTGATTCGCAAAGATTTGCTTGATCGCGTGGAAAATACAAAAACGCCTTTGATTTTGCGATATAAAACGCAGGTTGAAGCCGATTCTATGAGCAACACGCCAAATACTTTTGGCATTTATATGCTAAATTTAATGCTTTCTTGGATTGAAAATTTAGGCGGGTTAGGCGAAATTCACAAACGAAATGTAGCAAAAGCCGAGCTTTTATACGGCACGATTGACGAGCTTAGCGATTTTTACAAAGGTCATGTAAAAAAAGATAGCAGAAGTCTTATGAATGTGGTTTTTAATATCGCAAACCCTGAACTTGAACCGCTTTTTGTCAAAATGGCAGAAGCTAACGGCATGATAGGACTTAAAGGGCACCGCGTTTTAGGCGGAATTCGTGCTTCGATTTATAATGCTATAACGCTAGATAATGTCCAAACTCTTTGCGAATTTATGAGAGAATTTGCGAAGAAAAATGGGTAGATTACTATACTAAATGGGCTTAAATTCGCGCTTTATAGGCTTTGCACACACAAACCAAGTGTGCTTTGCTTAAAAGCGTGAATTTTTTAATTACTACGCCTATAAATTTACAAACTTCACAATTTAAATATAATCTAATTTTAAAAATTTACAAAACTTAAATGTCTGGCTAAATTTGTATAAATTTAGCACAAAACTAGCAAAAAAATTACGCTTAAATTTACAATTCTTTTTGAAAATAATTTTTATTTTATCAAGATAAATAAATTTATTGATTTTAATTATTAATTAAGATTAAATTTGATAAATTTTTGCAATTTTAAATTTTAAATCATTATATATAGTTATTTTAAATTTTATATTTGATTATAATTATTATTTAATAAAGGAGAATTTATGCTAAAAAAAGTTATTTTTTTTAGTGTGTCGGCTAGTTTAGCTTTGGCAAATTCAGTTGAATTTGATGAGATTGTCGTAACGGCAACCGGATTTGAAGGAAAACTAAGCGATGAGGTGCGAAATGTCTATGTTTTGGGCGAAAATGAAATCCAAGAACGCGGATATAGAAGCATAAAAGAGGCATTAGAGAAAATTCCTAGTGTTGAATTTATCAACACAGGCGGTATCGGAAATAAAATCGATATGCGTGGTCAAGGTGCTCGTGCAAATACTGCCGTAAAGGTGCTTATAAACGGCGTTCCTATGAATATGATTGATTCGGCTCACGGAATCGTGCCTTATGAAATGATAGCAATCGAAGATGTCGAGCGCATAGAAGCTATGCCGGGCGGCGGAGCCGTTCTTTATGGAAGCGGCACGAGAGGCGGCGTTGTAAATATCATCACAAAAAGAACCCCGCGAGATTTTTACGCAAATATCGGCACAAAATGGGGCAGTTATGATTATAAAGATTTTACGACAAATGTCGGCGGAAATGCAAGTGAAAATTTGTTTTTGAAATTTGGAGCCAAAGTCTTTGATACGGATGGCTATACGCGTGATTTTCACGAAAAAGGATATTTTCTAAACGGCACGATGGATTGGCAAATCAGCGAAAATCAAAGCCTATTTTTTATGCCAAGTTTTTACAAAGGCAAAATAAATTCGCCGTTTGAAGGGCTAACATTGGCACAAGTTTTACAAGATCGCCGTGCAAATCCGTATCCAGGTTTTACGGGCGATGAAGATATGAAAAGAGTTGATTTGACATTTGATTACAAGGCTAAAATCGGCGATAACTTTACGCTAAATGTTTTGCCGTATTATCAAAGAGTAAAGATTAAAAATAATAGCGATTATGCCAAAGCCTACGGAAGTCCATATTTAGCCTATGAAACTAACGGATTGTTTGGCGACACAAAATACGGACTAAATATAAAGACAAAATTTGATTATGATAGCGGGGAGTTAGTCTTAGGGTATGATTATATTTTAAATAAAGGCGACAGAGAATCTCACACATTTTACAAAATCGATATGGGTAGAATGCAAATGTCTCATCATATTGACACGGTTTTGGGGCTAGATAAAACAACACATGCCTTTTATTTTATGGAAAAACAAGAATTTGGCGATAAATTTGATCTAAATTTTGGAGCGAGATTTGAAAGGGCTAAATTTGATATAACTAGAAACACAGCCCAAGAGATGAGCGCTACTATACCAATTCCTGCGATGAATACCAAAACAAATGCAATCCATACCCAAAAATCAAACCAAAACAACTACGCACTTGAAATCACGCCAAATTTCAACTATTCATCTAGCGGAAATATCTATGCGAAATTCGAAAGGGGCTATGTTTCGCCATCGCCAAATCAACTAACCGATAAAAATCCAACCACAAAAGAGTATAGTTTTAACGGGATTGATAGTGAAGTTTATAAAACCTATGAAATCGGCTTAAAAGATGAAATTTTTGGCTCATTTGTGAGTGCGACTCTATTTTACACAGATTCAAAAGATGAGATCATAGAAGTGATGCTTGGCGGTCATGGCGATGGTTGGCGATACTACAACCTTGATAAAACTCGCCGTTACGGGGCTGAGCTTTTTGCAAGTCAAAAACTGTTTGATAAATTTAGCATAAGCGAGAGCTACTCTTTTGTCGATAGTAAAATCAAAGAAGGCAATAACGCAGGAAAAGAAGTTCCGTTTGTCTCTAAACATAAATTCGTTCTTGGAGCAAGTTATGAGCCGATTAAAAATTTGAAATTTTGGAGCGATGTGAAGTATTATTCGAAAAAATTTGATAGTTATTATGAAAGAATTCCTGCAAAAACGATTGTAGATGCAGGATTTAACTACAAATTTGCAAACGGATTTAGCGTAGGTGCTGGTGTAAAAAATCTTTTCAATAAAAAATACTACGAAGCACAAAGCGTAAAGCAAGATAGTTATTATCCTGCCAATGAGCGAAATTACTATGCCGAATTTAAATACGATTTCTAAATTTAGCTTTATTTCGGCTTTTTTGTTTGTGATTTTAGCGTTCCTATCTTTGATGATAGGAACGGCTAATATAACTTTTAGCGATATTCTCGCCTGTA
Source organism: Campylobacter sp. CN_NE2 (assembly GCF_027797465.1). Lineage (NCBI taxonomy): Bacteria > Pseudomonadati > Campylobacterota > Epsilonproteobacteria > Campylobacterales > Campylobacteraceae > Campylobacter > Campylobacter sp. CN_NE2. The sequence goes on along the minus strand of NZ_CP115608.1, from coordinate 1,001,903 downwards.
TTAGCGGTAACCAAATCGATGAGATGAAAAAGGTAATTTTATTTCAAATGCGGCTTCCGCGCCTAGTAATGGGCTTAATCGTTGGTATGCTACTAGCGACTTCCGGCGTGGTTGTGCAAAGCGTGTTTTTAAATCCTGTTGCAGATCCTTATATCATCGGTATCGCTTCGGCGGCTACTTTTGGAGCGGTGATAGCGTATTTGCTTAAAATGCCAGATATTTTTTACGGAATTTTTGCATTTTTTTGTGCGGCAGGTTTGTCGTTAGTTATTTTTAAACTTGCTAAAAAAAACCGAAGTATCGCAACGCTTTTGATTATCGGTATGGCAATTTCAGCTTTTCTTGGTTCATTTACGGCATTTGCGACATATCTCATCGGCGAAGATAGCTTTAAAATCACGGCATGGTTAATGGGATACATAGGCTCAGCTTCGTGGAGCAAAATTTTGATTTTGCTGCCGCCTTTAATGGTCGTTATGATATATTTTTACACAAAAAGGCATGAACTAAATATCATTTTAAGCGGCGATGAAGAAGCCAAAAGTCTTGGCGTAAATGTAGAAAAGAGCAAGAAAAATTTACTCATCGCTTCATCTTTACTTATCGGATTTTCGGTCGCATTTACAGGTATGATAAGCTTTGTTGGCTTAATCATACCGCACACTTTAAGAATGCTACTGAAAACTTCGAGCAACGCTATTTTAATCCCGACATCTGCCGTTGCCGGCGGGATATTTTTGATATTTTGCGATTTGATTGCAAAAAATATTTTAAGCCCAATCGAAGTGCCAATCGGCGTTGTAACTGCATTTTTTGGTGCGCCGTTTTTTCTATTTTTAGCGTTAAAATCTGTTAGGGGTATAAGATGAGCGTTTGCGTTAAGGATTTGAAATTTGGATACGGCGCAAATTTAACACTTGATGGCGTAAATTTGGAGCTAAAAAAAGGCGAATTTGTGGGAATTCTAGGACCAAATGGCTGCGGTAAATCAACGCTTTTAAAAAACATAATGCGAATTTTGGATTTAAAAAGCGGTTATATCGAAGTAGTACAGAAAAATTTAAAAGAGTATAGCCTAAAAGAGTTAGCCAAAATTTTGGGCTTTGTTCCGCAAAAAACAGCATTAAGTGTGCCACTTAGTGTGGAAGAAATTTTGCTTATGGGGAGATTTTGTCATTTAAAAAGCGAATTTAGTGGTTATGAAAAGCAAGATTACGAAAAAGTTAGCGAAGTTATGGAGCTTTTAGATATTTCTAAATTTGCAAAGCGAAATGCTTATGAGCTAAGCGGTGGTGAATTTGGGCGAGTTTTGATCGCAAGAGCGTTAGTTAGCGATCCGCAAATTTTGCTTTTAGATGAGCCAACGAGCGCACTTGATTTAAATTATGCATTAAACATTATGAAAATTTGCAAAAAACTAACTAAGGAGCTAAATTTATTAAGTGTTATGGTTATTCATGATTTAAATTTAGCGGCACTTTTTTGCGATAAAGTTTTTATGCTACGAAGTGGCAAAATTCGCTATCAAGGTAGTCCAAAAGAGCTTTACACAAAAGAAATTTTGCGTGAAATTTACGATTTAGAGTGCGAAATTTTATATCACAAAAACGATCCATTTATCGTTTTATCAAAGGATTGAAGGAAACATTGTAAAAATGTTTGCGATAGTAAACAAGTAACTTTTAGTAGTATGATATTAGTTCGCAAAGCCATAGCCGTGCGCTTTTGGCACGGCTATGATTGCTTTGCTCAGGTGCAGGGAGCGTAGCTCCCGCTCGTAAAGACCGGCTTTGCCAGTCTGCGAAATTAAAAAGGAGTAAAAATGAAAAAAAATATCCTAGTTTCAGTTTTTCTTGCCTGTGTTTTAGGGGCAAAAAATTTAGTCGTGCTTGATCCTGCGGCAGTGGAAATTTTATATATGCTTGAAGCAGAAAGCCAAATTTCAGCCATTTCAAGCACAACGATGTCAAAAATTTACCCAGAAGAAAAAACGGCAAATTTGCCAAGCGTAGGAACTTACATAAAGCCAAATTTGGAAAAAATCGTTGAACTCAATCCCGATTTAATCATCACTAGTTTTCACTCGGCAAATGCAGGAAATGATTTGAAAAATCTAAATTTTCCCTCAATGGAGCTAAAAGCCGACAGTCTAAATCAAATTTGCCAAAATACAAAAAAGCTCGGCGAAATCACAGATAAAAGTCAAAAAGCAGACGAGCTTTGTGCGGGTATGGAAAAAATCTTTGAAAATAAAACAGCTTTAAAAGATAAAAGTGCGATTGCCTTTTTTTCGGCAAATCCGATGATGGCTTTTACTGATACGACCTTGCCCGGTGATATTATCGCTAAATTTGGTATGAAAAATCTTGCAAGCTCACTTCAAGGCTCTACGCCGATAATTTCGAGCGAATTTATACTTTCGCAAAATCCCGATTTTATCATTATGGTTGGCTTAAATTCGGACTTGGATAGCTTTTTAAAAAATAATCCCATTTTATCTCAAAGCAAAGCCGTAAAAAACGGTAAATTTATAGTCGTTCCTAGCACGATACTGCGCGGAAGCCCTAGAATTAGCATTTTAATAGAGCAAATTTATGGAGAGCTTACAAAATGAACGGCGAAAAAAACGGCTTAAATTTGGCAAATTTACCACAAGATATTCGTGAAAAACTTGAAAAAAGCGGTATGGATTTAGAAAATTTGCCAAAAGCCATGCTAGAAAAACTACAAAAAATGTCTTCGCATAGTGGCGGCAAAGAGATAAACATGGATAATGAAAATCCGTTTAAAGAGCGCATAAAAACGCACCATAATGAGCGAATTTTTCCGCCTGTGCTAGCAGACGAAAATGAGCTATTTAAAGCGTTAAATTCGCCAAGTGGCAGCGAAGATTGCGTGATTTATTTTCATATACCATTTTGTGACAATATCTGCTCGTTTTGTTCGATGAATCGCACGAAGTTAGCTGACGAACTTGATAGTTACACTGAATTTTTACTCGGCGAAATCGCTAAATTCGGCAAGACGGAGTATCTAAAAAGTAAAAAAATCAAAAGTATTTATTTTGGCGGTGGCACACCGACAACGCTAAAAGAAAACCATTTTGAGCGAATTTTCGCTGCGATTTTTGAGAAATTTAGCGTCGATGAAACCTGCGAAATCAGTTTAGAAAGCACTTTGCATAATCTAAGCGTAGAGAAAATAAAATTTTTACAAAATATCGGCGTAAATCGTTTTAGCATAGGGATTCAAACTTTTAGCGATCACGGACGAAAGTTTTTAAACCGCGTTTATAACGGCAAAGGAGCGATTAAAAAACTAGCAAATTTGCGTGAGAATTTTGACGGACTTCTTTGCACCGATATAATCTACAACTATCCAAATCAAAGCTTAGACGATGTTAAATTTGATGCAAAGCAAATTTTGGGTTTAAATATCGATAGCACGAGCTTTTACTCGCTTATGTATTTTGACGGCGCAAAGCTTTCAAAAGACGGCAAAGAATTTGAGTATGATTTGCAAACCGATTTAAATTTGCATAACGAATTTGCAAAAACTCTGCTTGAAAGTGGGGAATTTGAGCTTTTGGAGCTTACAAAACTTGCTAGAAAAAATCGCGATACTTACGAATATATTCGCCATACGCACAAAGGCACGGATATTTTGCCTTTGGGAAATGGCGCAGGTGGTAAGATAGCTGGTTTTGGTATGTTTGGTATGGCAGGGCGAAAAATGATAAGCAAAATTTCGCCAAAACAGGCTGAATTTGAGAAACTTTGTAATCTTTTTCAATATGATTGCCTAGATTTGAGCGAATTTAAAAATTTGAGCGAACAAACCTGCAACGAGCTTTTTGAATTTTTAAAAAAATGCGAAAATTTAGGTTTGGCAGAGCTTTTTTGCGGCAAATTTAGACTAAATTTAAACGGAGTTTTTTGGGGAAACAATATCGCAGTAAATTGCGCAAATATCATTAAAAAGGAGTTTATAAAATGAGTAAAAAAATTATTATTTATTCATCACTTACGGGAAACACGGCAAAAGTTGCAAACGCAATCGCAGAAGAAATCGGTTGCGAGAGTGTGAGTTTTAGCGAATTTAAGGGAAATTTGGACGAATTTGATTTTATCGGCATTGGTTTTTTTGTCGATAAAGGCGGAGCAGATACAAAATTTACTAAATTTTACAAAGAAAATATCAAAAACAAAAAAATCGGCGTTTTTATGACTTTGGGGGCAGAACCCAAGAGCGAACACGCTAAAAAATCTTTGCAAAAAGTAGAAGACGAGCTTATGGAAAACGGTTGCGAAGTCCTTTGTGATTTTGCGTGTCAAGGTGCGATTGATCCAAAACTAATTGAGATGATGAGAAAAATGGCAGAAAAAGGAAATTCGCCCCACCCCATAACTCCCGAGCGCGAAGCAAGGTGGGCAAATGCGGCTTCTCACCCTGATGAAGCCGATTTAGCCAACGCAAAAAAGGCATTTGAAAAGATAAAAAATTTATAAATTTAGGAATTTAAAATGGAAATTTCATTTTTATCGCTTTATCAAAATGCTCATATAGTCGTTAAAATCGTTATTTATATTTTAACGCTTTTTTCGATTATTTCATGGTGCGTTTTTGTTGCTAAGGTTATTGGCTATGAAAGACTTGCAAAAAGCATAAAAAAACAAAGGCAAACGGCAAAAAACCTAAAAAGCTTATCAAATGCAAATTTTGAAAAAAACAGCCTTGGCGAAGCTTTTGTCAAAGAGATAAAAAGCGAAATCGATATGTCTATGCCGAATTTGGATTTGGATATAAAAGAACGGATCAAAAATCGTTTGGAGATAAAAACGGCGTTATTTGTATCTGAGTCTAAATTTGGAAGCGGAGTTTTAGCTAGTATCGGTTCATCAGCCCCTTTTATAGGGCTTTTTGGCACGGTTTGGGGCGTTATGGATAGTTTTATCGGCATTGCTTCGCAAAATAGCGCTAGTTTAGCCGTCGTAGCTCCCGGAATCGCAGAAGCACTTTTTGCTACTGCCATCGGCTTAGCAGCTGCGATTCCTGCGGTGCTTTTTTATAACTACATCATCAAAAAAAATGCAAATTTGAGTGTCAAAGTGGGTGAAATAGCAACGCTACTTTTAATCACCGCTAGTAGGGATATTTCAAGGGCAAAAAATGATTAAGGTAGAAAATGAAGTAGAGCTTAGCGATATAAATGTAACGCCGTTTATCGATGTTATGCTTGTTTTGCTTGTCATTTTTATGGTTGTTACGCCGCTTATGACAAGCTCTGTTAAGGTTGAACTTCCAAAAGCAACAAATTCAAAACAAGACATAGAAGACAAACCGATAATTTTATATCTAAACCAAGACGATGAGATTATCATTTCGCAAAAGGTTGTAAATTTGGAGCAAATCGGCGAAAATTTGGACGAATTATCGCAAAATGATAAAGAAAAAACGATTTTTTTGCAAATGGATAAAAGCACAAATTACGAAAGATTAATGCAAATCGTGCAATCGGTCAAGCAAAGCGGATACAATAAAATCGCACTTTCAATGGAGATTAAAAATGAATAATACAAAAATTTGGTCATTTTCTCTGGTGTTGTCGTTTTTGTTTCACAGCAGTGTTTTTGCCTTTTTTTTGATAAATAAAAAGCCAAATGAGAATTTTTTAGACGGCATTAACGCGCAAATCGGCGAATTTGCAAGTGTAAATTTTGTGGCAAATGTGCCTGTGGGTGAGCTAAAAACCATCTCCGAAGAAAGCATAGAGCAAGTCGTTGAAGAGACGCCAAAAGAGATTATAGAAGAAAAAATTTTAGCACAAGAAGATATTCAAAGTCCTGTGGAGATAAAAAAAGAAGAGATTGTAGAAGAAAAGCCAAAACCCATAAAAAAGCCAAAACCCGTGAAAAAACCGGCAAAAATAGCGAAAGAAAAATCCGAGCAAAAAGTTCAAAGCACGGCTAGTGCGCCTGTTTCTAGCCAAAATGTTGGCGAATTTAAAACCCAAGTGCAAGGAAATGAAGCAAAAGCTCTAAAAGCTAGTTGGCAAGGGCTAATAAAAAGACATATAAATAAATTCAAAAAATATCCACAAAAAGCGCGTAGAATGAGAAAAGAAGGCATTGTTACGATAAGCGTAAGTATCGATAAAAACGGAAATGTTTTGAGTGCAAGTATCAAAAAAAGTAGCGAATTTGCCGATTTGGATGAAGCAGGACTTGAACTTTTTAAAAAGGCTTCCCCGATACCTGCACCGCCTAGCGAAATAATCGGTATGAATTCGCAAATGACATTTAATATGCCGATTAATTATAATTTAAAAGATCGTTAAAAAATAGTTTTTAAATAAATTTAGGGCGTTTTGCCCTAAATTATTTTTCCATTTTGTGTGGCATTTTTCCGCCGACGCGAGAGATGACTTTTAGGGCGTCTGTATCGAACGCAGCGCCAAAGCCATTTACAAGGCGACCTTTGCCAAGAGCGAATTTGACAATATGAAAATCGCTCATTTTTTTAATCATTTCAAATGCGCTTTCGTTTTTAAATTTTTCTTCGAATTTAGCTAGAATTTCATCGTTTTTTGGGGTAAATTCGGCACTAGCGTTAAAACTAACTCTACGCCTTGCAAAAATCGTTTTGGCTTCATTTTCATTTTGCAAGAAAAGAATTTGCACCTTATTTGGCGCATTTTTTATCGATTTAAAATGCTCTGCAATCTCAGAAAGCAAAACAAAAATTTTATCTCCAACCCGCACAAACGGCGCATACGAAGCGGTGCAGTGTTCGCCAAGGTCGCTAGAAATGATAACGCTTTGAAAGCTATCGATAAATTCAACCATTTCCGAGCTTATTTTTTCAAATTCATCGCCTAAATTTAGACTTTTTAAAACTTCCATTATCGCAAAGCGGTAACCTTCGCCTTGTGTGTTTGCAGGGCGTAAAAATGGCACTTTTACTACGCCTTTATCGCAAGAAATTTCCATGCCGTTTTGATTTATTGCTATAAGCTTGACATTTTGTGGATTTTTAAATTCGCTAAAATGTTTGCAAAATTTTACTAAAATATCGTGACGATCTGCGTTCATGTGGTCTATTGCTCGTTTTTCCATTGTAAATTCCTTGAATAAAATTTTGCGTAATATTATCAAAAAAGATTTAATACAAAATAAATCTTAATTAAAATAAAATTTGCAAATTTAGCTTAAAATTTGAACGAATTTAACAATTCGCTTTGCAAAATTTAAGTATAATTACCTTATGAAAAATCCATTTTTGTCGCTAAAATATCGCAATTTCAGAATTTATTGGGTCGGAATGAATTTATCCTTAATCGGCTCGTGGATGCAGGTCATCGCGCTTCCGTGGCTGACGCTGATTATCACAAATGACCCATTTAAAGTTAGCCTTGTAGCGACCTTGCAGTTTGCACCGGCTTTGCTTTTTACACTTTTTAGCGGTGCGATTTTGGATAGATTTAACAAAAAAGCGGTTTTGGCGTTCGCACAAATCGGTATGATGATAATCGCTTTTATTTTTGCATTTATGGTTTTTACCGATTCTTGTTCGTTTGAGCGAATTCTCATTTTTTCTTTTATCAACGGCGTTTTTAACAGCATTGACGCGCCAAGTCGCCAGTCGATGGTTTATGATCTCATTGACGATAGAGAAAATTTGCCAAATGCGATTGCGCTAAATTCGGTATCTTTTAATACCGCGCGAATTTTAGGACCATCTTTGGCTGGGATTATAATGGCTGTTTTTGGCGTTGGGTATTGTTTTTTATTTAACGGCGTTAGTTTTTTTGCGATTTTAATCTCGCTTTATTTTATCAAGTTAAAAACCGAGCAAAAGACGCAAAATTCGGAGCCTTTGCACATTTTTAAATCGATTAAAGAAGGCTTCATTTATGTTTTACACAAACAAATTTTAAGCGAAGTTTTGCTGATTTTGCTTATTATCGCCACTTTTGTGCCAAATTACAATATCACGGTTTCTGCCTTTGTCAAATTTGTTTTGCAAGGCGGCGAAAAGACATTTGGTTATATGATGGCGTGTTCGGGTGTGGGTGCGTTTGTAGGGGCGTTTTTCGTGGCTAGTTTTGGCAAATTTGAGATAAAATATATAAGAATTTTATCTGTTGTTTCAGTCCTTTTGCTAAGCTGTATCGGGCTTGTTAGCAACTTTTATTATGCCTGTTTTGTTCTGGCTTTAACCGGATTTGCCTTTCTTTTGACAGCCTCAAACATCAACTCGACCTTGCAGCTAAATACGGCAAATGAATTTCGCGGCAGAGTGATGAGTATTTACACGCTTGTTTTTCAAGGAAGCACGCCGTTTGGTGCTTTGTTTGCCGGGTATTTTACCGATAAATTCGGTGCGAAATTTGGTTTTATTATGTGCGGCGTTGTGGCTGCAATTTTACTTTTGGTGCTTTTTAATCGAAAAAGATTAAGAAGAAAAATCAAAACTCGCTTAAATTAAACAAATTTCTTTTTCAAATTTGCATTTAAAATCTCGCAAAATTCGTTAAAATTTGGCAAATTTAGATCTGCATTTCGCTGTTTTTTGCCCCACATGCTCTCAGGGAAAAAACTATCGTTTTTAAAACGAGCTTGGATATGAAAATGCACCCTTGGGACATAGTTTGCAAAACTTGCGATATTGATTTTATCGGGATTATAAAAACTTCGCATAGTTTTTTCGCACTCTAAAATCGTTTCAAAAAGCCGTTTTTGCGTCGCTTCGTCGCAATCACTTAGCTCTTTGAATTCGGTTTTTGTAAAGATTTTTATCCATGGAATTTCGGCAGTTTCAGGCTCGATAAAAATCAAATTATCTTCGTAAATCATAATTTTTCCTTTGTTAGATTTGATTAAATTTTAAAGCAAATTTGATTAAAATCAGCTCAAAAAAAGGATAAAAATGCGCATTGCGATTGTGATTTATGATAAATTTTCTTTGTTAAATTTAGCTATGATTTGCGAAAAACTGCACAAAATGAGCGAGTGTGAGATAAAAATTTGTTCATTAAATGAAAGCGTAAAAGATAAATTCGGTTTTTTTGTAAAACCTGATATTTATTCTGCTAGCTTAGACGGATTTGACGGCGTGATTTTATGCGACGGAGAAAATGAAAATATAATTTATGATGAGATTTTTTTAGGTTGGATACGAAGTGGTTTTTTTGCAAAAAACAAAATTTCTTTTGGCAAAAGCGGAGAAATTTTTTCCAAAGCAGGATTTGAAAATTTCACAAATTTAAACGAATTTGACGAGAGCAAATTTACGCAAATGCTATCTTTTTAACTTGCACTTTCCCTAAATAAAACAAGTTTAATCGTTTTTAAAATAATAACGAAATCCATATAAAGTGTCCAGTTTTTGACATACCAGATATTCATTTTTACTCTATCGCCAAATTCTGATTTTTCTCTATCGTTGATTTGGGCTAGTCCGGTGACACCTGGTCGAACCATCAAAACAATGTCTCTTTCATACACCGTCGCATCTCCCATCTCAAACTCTTTGGCTAACACAGGGCGAGGACCAACGATGCTCATATCGCCTTTTAGGACATTTATGAGTTGCGGGAGTTCGTCTATTGAAGTTTTACGCAAAAAATTTCCAAGTTTTGTTATGCGAATATCGTTTTCATATTTGTGATATTTTTGATAATACTCGATTTCTTGCGGATTTTCTTCAAGGTATTTTTTAAACATTTCATCGCAATTTTCTCTCATCGAGCGAAATTTCAAACAACCAAAAGTCTTGCCATATCTGCCCATTCTAGGGTGAGAGAAAAAAATGCTTCCTTTTGGTTCATTTATTTTCATCGCCACAATTACGATAGCGAAAATCGGCACAAGCAAAGGCATAGCAAGGATTATCATAGAAATATCAAAAAGACGCTTTGTAATCCTATTTATCGGCTTTAAAAGCGAATTTTCTAGCATAAATAAATTCGTGCGAGAGTTAAAAAGGCTGAAAATTTCGCCATTTGAGTAGTCATAACCTTCCAAAGCAGGGGTGAAAACCACTTCTTTATGTGTTAAGATATTTTCCTCTACAAGCCGATCTAGCTTATCTAGCGTTATGTTGTTGCGATTTTGGATAAAAATCGTTTCGTAGTCGTTCCCGCGAGTAAGCTTGTAACCCAAGTATGTATTTTTAAAAATTTCTCGTCTAAATTCGCGTGTGCCGTTTATGACTTTTACCTTTTTTTGCCAAAAACCGGCTTTATAAAGCAGTTTTTTTATAAAAAATTTAGAAGTCGGTATCAAAAAAGCCATAATAGCAAAGCTTAAAATCATTGCCATACGAGAATTTGTTATATTTTTATTCAAAGCTAAATAGCAAAATACCAAAACACAAGCAAAAACGCACGAGCGAAAAATCAGCAAACTTTCATGCCAAAAGTCGTATCTTTTTGTGTAAATTCCGTTGTAAATGAAAGAAAATATCAAAACAAAATAGATAAAATAAAAATTTACATAGTTTGAATAATACTGCGGTGAATTTGGAAAATTTGGAATTTCGACTAAATTTCGTATCCAAACAGCAGCCAAAAGCGATAAAAATATGCAAAAAATATCACACACAAGCAGAGTCAAAACTGAAATTTGTTTTTTCATATAAATTCTTTCATTTTTTTATCAAATTTTCAAACAAATTATATTAAGATAAGATTTAAAATTTGCTGATATAATAGTAGTTTTAACAAAAAAAAAAAAAACGATTTTTTTGTGAATTTTATCTGCAAAATTTTGGGCAAAATTTGGGAGAAATTTTTGAAAAGTATAAAACGCGTCATAGCTTACGGCACATTTGATATGCTTCGATGTTTTTCAAAGCACTATTTTCAAAACGAACATCTAAAATTCCAACAACATAGATAAAAAAAGATTTAAAAGACAAGGAAAACAAATGAGTGAAAATTTAATGAATTCAGCCAATTTGCAAAACGATGAAATCGATATTTTCGAGTTACTAGGCAAAATTTGGAAAGGCAAATTTAGCATTGCTATGATTACACTAGCGTTTTTCGCGTTAGGTGTTTTATATACCATAATCGCCACGCCGTGGTATAGTGCAAAGGCTAGAATTTCGGTGCCTTACTACAAAAATATAAGTGAAAACAAAAAAGAGCTTTTTGCTAATGCGGATATGATAATAAATAAAATTCAAAGCAAATATATCGACGCTCTTAAAGGTCAGCCAAAAGAGAGTGCATTTGTAGAAAAGATAGCCCCTGCTAAAATGAGCGGCACAAAAAACAACCTAAGCGATTTTTTTGATATAGAAGTTATGGGCAAAAGTAACGACGATGCTGTCGCTTTGATAAATCAAATCGTTAAAGAAGAGCAAGAAATTTATAAATCAAACATATCTTTGCAAGAAAGTCGCATTAAAAACGCTCTTTATAATGCAGATGTGAAAATAAAAACTTTGCAAAATAGTCTAAAAAATAGCGAAATTCAAATAAGCCATATCCAAAATATGCAGCTTCCAAAACTTGAAAATCGCATAAGACAGATAGAAGAAATTTTTATGCCAAACAAAGACAAGGAAATAGCAAATTTACAAAATATAGTCTTGCCAAATGACAAAAAAGCTTATGATGAGCTTATAAATAATGTAATTCCGAAACTGGACGCAGAAATTCAAAGCATAGAAAAAGAGCTAAAAAATCCAAATTTAAATCAAAATAACGCAATAGTTCTAAAAGAGCGACTAAATGATTTGCGAAATCGCTATATGAGTGCGACCACGACGACAAAACAAAAATTTGAGCACGATTTGCACGATAGTGAATTTGTAAAAATTCCTAATCTTTTGAAAGATAAAGAAAATTTGCTTGTATCACAAACGGATTTGCAAAATCAAATTCAGACTAAAAACGACGATATAGTTAAAATTCAAAACTCCATAGATGAGAAAAAAGATGAAATTTCAAAACTAGAAAATCAAAAAGAGATTTTAAAGGCGAGTTTAGAAAAACAAAATTTAAGCAATGTCATCATAAAAGATGACATTATCATAACTAGCAAATCCCCTGTGAAGCCTAAAAAACTTTTAATCGTAGCAATCGCTACATTTTTAGGTGGCATTTTGGGTGTATTTTGGGTTTTGCTAAAAAGCGAAATTCAAGCGAGAAAAAATCTAAAAGCCTAAAAAATTTTAAAAAGCGATAAAATGGCGATAAACCCTAAAATAGTAAAAAATATAGCTTGGCTTTTATGCGAACACGGAGTTAGAATAGTAATGGGATTAGCTGTTACTATGATTTTAGCTCGTGTGTTAAGCGTAGAAGAGTATGGGAATTTTCAGTATATTTTAGGACTTGGTGTTATTTTTTCTGCTCTTTCGTATATAAATCCAGCTGAAATCGTTGTTCCGCGCCTAACAAATGCTGATGCCGCAGAACGCAAAATAATAATGGGAAACGGCTTTGTTATAAGGTTTGTTTCGTCGGTGGTTGCGTATTTAGCGTTGCTTTTGTTTGTATTTTTTACAGATGACATAAAGATATTTTATTTAAGTATTGTTATGGCTTCATCTATTTTGGTTAATGAATCTTTTGGCATAGTAACTGCTTATTTACAGTCGCAAACTATGATAAAGTATCGCGCTGTTTTGGTGATGATAACTCACATAATCAAGCTTATAATGTTTTTGGCTTTATATTATCTTGGTGTTAAAAATATCTACGCTTATGGTTTTGTAATGGCATTTGAGTTATTCTTGATAGCATTTGGACTTTTGGTAGTTTATAGAAATTTAACAAAAGAGTGGTTTTTTACCTGCGATAAAGAGCAAATTTATAAATTCTTAAAGTTAGGCTTACCATTTTTTGCTGGGATTATTTTGATGATAGTTTGTAAGCGGGTTGATTTTGTTTTTTTAAAACATTTGGGCGATGAATTTTCACTAGGGCTTTATACTTCTGCCATATCGCTTCTAAATATCGTAATTGCGATTTCACCGATAATCGCAATCTCATTTGCGCCACTTTTTGTTTATAAATTTGACGATATAAAAACTATAAAATCAAATGTCTTAAAGCTTAGCTTTGGTATGTTTGTTTTGGCGATTTTAACGGCAGTTATTTTGTATTTTTTAGCACCATTAATCATAAATTTGATTTTTGGAGTCAAATTTAACGGCGCAATTCCTGTATTTAAATTTCTGCTTTTTACGCTACCTTTTATATTTTTAAACGAAGCTTTAAACATCTATATCATCAAAATGCAACTAGGCAAAATTTTGATTTACAAATGGGCATTGGTTTTGCTATTTTCGACTCTGTCTTATATCGTCTTTATACCAAAATTTTCAGCCTATGGCACGGTTGTAGGATATGGCGTGGGATATTTAGTAGCGTGTTTGTTTGGATTGTGGGTAATGTTTAATAATAAAAATTTAAAGGTTGTAAATGGAAAATAAACCCTTAATTGCAGTGATGGTTTCCTAAATTTATAAAAATTTTCCAAAAAGTAAAGAAAGGTAAAATATGCAAATAGATTTTGTAATTCCTTGGGTAGATGGGAGCGACCACGAGTGGATAAAGGAGTTCAATAAATATTGCCCCCAAGATAAACAAATAGATACAAGCAATATTAGATACAGAGATAACGGATTGTTAAAATATTGGTTTCGCGGTGTGGAAAAATTTGCTCCATGGGTTAGAAAAGTTCATTTTATCACAAACGGCCAAAAGCCAGAGTGGCTAAATTTGCAAGCACCAAAACTAAATTTCGTTAAACATAGTGACTATATTCCAAAAGAATACTTGCCAATTTTTAGCTCCCATCCAATCGAACTTTATATGCATAATATAAAAGATTTATCTGAACATTTTGTATATTTTAATGATGATACTCTTCTGACAAATTTCATAGAACAGGAATTTTTCTTTAAGGATGGTTTGCCGTGTGATTGTGCTATATTAAATGTAAATGCACCAAAATATTTTGCACATATTTTGCTAAATAATTGTATCGAAATAAATAAAAATTTTAATTTTTATAGTGTTATAAAAAATAATTTTTTTAAATGGTTTAATTATAAATATGGCTTTGATATGCTAAGAACTATATTTTTATTACCATATCCAAGATTTAACGGTTTTATAGATTGGCATTTTGCACAACCATTTAAAAAATCCGTAATAAAAGAAGTTTGGGATAAATGCGACGATGTTTTATTGGATACAATGAATTCAAAATTTAGAAATATTACAGATGTAAATCAATATTTGTTTAGATATTGGCGACTTTGCAAAGGTGAATTTCATCCAACAAATTTCGGAAATAAAAAATATTTTGATTTTGGTTATAAAAAAGCATCAAATGTAGATGAACTATGCAATGCAATTAAAACTAAAAAATATAAAGAGATTTGCATAAATGACGGCGAAATAGAAAACTATGATGATATTATGCAAAATGTCCAAAAGGCTTTTGATAGTATTTTGCCAGAAAAATCAAAATTTGAGTTATAGGACAAACAATGAAACCATACGCAGTTAGTATAATAGTTCCTATTTACAATGTAGAAAAATATATCGCCAAATGTGCTACAACGCTATTTGAGCAAGATTTTGACAGTATTGAGTATGTTTTTGTAAATGACTGTACGCCCGATAATAGTATGCAAGTTTTGCAAAGCGTTATAGAAAAATATCCAAATAGAAAAAATGATATAAAAATCATAAACAAACCACAAAACGAAGGTTTGGGTCAGGCTAGGAAAACAGGCTTTGAAAGTGCGACTGGCGAATATATTTTGCATATCGATAGCGACGATTGGGTTGAGCTTGATATGGCAAGCTCTTTATATAAAAAAGCGAAAGAAGATGATGCAGATATTGTATGTTGTGATTATTTTATAAATTATGAAAATAAAGAAATTCATCATAAAGAAAATTATGAAAAAGCGCAAATAAATTGGCTAAAAGCGGTTTTAATCGATATTATTCACTCTTATGTATGGAATAAAATGTGTAGGCGTTCATTATATCAAAATACTACATTTCCAAAATTTTCATATCTAGAAGATTGTTTTATTTCAACACAATTGTTTTATTTTGCCAAAAAAATATCATTTATACATAAACCATTGTGTCATTATCGCAAATTTAATGCTTCATCTTTAACATGTAATAATTACTCAGAAAAATTATCTAATGATCTAAAACAATTATCTATTTCTATGAATAATTTTTTTATTAATCATAATGTAGATAACGAATACAAAGAATATTTTTATGAACGAATACTAGTTCCAATAATTTTAGCAATCAAGGGAAATTTAAATAAAAAAGTAAATTTTATTTGCCCAGAGGCGAATCATATAAAATATATATTTAAAAATGATTCATTATCTTTTATAACAAAATTAATCCTTGCAACAGCTTTTTTTAAAATGGATTTTATTCCAGTATTTTTCAAAAATATATACAAAAAATTAAAAGGATTTAAATGAATTTCTCTGTTTTAATCAAAGATTATAATTTTTATTTAACTCAAATGTATGGCAATTATATGAAATTTCCGTCGATTGAAAAACAAAAACTAAAACACAAAGAGATTAGGTTCATAAAATGAGCAATAAAAAATATATAGTTTTGTTTTTACTTATCGATTTTATTTTTATGTTTTTTATAATGTCGCAGTATTT
Organism: Campylobacter sp. CN_NE2; assembly: GCF_027797465.1. Taxonomy (NCBI): domain Bacteria; kingdom Pseudomonadati; phylum Campylobacterota; class Epsilonproteobacteria; order Campylobacterales; family Campylobacteraceae; genus Campylobacter; species Campylobacter sp. CN_NE2. The sequence continues at coordinate 986,219 of NZ_CP115608.1, read as the reverse complement.
ACTTGACATAGGATATAGTAAAACTTATTTTAAAATTTTAGAATTTCAAAATATATTTTTATCATTATATGCTATTGCAACGATTTACAAAATAAATAAAAATTGGTTTAGTTTAGAAATTTTATTTATAGGTTGTTTTAATATTTTTTTAAATATGAGAAATATTTTAAATTTCTTTTTTCCTGATATATATGAAGCTTATGAGGAAAGTTATCGACTTGCAAATTTTATTTTTTCAGATAATACTTTTTTAGAGTTAAATTTTATACTTTTATTTACAATGCTATCTATTCATATCGGAATGATGCTGGGATTTGCAAAATATAATAAATTTATAAACACAAGTATCCCAAAAGCAAATTATATTTTTAATCTCAAACTCGGATATATAATGTTTTTTATAGGTTTATTTGCATACTTAGTTAAAACGGTTATAAATATAAAAATAATTCTATCTATGGGATATGAAGCAATATATACAACCAATGCAGTTCCTTCGATAATTTCAATGTTGGATAATTTTTTCCTTTTAGGTTTTATTTTTATTATGATTAATAAAATCGAAAAACGCAAAGGCAAAATCTTTTTTTTAATCTTTGTATTGATATCGCTAATAAGTCTCGCAAGTGGAGCTAGGGCTACATTTTTTCTATATTTATTAAGTGCGTTGTGGCTTTATACAACTGTATATTCGTATAAGATAAAATTTAAAACACTTTTAGTTCTTGTTTTTTCTTTATTTTTATTAGCCTCTATGGTTCAGTTTATTCGACACGCAGATACAGACAACATAACTTTTGCAGAAGTGTTTAAAATCTTTTATTCACAAGGAATAACCATTTTAGTAGTAGGATTTGTTGTAGAATTTAAAGATTATTTTACAACGAGTATAAATCAACACACTGGTTTTTTATTAAGTCCATTTTTTGGTCTTTTAGATGTTATGTCGGGTAATATAATGAAACAGGACATGAGATTAGAAGTAGCTCATCCACATTTAGCCGATGTTTTATCATATTTTTTATTTCCAGAAAAATTTTTAGAAGGACATGGGCTTGGCGGTTCGTTTGTTGCAGAAATATGGCTTTTTGGTGGTGGCAGTATGATAAGTGTTGTATTTTTTTCACTGATACTTGGGTTTTTTATATCTTTTGTGCAAAATAAACTTATATATACCAAATATGGACTATTTGTTGCAGCAAATATAGTAATGTATATCTTGTTTGCAAATAGAAATAACTATTTAACGATTTTTACTTTTTTTGTCATGATGTTTTGTTTTGTTTTGTTATTGAGAATTTTATTTTCTATCTTAAATTCATTAGAAATAATAAGTAAAAAATCACAAAGGAAATAAAAATGACCTTTTCTGTCCTGATGTCCGTTTATATCAAAGAAAAAGCTGAATTTTTAGATCGTGCTCTAAAAAGCATTTATGATGAGCAAGAAATTAAGCCTAGCCAGATAGTTTTAGTCGAAGATGGTGAGCTTACAGATGAGCTTTACGAGATGATTGAAATTTGGAAAAACAAGCTTGGTGAAATTTTAGAAGTTGTGAAACTTGAAAAAAATATGGGACTTGGTGATGCTCTAAAAATCGGACTTGAAAAGTGTAAATTTGAAATGGTAGCTAGAATGGATAGCGATGATGTTGCTATGCCAAATCGATTTAAAAAACAGCTTGAAGCTTTCGAAAATAATCCAAATTTGGATATTTGCGGCTCAACCATAGGCGAATTTGAAAATGATGAAAATAAAATTTATAGTTTTAGAAAACTTCCACAAAATCACGACGACATCATCAAATTTGCCAAAACCAGAAGCCCGTTAAATCACCCAAGCGTAATGTTTAAAAAAAGGGGCGTTTTAAAAGCTGGAAGTTACCAAAAAGCATTGATGACAGAAGATTATTTTTTATGGGTTAGAATGCTTTTGGGTGGAGCGAAATTTTACAATATCCCTGAAATGTTAGTAAAAATGCGAGCAGGCAAATCACAACTAAGCCGTCGTGGTGGCCTAAAATACGCTATTAGCGAATTCAAAGTTCAAAGAGAATTCTACAAGCTTGGGTTTTTAAATTTTTATGAATTTGCACGAAATGCTAGTGTAAAATTCATCGTTCGTTTGCTTCCAAAAGCGATTTTATCAAAAATTTACTCACTTTTACGAAGCAAAAATTAGTTTCATTTTACGATATTTGCAACACTTTCAAAAACGCCAACTGCGAAAGAGTGATAAAAACTTTGCAAAATTTAGGGATTGATTTGCAAATTTTTAAGTGTAAAATTTAGCTTTTATGAAACAAAAGTCGAATTATGTAATTCTAATTTAATTACAAAATTACATTAATGGAAAATCACATAAGTTTAAATAAAACTTAAAAAAATAAATTCTGTTTTTTCAATTAAGTGAAAATTTATGCACTATTGTCAAAATGAAATATTTTGAAATCGGGCTTTTGCATTAAATTTTTCTATAAAAAAATTTTATCTTTAAAAATAAAATCAATTTTTAAAGTATAATTTGATAAAATTCCCAAATTAGGACTATTAAAAGGAATTTTATGAAACTTGGTGAGCTTTACTCCGTGATTTGCATTATTTTTGCTACAAATTTTAAAGGAACGATAAACGAAGAAATTTTGCGAAAACTCGGTAAAAACTGGATTATCGTAAATCAAAATGAAGAAAATGTTGCAGGTCAAAAGCTTTGGAAAAATGCTTTAAATGAAGATATTTCGGTTATCCAAAGCGATTTTGAAAATTTAAAAAACGCTTTTGAAATTGATTTTTTTAAGCTTATTAGCGATACGGATTTAAAACTATTTTTTGAAAAAATTCGCTACCAAAAGCCTTTTGGCGAACTCAAAGCTTCGCATAGCGCAAATATGCTTGGTTGCTTGTCTGCGATTTTTAAGCAAGATACAAACGAAAAATCTCATATAATGTTAGGGCTTTATTTGACCGATTATTTTATGCCGTCATTTAGGGCTTTGGCGAAGTATTTGCAAGAAAACGCAAAAAGCGATTATTACAAATCTATGGGCTATTTTTTGGCGGATTTTTGTCTTGTTGTAAAAAATAGTTTGGGGCTTAAAATTTGAGTTATTGGAACGAAATTTACTCGCATTTTGACCCCGTTGCGTTTAGAGTTTTTGGGCTTAGTGTGCATTGGTATGGCATTATGTATGTTTTAGCCTTGCTAATCGCACTTTGGATAGCAAAATGGTTTGTAAAAAATGATAAATTTCCATTTAGCAATGCAACCTTGGAAAGCTATTTTATTTGGGTTGAAATAGGCGTTATTTTAGGGGCTAGACTAGGTTACATTTTGATATATTCGGGAGAGCAAATTTATTATTTAACGCACCCGTGGCAAATTTTTAATCCATTTGCAAACGGCGAATTTGTCGGAATTCGTGGTATGAGTTACCACGGCGCGGTTGTAGGATTTGTTATTGCCACTATTTTGTTTTGCAAAAAATATAAAACAAATTTGTGGCTACTTTTGGATTTGTGTGCTTTAAGTATCCCGCTTGGCTACATTTTTGGGCGTGTGGGGAATTTTTTAAACCAAGAGTTGGTGGGTCGTGCAACTGATGTTAGCTGGGGAATTTTAGTTGGTGGCGTTTTAAGGCACCCTAGCCAACTTTATGAAGCATTTTTAGAAGGGTTTGTTATATTTTTGATTTTGTTTTTTTATCGCAAATTTAAAAAATTTGACGGCGAGTTGATAGCGTTATATGCTATTTTATACACTTGTATGCGTTTTGTGAGCGAATTTTTTAGAGAACCTGATACGCATATAGGATTTTTGGTTTTTGGTTTTAGTTTGGGACAAATTTTATCGATTTTTATGTTTGTTGCCGGGGTTAGTTTGATGTTATACCTAAAAGCAAGTGCCAAATTTGAAACAAACAAGACGCCTGTTTAAGGCTTAATTGGCTATAATGATAGTTTTAAGTTAGCAAATTTTAATAGAAAGGAGCTTTTTTTATGGATAAAATTGAAGGTTTTCTTGGAAAAAGCGTAGAAGGCAAAAAAAGTCGCGTTCCTGCTCGTTTGGATTTAATCCAAAGTGGCACAGGGCTGTTTTTAGGGCTTTTTATGTGGCTTCACATGCTTTTTGTATCTACAATTCTTATTAGTAAGGAAGCATTTGACGGCGTTGTGGCTATGTTTGAGCTTAGATTTATTTCTGATTCTCATTTCATGAGCTATTGCACATTTGTTGTGGCGGTTGGCGTGTTTATTATTTTCTTTATTCATGCTGCACTTGGCATGAGAAAGATGCCTATAAATTTCAGACAATGGCAAGTTTATAGAGCTCACACAATTAGAATGAAACACGAAGATACTACGCTGTGGTGGGTTCAGGCTTGTACTGGATTTATTATGTTTTTTCTTGCTTCTGCTCATCTTATTATCATAGCAACTAGCCCTGTGCTAAGTGCTGATGTCAGTGGAAACAGAATGTTTACGCACCTAATGTGGCTATTTTACTTAGTTTTACTTTTTAGTGTAGAACTTCACGGTGGTATTGGTCTATATAGACTTTGCGTTAAATGGGGTTGGTTCGAAGGCAAAAACTACAAAGAGACAAGAGAAAAACTAAAAAAAGCAAAATGGGTTTTGAGCGGATTTTTTATAGTTTTAGGACTTTTAAGTATGGTTGCTTTCCTAAAAATAGGCTACCATAACTTCACCGCTATGTAGGATTGGGAGTTAAATATGAATGTAAAATATTATGATGCATTAGTAATCGGTGGTGGTTTAGCAGGTCTAAGAGCAGCCGTCGCCGCAGGAGAAAAGGGTCTAAGCACCGTAGTTTTGAGCCTTTGTCCTGTAAAAAGAAGCCACTCAGCAGCCGCACAAGGTGGTATGCAAGCAAGTTTAGGAAATTCTAAAATGAGTGAAGGCGACAACGAAGATGTGCATTTTGCCGACACCGTAAAAGGAAGCGACTGGGGTTGCGATCAAGAAGTAGCTAGAATGTTTGCACAAACTGCACCAAAAGCTATTAGAGAACTAGCTAGCTGGGGCGTTCCTTGGACTAGAATTACAAAAGGTAAAAGAAGCGCTGTTATAAACGCTCAAAAAACAACTATTGAAGAAAAAGATGAAGTCCATGGGCTTATCCATAGTCGTGATTTTGGCGGAACAAAAAAATGGAGAACCTGCTTTACAGCCGATGCAACAGGTCATACGATGCTTTTTGGCGTAGCAAACGAAGCTTTAAAACACAATGTTGAAATTCACGACAGAAAAGAAGCGATTGCTTTGATACATGAAAATAATCGCTGTTATGGTGCTGTTGTGCGTGATTTGGTAACCGGCGAATTAACTGCCTATGTCGCAAAAGGCACACTTATCGCCACAGGCGGATATGGTAGAATTTACAAACACACCACAAACGCCGTCATCTGCGAAGGAATCGGTGCTGCGATTGCTCTTGAAACAGGCATTGCAAAACTAGGCAATATGGAAGCAGTTCAATTTCACCCAACTCCGATTGTGCCAAGCGGAATTTTGCTAACTGAGGGTTGTAGAGGGGATGGCGGAATTTTACGCGATGTTGATGGATACCGCTTTATGCCTGATTATGAGCCTGAGAAAAAAGAGTTGGCAAGTCGTGATGTCGTAAGCCGAAGAATGATGGAACACATTAGAAACGGAAAAGGGGTAAAAAGCCCTTACGGTGAGCATGTTTGGCTAGATATTAGTATTTTAGGACGCGAGCATATCGAAAAGAATTTACGCGATGTTCAAGAAATTTGCCAAATTTTCAACGGCATTGATCCGGCTGATGAAGGTCCAAAAGGTTGGGCGCCGGTTCTTCCTATGCAACACTACTCAATGGGTGGAATTCGCACAAAACCAACAGGCGAAAGCCCAACTCTGAGTGGTTTATTTAGCTGTGGCGAAGCTGCATGTTGGGATATGCACGGATTTAATAGACTTGGCGGAAACTCGGTTGCTGAAACAGTTGTAGCAGGTATGATTGTAGGTGATTATTTTGCAGATTACTGCAAAGATCATCAAATCGATGTTAAAACCGATACTTTGGAAAAATTTGTTAATAAAACTGCAAATTATCTAAAAGAACTTACAGAGAAAAACGGCAAATATAATGTTTTTGAAATTAAAAATAAAATGAAAGACATTATGTGGGAACATGTTGCGATTTTTAGAACAGGCGAAGGTCTAAAAAAAGCCGTTGATGAGCTTGAAGAGTTATATAAAGAATCTACAAACATCAATCTCAAAAATAAAGATCTCTCCGGCGGTAACCCTGAACTAGAAGAAGCTTATAGGGTTCCTATGATGCTAAAACTAGCTCTTTGCGTTGCATGGGGTGCATATTTAAGAACCGAGAGCCGTGGGGCACATTATAGAGAAGATTTCCCTAAACGAGACGATCTTAACTGGTGCAAACGAACGCTAACTAGCTGGAAAGACGGCGATACAAGACCTGTTGTAGAGTATGAAGAGCTTGACATTATGAAAATGGAAATGCCACCTGCTTTCCGTGGTTATGGCGCTAAGGGAAATATTATCGAAAATCCTTTGTCTGCAAAACGCCAAGAAGAAGTCGATAAAATTCGTTCAGAAATGGAAGCGGCAGGAAAAGGTAGATATGAAATTCAAGAAGCCTTAATGCACTATGAATTACAACCAAAATATAAAGCTAAAAATGAAAGGGTAGGTGTAGGCTATGAGTAGGAAGATTAAAATAAAAGCATTTAAATACAATCCGTTAAGCAAAATTAGTAAGCCACATTTTGCCGAATACGAGCTTGAAGAAACAGACGGAATGACACTATTTATTGCTCTGAGTGTGATTAGAGAAAAATTCGATCCGGATTTGCGATTTGATTTTGTATGTCGTGCTGGAATTTGCGGAAGTTGTGGTATGGTAGTAAATGGTGTGCCAAAACTTGCTTGTAGAACGCTTACAAAGGACTATCCTGACGGTGTTATCGAGCTTATGCCACTTCCTGCGTTTAAGCTTTTAAAAGATTTAAGCGTTGATACGGGAAATTGGATGAATGCGATGAGTAAGCGAGTTGAGAGTTGGATTCATACTTCAAAAGAAACCGATATTTCTAAAATGGAAGAAAAAGCAGATCCAGAAGCTATCCAAGAGACTTTTGAGCTTGATCGCTGTATAGAGTGCGGAATTTGCGTAGCAAGTTGCGGAACTGCACTGATGAGACCTGATTTTATCGGTGCTGTTGGTTTAAACAGAGTTGCTAGATTTAAAGTTGATCCGCTTGATGAGCGAACCGATGAAGACTTTTATGAGCTTGTCGGCGATGATCAAGGCGTGTTTGGTTGTATGAGTTTGCTAGGTTGCGAAGATAATTGCCCTAAACATCTACCTTTGCAAAGCAAAATCGCATATATGCGTCGAAAACTTGCAACTATTGATTGTTGTAAAAAATAATAAATTTAGGCGAATTCTTTCGCCTAAATTTAACTTTGTTGAACTCTCTAAATTTTTAAAAAACCAAATTTAAAGTAAATTTTGGATAGAATTTAGCATTAAATTTATAAAAATTCAAGGAAATTCTATGCCAAACGAAAATAAAAAAACTATCACTATTATCGATACTTTCGGCTTTTTTTTCAGGTTGTATTATGCGATGAGTGGCTTAAAAAGCAAGGATGGCAAACCTAGTGGTATGGTTAGTGGATTTGCAAATTTTATCGCAAATTTAAAAAATGAATTTGCAAGCGATTATATAATTTTTGCACTCGATAGCAAGGGAAAAACTTTTAGAAGCGAGATTGATCCAAATTATAAAACAAATCGCCAAACCCCACCCGAAGCACTTTTAGAGCAACTTCCTGTTTGCATAGAGATGATAGAAAAAATGGGGCTTTACTCATTTTCAAAAGAGGGCTACGAAGCCGATGATGTCATCGCAAGTGCCGTAAAAAAGCACAAAAACGACTTTTTAATCAACATCGTAACGCACGATAAAGATTTGTATCAGCTAATAGATGAAAATGTTCGCATTTACAGCCCTGCAAAAAAGGCACTTTACGACCGCGATGGCTGTTTTGAGAAATACGGCGTTTTCCCTGAGCAAATTCGCGATTTCCTAGCTATTTGTGGCGATAGTGCCGATAATATCCCCGGCGTCAAAGGTATCGGCGATAAGGGCGCAAAAAAATTGCTTGATGAATTTGGAAGTTTGGAAAAAATTTATGAAAATATCGATAAACTCCCACAAAATAGGCAAAAAGAGTATCTCATTGCTGACAAAGATAACGCATTTTTGAGTAAAAAATTAGCTACGCTTTATGATGAGCTTGAAATTCCGCCTTTGGAAATGGCGAAATTCCCGACTTCAAATCCGCTTTTAAATATTAAGGAAATTTTGAAAGATTACTCGCTAAATCGACTTTTAGACACGCTTGATTTACAAAATGAAAAAAAAGATTTAGCTTTTCAAGCCGTTTTGGTTACGGACGAAGATGAACTTTTGCGTTTGGTTGAGGGCATTGACGAGCAGACTATCGTTAGTTTTGATACCGAAACAACCGGCGTTGATAGCAAAAACGCTAAAATCGTGGGCTTTTCGTTTTGTTTTAACGAGCAAATGGCGTATTATGTGCCGTTATCGCACAACTATCTTGGTGTGCCAAAGCAAATTTCGCTAAATGTCGCAAAAAGCGCAGTAGAGCGAATTTATGGCGGTTTTGTCGTGGGACAAAATTTAAAATACGATTTTCGCATAATCCAAAATAATCTTGGCTTAACGCCACCAAAAAACTACGCCGATACGATGATAATGGCGTGGCTAATTAACCCTAGCGAAAGTGTTGGCATGGACGCTCTTGCGCTTCGTTATTTCAACTATAAAACGATTAAATTTGAAGATGTGGTTAAAAAGGGCGAAAATTTCGCAAGTGTCGATGTGAAAAATGCCACAAACTATGCTAGTGAGGACGCTTGGATAACTTTGAAATTTTATTTTAAATTCCAAAATTTGCTTGATGAGAATTTGCTAAATTTGGCAAAAAACCTTGAATTTCCGTTTGTTAAAGTGCTTTTTGAAATGGAAAACGAAGGCATTATGGCGAATAAATTTAGGCTAAAAGCGATGATTGAGAGCAATGCCGAAAAACTGCGAAGCTTGACTGCCGAAATTTACGAGCTGTGTGGTGAAAATTTTAATATAAACTCCACAAAACAGCTTGGAGAAGTGCTTTTTGAAAAGTTAAAGCTTCCTAGCAAGAAAAAAACCAAAACAGGTTATAGCACCGATGAGAGCGTTCTTTCGGAGTTACTTGACCTGCACCAGGTTATTGCCAAATTGCTTGATTATCGCGAAATTTACAAACTTCAAAGCACATATTGCGAGCCTTTGCTAAATTTGGCTATGCAAGATGAAAATAACCGAATTTATTCAAATTTTTTGCAAACCGGCACCAGCACGGGTCGCCTTGCTAGTAAAAATCCAAATTTGCAAAATATCCCTGCTCGTGGCGCGATGGCAAAAGATATGCGAAACTGCTTTGTCGCAAAAAGCGGATATAGCCTGATTTCGCTGGATTATTCGCAGATTGAGCTAAGGCTTCTAGCGCATTTTAGCAAGGATCCTGCCTTGATAAAGGCGTTTGAAAACGATGAAGATATTCACGCAAGGACAGCCATTAGCATTTTTGGAGAAAGCGATAACGGAAAAAGGGCGATTGCAAAAAGCATAAATTTTGGACTGATTTACGGCATGGGAGCAAATAAGCTCTCAGCTGAACTAAAAATCCCACGAAACGACGCAAAAAACTATATCGAAAGATACTTTGCGGCATTTTCGACCATTAAAAATTTTTTAGAAAATATCAAAAATAACGCCAAAAACGACGGCTTTACAACTACGCTTTTTGGCAGAAAACGCTACTTTGATTTTGCCGGTGCTACGCCAATGCTACTAGCTACTTACGAGCGAGAAGCGGTAAATACGAAGTTTCAAGGTTCGGCAGCAGATATTATCAAAAAAGCAATGTTGGAAATTTCGCCGTTTTTGGGCGAAAGTGCGAGTATGATTTTGCAAATTCACGATGAGCTGATTTTTGAAGTCAAAGACGAATTTGTAAATACTTTTAGCCAAAAAGTGCAAACGATAATGGAAAATGTGGTTAAGCTAAATGTTCCGCTTAAAACAAGCCTAAGCGTAGCCAAAAGCTGGGGCGAGTTGAAGTAAATTTAGGAAATTGAACTTAGCCTAGCTTTTAATTCCCCGAACTTGACGGATTAAATTAAAAAATTTTGTGGTTTTTGCAGTTACGCACGACAAAGTGCGCGCCTTTAAAACCACAAAATTTTTTAAATTACTACGCTTATTTCGTCTTGAATATTTTTATAAAATTAAACAAATTTACAAATTTACTCCGCCATACACTATGTGAGAAAATATCGTTGTCGTGGCAGTTTGGCAAATTTTAAATCCCGTTTTCCTTTTTTTCGATGATTTTTTTAATATTTTTTAAAAGTTGTAGTGAAGCTTCGATTTCGACTTTTCTAGTGCTAACACTTTCGACATTTGCGCCCACACTTACGCCTTTTGCAAGGGCGTATTTATATAAAAAATCAAACATTTCAGCGCACAACGCAACCGAGCTTTGCAAAATATCAACGCTGTTTTTAAGTCGATTTTCCAAAAATGACGGCACCGAAATGCCAAGCCATTTCATAAATTCAAGCGTTTTTAGACTTCCGCACGGTGTAAAAGTAAAGATTATCGGCACTTTTTTTGCATTAAGTTTTGCATAATCATCTATAAAATTTTTAGCATTTTCAGCGTTATAAACTGCCTGAGATATGAAAAATTCGCACCCTGCGATACTTTTTTGAGCTACTTTTAAATGCTCGTTTTGTTTTTTCTCATGGCGTTCGGGTATGCAAATTCCACCTAAAATCAAATTCGGAGCAAACTCATTTTTGATTTTATACGCTTCATTTAGCGGTGTAGAAATTTCTTGATTTTTTGAACTAGCACCTACAAAAACGCTTAAATTCGCACCGGAATTTGATAAAATTTGTTTTAATTCATCTTTGCTGTATTTTCCCACAGCCCTGTAAATAACGCTATCAACGCTAGTTTTTAAATAATCTTCATAATAAATTTGTGGATCAAGCGTTTTTATAAATTCAAATGTCCGTTTCTCGCCGGTTCTAGCACTTTCATCTTGTAAATCATAAATCACAACCCCGTCAATGCCTAAATTCTCAATGCGGTTTTTATGAATTTGCGAAATTCGCTCTATTTCGTTAGTGCTTAAATTCGCTTTTGGCGGAACGATTCCGTAAAGTAAAATTCCGCTTTTATTCGCTTTTATTTTCTCTTTTAACATAAAAATTCCCAAAAAATTTTTGGCAATTCTATCAAATTTAAAATTAAATTACGAAATGTTATAATTACAAGTTTGAATTTGCGAATTTAAGGAAAAACCATGAAAACTCTACAAGAAAATCTAAAAGTATTTTATCTAGGCACTGAGGGCGATGAGCCATATTTGTATAAAAACAAAGATCTAACAACCCACGCACTTATCATAGGAATGACAGGAAGCGGTAAAACAGGTCTTGGCGTAACGCTTTTAGAAGAAGCTTGTATCGACAATATCCCTTCAATCATCATCGACCCAAAGGGCGATTTGACAAATTTGGCTCTAAGTTTTCCAAATATGCAACCAAGCGATTTTGAGCCCTTCATTGACCCAGATGAAGCAGCAAACAAAGGTCAAAGCGTGAGCGAATTTGCTGGTGCGACTGCAAATTCGTGGCGTGAAGGAATTGAAAATTCTTACCAAGATTTGGATCGTGTAAAACTTTTTAAAGAAAGTGCCGAAGTGCGAATTTACACGCCAAAAAGTAGCGCAGGGCTTGGTGTGAGTTTGCTTAGCGATTTTGAAGCACCACGGGATTTAGATGATGAAGCCCTAAATAATTATATTTTATCAATCACAAGTGCCGTTATGTCGCTTGTAGGGCTAAAAACTGATGATATGAACTCGCCTGAGAGTTTGCTAATCCAAACAATTTTTTTGACAAATTTTAAAAACTCAAAAGGCGTAAGTATCGCTGAGCTCATAACGCAAATCGCAAATCCGCCGTTTGAAAAAATCGGCGTTTTTGATGTAAATTCGTTTTTCCCAAGCGATAAACGCATGAATTTAGCTATGAAAATAAACGCACTAATCGCAAGTGCGTCATTTTCGCAGTGGCTACAAGGCGAAAAATTGCAAATCGGCAAAATGCTTTTTGACAAGGACGGCAAGGCAAAATGCAATGTCTTTACGATTTCGCATTTAAATGATAGCGAGAGAATGTTTTTTGTAACACTTTTGCTAAATGAGATAATAAACTGGATGCGAACGACCACGGGGACTAGCTCACTAAGGGCGATTTTGTATATGGACGAGATTTACGGCTTTTTCCCGCCGACAGGCAATCCGCCGTCAAAAAACCCGATGCTCACACTTCTTAAACAGGCTCGTGCTTTTGGTTTGGGCTGCGTTTTATCTACGCAAAACCCTGTGGATTTGGACTATAAAGGTCTTTCAAACATCGGCACATGGTTTATCGGACGCCTTCAAACAGCGCAAGATAAAGAGCGAGTGATTTCAGGACTAACTGGCGTTGATGCAAATTTAGACAAGGCTGAAATAAATGAGCTTATATCAAATTTAGGCAAACGAAAATTTTTGGTTAAAAATATCAACGAAGACAAGCTAAGTGTGATAGGAACGAGATTTGCGCTTAGTTATCTAAAAGGACCGCTTAGTAATGATCAAATTTCGCTTTTGATGAAAGATAAAAAGTCAAATTTGGAGCAAAATTCGCCAAAAACTCACGCAAGTTCAAACTCTGTAAAACCTGTGATAAACTCAGAAATTCCTGAATTTTATGATTTAAGTGGCGGTGATGAAGTAAGCCCATATCTTTATGCTACTGCAAGCGTAAAATTTGCAGATAAAAACGGCGAATTTACCAAAGAAATCGGGCTTTTGTTTGATTTGTATAATGCAAAAGAGATTAATTGGGACGACGCAAGTAGTGAGATTTTGCGAAATTTAAGCGACAAGCCAAAAGACGGACTTAAATTTAGCGAGTTGCCAAGCTTTATAGCAGGGGCTAAAAATTTCAAAAACTATGAGCGAGATTTGAAAGAATTTATTTATAGAAATGAAAAGATGACTGGGTATTGTGCATTTGGCATAACTTCAAATTTCGGCGAAAGTAAGGAAGAATTTTTCGTGCGTTTGAGTGATAAAACAAATGAGATTTTAGAAGAGCAAAGTGAGAAAATTTTAGAACGCTTTAACACGCAAAAAGGCAGACTTGAAACGCAAATTCGCAGAGCAGAAGAAAGAGTAGCCAAAGAAAAAAGCGATGTTACGAGCAAGGGCATCGATACGCTTATGAGTATCGGTTCGGCTGTGCTTGGCGGACTTTTTGGCTCTCGCAGTAGCGCAGCCACAAAAATCGGTAAAACAGTAACCGCTGCAAAAAGTGCAGGTAGGGTTCTAACTGAGCGAAATCAGGTCAAAAATGCAGAAGAAAATTTGCAAATTTTGCTAAATGAACTTGATGAAATGACGCAAAAATGCGAAGATGAAATCGCAAATTTAAAAGAACAATATGATGTCAAAAGTGTGAAAATCGACGAAAAAGAGATCGCGCCTAAAAAAACAGATATTTTTAACGAAAAAATCGTTTTGGTATGGAAAGGTTAAGCGAATTTGGGATATAATCTCGCTTTTAAATTTAAAGGGAAAAAATGGAAATTACGCTATTTACGATATTAAAAAACATTTTTTTAAGCCATAATGTTTGGTGCTATTTGACGGCTTATCTTATAGGGGCGATTCCAAGCGGACTTTTGATAGGCAAATACCTTGCAGGTGTAAATATCAAAGAAAGCGGAAGCGGTAGTATCGGCGCTACAAATGTTTTAAGGGTCTTAAAAGAACAAAATCCAAAAAAGGCGAAAAAACTTGCGATTTTAACGATAGTTTGCGATGTTTTAAAAGGCGTCGTGCCGATTTTGATAGCTAAATTTTTAGGATTTGATCCAAATGTGCTTTGGGCGATGGCTGTTTTTGCCGTTTTGGGGCATTGTTTTTCGCCGTATTTGGGCTTTGAGGGCGGAAAAGGCGTGGCAACTGCGGCAGGAGTTTTGGCGATTTTTATACCGCTTGAATTGCTAATTGCCGTTATCGCATGGTTTATAAGCGGAAAGACGATTAAAATTTCAAGCGTGGCTTCATTTATCGCTATAATCGCACTTGTGATTGCGATGTATATAATTCACCCACAAATGCCACATATCAACACTCACGCGCCTGTTTTTATAATAATCTTTATCATTATTTATAAGCATATTCCAAATATCGTGCGTTTAATCAAAGGCGAAGAGAAGAGAGTTATATGAGAATTTTGATTGAAAATTTGGAGTTTGAGTGTATTATCGGAATTTTGGATTTTGAGCGAAATTTGCCACAACTTGTGCGAATTTGCGCTAAATTTGAAGCCGATGAATTTATTGATTATGCTAAAATCTGCGCCGAACTTGAAAAAATTTTCAAAGAGCAAAAATTTGAGTTGATTGAAGATGCTTTAAATTTTTGCAAAGTCAAATTTAAAGAAAAATTTCCAACTCTAAAATATTTTTATATGAAAATTTTAAAGCCTAAAATACTCCCAAATGCCGTCGTTGGCGTTGAGTTAGAAACGATTTATTAAATTTTTTTTAAATTTCCTTGAATTTAAGCTTAAATTATGCTACAATTCACGCAAAATTTTACTTTAAGGAAAAATAAATGCGAATTTTGATAGTTGAAGACGAAGTTACGCTAAATAAAACAATCGCCGAAGGACTTGGCGAATTTGGTTATCAAACCGATAATTCAGAGAGCTTTAAAGACGCTGAGTATTATATCGGCATAAGAAATTATGATTTGGTTTTGACTGATTGGATGTTGCCTGATGGAAGTGGGTTGGAGCTTATAAATTTAATCAAACAAAAATCTCCTAGAACTTCGGTTGTGGTTATTTCTGCAAAAGATGACAAAGAAAGCGAAATCAAAGCACTAAAAGCAGGAGCCGATGACTATATCAAAAAACCTTTTGATTTTGACATTTTAGTTGCAAGACTTGAAGCTAGACTTCGCTTTGGCGGAACAAATGTTATCAAAATCGACGATCTTACTATCGACCCAGATGAAGAAAAAATCACTTATAAAAATCAAGAAATCGAGCTAAAAGGTAAGCCTTTTGAAGTGCTAACTCATTTAGCTAGACACTCAGATCAAATCGTTAGCAAAGAACAACTGCTTGATGCTATTTGGGAAGAACCAGAACTTGTAACTCCGAATGTAATCGAGGTTGCAATCAATCAAATTCGCCAAAAAATGGATAAACCGCTGAATATTTCTACAATCGAAACAGTTAGACGACGCGGATATAGATTTTGCTTTCCCAAAAAAGCCTAAGGACTAGATTTGTAATCCAATTAGCATCTGCTTCGGCGATGCTAATTCTTATTTTTTCGGGTATGCTTTACCACTACATTAAAATTACTATTTTTGAAAGTTCGGTTCAAAGCATGGTGCGTGTAGCCGAAACTATCGCAAAAACAGATAATTTGACAACTCAAAATTTATCCGTGTATTATGCAAATTTTATGCGCGATTCTTATATAAAAATAGAAAACGGCGAAAGTCTAAGCAAACCGAAATTTCGCCAAAGTGAAGAAAACGCAAAGACTTTTTTAACGCTTCATTATCCTTATAGAAGCGGCAAATTTATTAGTATCAAAAAAGATACGACCATTTATAATGAGATTGTCAAGCAAATTTTAATCGATATTATAATTGTAAATGCCACGATGATATTTTTGATAATTTTTTATGCAATGTTTTTATCAAGAATGCTTTTAATGCCGATAAAGATGATAAGTCACCGACTTTCAAAGCTAAATGAAAATTTTCTTCGCCCAATCGGCGAGAGAGAAATTCCTGATGAATTTAAGCCGCTTTCAAATAGCATAAATCGTTTGATTGAACGAATTCAAACATTTATGCTGTATCAAAAAGAGCTATTTATCGGAGTTGCGCACGAGCTAAAAACTCCTTTGGCTGTGATGAAAACAAAAAATGAAGTAACACTCATAAAAGAGCGAGAAAGCGACAGATATATCGAAGCTTTGCGTTTAAATAATGCAGAAATCGATAGTATGAATAAAATGATAAGCTCTATCCTACAAATCGGTCGCCAAGAAGGAGCTCAGTTTGAAGAGCCTGAAAATATCGATATAATAAATTATATAAACGAGCTTTGTTTGAATTTTAAAATTCTAGCCAGAACCGATAATAAAGACATTTCGATAAATTTATCGCCAAAAGAGCTTTTTGTATTGATTCAGCCAAATTTATTTTTGCATGTTATCCAAAATTTTGTTCAAAATGCCATTAAATTTGCCGAGCCAAATTCAGTTATAGAGATACGAAGCAAAATAATTGAGCAAAATTTAGTAGTTGAGGTTCTAAACCAAGGCGAAGAGATAGATGAAAAAATAGATTATTTTGCGCCGTTTAAACGCTTTGGAAATAAAAGCGGAGCAGGGCTGGGGCTATTTTTAGCTAAAAATGCCGCAAGTGCAATGGGCGCTAAGATTTCCTTGCAAAATAGAACCGATGATAAAAAAGGCGTTATTTCGACTTTTATACTTCCGATATAAATTTAAAGCTCTTTAAATAAAAATTTCTATGATTTTTTATTCATCATATAAAAAAAAGTATATAAAAATTGAAAAAAATCATTAAAATATCGCAAATTTAAAAGTTTTCAAAGTTTTTATATAGTATAAATGCGATTATTTTTTATACAAAGGTATTTTAATGGCTTTAATGATAACCAAAGATTGTATCTGTTGCGACGCTTGTCGTGAAGAGTGTCCTGACGGAGCGATTTTCGAAGACGATCCGATTTATATGATTGATCCTGATCGTTGTTGCGAGTGTGTAAATGATTATTCTGAACCTGCCTGTATCGTGGTTTGCCCTGTCGAGTGCATAGTTGCAGACCCTGATAATATCGAAACCCTTGAAGAGCTAAAATTCAAATATAACCACATTTCGGATATGTAATGCCAAAAAGAGTTGCCGTTATCGATCTTGGTTCAAATTCAATGCGTTTAGCAGTTTTTGAACGCACAAGCAGATACGGCTTTTTTATCGTAGCAGAACATAAAATCAAGGTAAGACTAGGCGAGGGCGCTTACGAAAATGGTGGATTTATCCAAAATAACGCTATGCAAAAGTGCCTAAATGCTTTTGGCGAATTTAAAAAAATCATCAAATCTTACGGCGCAAATAGAGTTCTTTGCGTGGGAACTTCGGCTTTAAGAGACGCTCCAAATTCAAATGAATTTATAAATTTAGTTAAAAAAACTCACGGATTTAATATTAGACGGATTGACGGCGACACGGAAGCTCATCTTGGCGGGATTGCGGCGCTGAATTTACTAAGCGATTTTAAAAGCGGACTTTGCGTTGATATAGGCGGCGGCTCGACTGAACTAGCTAGAATCCAAAATAAAAAAGTGGTCGAAAAAATCTCGCTAAATCTTGGCACCGTGCGTTTAAAAGAGCTGTTTTTTGATAAAGACAATATAAAAAAAGCCAAAGAATTCGTTGATGAAGCGTTAAATCAAATTCCAAATAGTTTTAAAAGCGATAATCTAATCGCCATTGGCGGGAGTTTGCGTGCGATTTCAAATTCGATTATGAGTTTGCAAAAATATCCGCTTAAAATCGTGCATAACTTTTCGTATGAATTGAAAGATTACGAAGAATTTATAAGCAAAATCATAAATGCAAAACAGAGCAATTTAGGTAAATTTGGCATAAAAAAAGAGCGATTTGATACGATTAGAGAAGGTGCTTTTATTTTCAAAAAAGTTGCCGAAAAAATAGAAGCAAAAAGCGTCATTACAAGCGGCGTAGGTGTGCGAGAGGGCGTGTTTTTGACTTCGATTTTAGGTAAAAACGCAAGATTACCGGAAAATTTTAATGTAAGTCTAAAAAGTTTGCAAGATAGATTTAGCGTGAAAAATCGCTCAAATTTGGCCAAATTTGCAAAGGAAATTTTTGATAAATTATCATTTTGGCACGGGCTTGATGAAAAATATCTGTCTATTTTAATAAATTCGGCAAAGCTCTGTACTTTGGGCGAGAAACTTGGATTTTATGCTATGCATAATAATTCGGCGTATTTTGTGCTAAATGCCCTAAACTACGGCTTTTCGCACGAGCAAAAGGTTTTGATAGCCTGTGTTATAAAATTGCACGGCAAAAATGAATTCGATGATGAATTTGCGAAATTTAAAAATTTACTGCCACACAAAAGCGTTGTTATTTGGCTTAGTTTTATGCTTGAAGTTGCCAAAATTTTGGATAATTTGGCATTTGAAAAACTTAAATTTGAATTTAGCAACCACGCACTTAAAATTCACGGCACAAACGGCTCGTTGATGGTGCAAGAAAGTATAAAAAAACTGCAAAAACCGGTCGAATTTGAACTTATTTTAGTCTAAAATTTTCAAATTTAAAGTTGATTTTCGTTAAATTTTGTTACAATTTTGTGATTTTTTGTTTTAGAAAATTTAATTTTTGAAAGGTTATGTTATGAATTTTGATGAAGTATTTTCTACCGAACCGCAAAGACCAGCCGAAGTTCCATACGCTGATTTGAAAAAGAAATTTTATATAGCGTTTGGGCTTATAGCGGCAGGAGCTTTGATTTCCGTGATTTTTGGACCAGCCGGTGGATTATTAATTTTGATAGGATTTATCGTAAAAATTTTAGCCGTTATTCAAACCAAACAAATCGCTTCAAGCGATAGATTGTTGTTTAATTTTTTGATAAGCGTTATCGCTCTTGTTATCGGCGTGATTTTGCTAACGCTTGTGAGCGATATGTCGATGAAAAGCCTAGTAAGTGGGATAAATTTTTCGGTTATTCTTTTGGCATTGGTAGCACTTGCTTTGGCAATGGTTTCGCTTGTTTTTTCATTTAGATACTACCAAGAATTTGCCGATATTACGGGCATTAAACTCTTTATCTATGTTTTTGCGCTTTTTATCGTAGGCGGTTTAATCGATAAGTTATCTCCGGCACTTGCAACGCTAGTGCAACTAGTCGCCGTTGGTCTTGAAGCTTATGCAGTTTATCTCATCACGGATATTCGAAAATCGGCTTATATTTATAAATTAATGCGAAAAGAACCAAAAATTTTAAAGCCACAAATCGATGAAAGTTTAGAAGATTTGCATAGATTAAACTCAAATTCAAGAGAATTTTGATAAAATAAAAGCCAATTTTTTTTGAAAGGTGGTGAGGATATGCCTGGCGTTAAGGTGCATCCAAACGAATCATTTGACGAAGCTTATAGACGCTTCAAAAAGCAAACTGACCGCAACCTTGTGGTTACGGAAGTTCGCGCTAGAAGATTTTTTGAGCCGATGACTGAAATTCGCAAAAAACAAAAAATTTCAGCTAGAAAGAAAATGCTTAAAAGATTATATACGCTTCGACGCTACGAGTCTCGCTTGTAGCACTAAAAACTCGGTGGTTTTACCACCGAGTTTTTTTAAATTTTATCCATTGAATTCAGCCTAGCTTTTTTGAGAGTTTGCAAATTTCTCCTTCGATAGGCAAACAGCCTTATCTCAGTCGAAATTTGCTTCACAACTCAAAAAATCGTCGGCATAACACGATCAAATTTAGAATTAAAAGCAACTTCAATTCTATGACAAAATATTCAAGACAGAGTAGGCGTAGTAAAGCCCAAATTTGAGTAATTTCAAGCGAAGTTACCTTTGTGTGGTAATAAGCGTAGGAATTGCTCAAATTTGGGCTTTAATCCGTTCAAGTATGGGGAATTAAAATAGTCCCAAATCAATCGCAAAAATCTTTTTTAGGGTAAGTAAAATCATCACTACATACAACACTAAAAACCACTTTTTCTGCTCTTCTTTGCTGATTTTATGCGAACTTTTTGTGCCAAAATAAACCCCAACTAGCCCACCAAGCCCTAGCAAAGCGCCTTCTAAGTAGTGAATATTTCCGTTATATGCCATACTTAAAAATCCGCTAAATGAGCTAAAAATAACGAAAAATAGGCTCATGGATACGGCTTTTTTAATATCCACGCCAAGGAAACCAACCAAAATCGGAGTTAAGAAAATAGCTCCGCCAACGCCCATACTAATGGCAACGGCACCGATACAAAAGCCGATTACAAAAAGCAAGAAATTTGAAACGCTTTTTGGCTCTGCTGCGACATTTGTCTTAAAAAGTTTAAAAAGTGCGATAAAAATTGTAGCCAAAAGCCCGATTTCAAGGACGATTTCAGGCGTGTATTTGACGATAAAGCCAGACAAGGAAGCTCCGCAAAGTCCCCCGACACCCACAAAAATGCCATTATCAAGGCGAAGTTTTCCGCTTTTGTAGTTGATATAAGAGCCAAAAATGGCGCTAAAAAGCATTTGCATGATGGAAATTCCAACAGCTGTTTTTATATCGTATCCAAAAGCAAGCATTACAGGCACCACAATCAGGCCGCCGCCTATGCCAAAAAAACCTGAAATAAAACCGACCAAAATGCCAAAAAACGGCAAAATATATAAAACAAATTCGCTCATTTTAGCCCCTTAAAAAACAAATTTTATTAAAAAAAAGCTAAATTTTCAACACTAAATTTTTTAACTTTTTCAAAGTGCATTTTTTATATAATTTTTTCTTTAAATTTTAAAGAAGGCACCATGTTTTTAAAAGATCCCATTTTTTATTTCAAAAATATTTTATCTAGGTTTCCAAACTCCTATCTCGCCGAAGACGGCGGGCAGATCATCATCGGTATTGACTGCGAATATTTACAAGGCGATGACCTTGATAAACTCAAATTTGCTTTGCAAAACACCACGCAAATTTGCGAATTTGCAGGGCTTTTTGGAGTGCTAAGCTACGAAGCAGTTTATAAATTTGAACGCTTGGGAGATATTAAGCCACGCCTTTATGATTTTCCGACATATTTTTACGCAAACGCAAGGGCGTATCTGCACTACGACAAACAAAGCAAAATTTACAGCTTTTATGGCGAAGGAAAATATTTTGAAAATTTGGAAAATTCCAGCGATACTGCGCCGAAATTTGGAGGCGAAAAATTTTATAAAATCAAAACCGATTTAAACGCCGAAAAAAGCGACGCCGAGCGTATTTTTAAAAAAGCAAAAGAATATATCAAAAGCGGCGATATTTTTCAGGTCGTGCCGTCTCAAACACTGCAAATTTACTCAAATTTAGACCCTTTGGAGTTTTATGAAATTTTAAAACGCCAAAATCCAAGCCACTATATGTATTTTTTCCCGACACCTTACGGCGTGGTGGCTGGAAGCTCCCCTGAACTCGTGCTTCAAATCAGAAATAACGAAATTTTTGTCGCTCCCATAGCTGGAACAAGACCTCGTGGCAAGGATGCAAACGAAGATGAAGCCCTAAAAAACGATCTTTTGAGCGATGAAAAAGAGATGAGCGAACACAAAATGCTAGTTGATTTGGCGCGAAACGACATTGGCAAATTTGCCAAAAAAGGAAGCGTGAAAGTGCGAAATTTAGCCCATGTGCAGTTTTTTGAAAGCGTTATGCATATAGTTAGCGATGTGCGTGGCATAAAAGATGAAAGCAAGGATAATTTTGATGTTTTGGGTGTGGTTTTTCCTGCCGGAACACTTAGCGGAAGCCCAAAAATTCGCGCTATGCAAATTATAAACGAATTAGAAAGCCACGCTAGGGGAATTTACGGCGGCGGGATTGGCTTTTGGCATTTTAACGGCGATTTGCAAATGGCGATTTTAATCCGTTCTGCGATTTTTGTAAAAGACAAAGCAAACCCCGAATTTAGCGATGTTTTCGTGGGGGCAGGATACGGGCAAGTTTTTGATAGCGTGTTTGAAAACGAATACGCCGAAATTTGCAACAAACGCAAATCTTGCCTAAAAATTTTTGAAAAAACTTGCAAGGAAATGCAATGATTTTAATGATTGATAACTACGATAGTTTCGTATTTAACATATATCAATATGTGTTAGAGACCACAGGTGAAGAGATAGTTTGCAAACGAAATGACGAAATCACGCTTGAAGCGATTAAATTTTTATCGCCAAGCAAGATTATTTTAAGCCCGGGTCCAAAGCACCCAAAAGATAGTGGAATTTGCCTAGAAATTTTAAAGGCAAATTTAGGCATACCTATTTTAGGCGTGTGTTTGGGACACCAAGCCATAGGATTAAGCTTTGGCGCGAAAATAAAAACGCTAGAAGTGCCAAAACACGGCAAAACTAGCGAAATTCGCGTAACAGGCGAAAATGCCGTTTTGGCAGGCTTGCCTAGCAAATTTGAAGTTATGCGTTATCACTCGCTTTATGTAGATGAATTGCCACCGTGCTTAGAGATTTCAGCCGTGAGCGAAGACGGCGTCATAATGGCGATGAAGCACAAAGAACGCGAAATTTACGGCATTCAGTTTCACCCTGAGAGCTATTTCACGCAGTATGGCAAAAAAATCATTGAAAATTTTGTAAATTTAAACAAACCCCAAATCAAGGAGAAAAAAGTGAGCAATTTCGCCCCGTTTATGATAAAGCTACAAAAGGGCTTCCCGCTCGAAGGCGGCGATTATGAAGAGATTTTTAGTGCCGTTATGGCAAAAGACTATGACATTGTCCAACTAGCTGGTTTGCTTGTGCTAATTAGCGAAAAATCGCTCTACCCAGATAGCCTAAGTGCGCTTGTGCGAAGCGTTTTGAAATACTCCAAAACTTACAGCGATGATAAGCCTATGCTAGACATCGTAGGCACCGGCGGAGACGCGCTAAAAACAATAAATATCTCCACAACCTGCGCGTTTATACTCGCTTCTCTTGGCGTCAGGATCGGCAAACACGGCAACAGCGCAGTATCAAGCAAGAGTGGATCGAGCAATATCTTTGAAGCTTTGGGAGTGCCGTTAAATAGCGATTTGGGCGAACTTAGAGCGCTTATGGATAAGACAAATTTGGCATTTTTTCATGCGCCGTTTTTTCACAAGGTTACAGCCGAAGTCAAAGAAGCGCGAACTCGCCTTAAAATCGGCACTTTCTTTAATATTTTAGGACCTTTGCTAAATCCAAATTTGACCCTTTCGAACCAAGTCGTAGGCAACTACCACGAAGAAGTCAATGAGCTTATAGCGCAAACTTTGCAAAAACTAGGTCGAAAGCGCGCCCTAGTCGTGCATGGCATGGACGGCATGGACGAGATCACGCTGTGCGACGAGACGCTCGTGCATGAAGTGCGGGGCGAGAAAATCATCGAGTATAAAATCACGCCTGAGCAATTTGGCTTTAACCGCGCCTTTCACACCGACATCGAAGGCGGAGATAGCAAATTTAATGCTGAAATTTTTAAAAGCACGATTAAAGGCGAGTTAAAAGGACCTAAACGCGACATTGTCGTGCTAAATGCGATGTTTGCTTTGTATGCGGCTGACTTTGCAAAAAGCCCAACCGAAGCCAAAGAGATAATCGAAAATGCCATTGATAGTGGCAAGGTGTGGGAATTTTATCAAAATTATATTAAGAATTTTGGGTAATTAATGCAAAAAGAAAACGAAAAATATCTAAGCGAACAGTTAATTAGTTATTTAGGAAATAAGCGTTCGCTTCTTGGGGCGATAAATGGCGTTATAACGGACATTAAAGCAAATTTGGGGGCTGAAAAAATCGCTTTTGCCGATGTTTTTAGTGGCAGTGGCGTGGTAGCAAGGTTTGCCAAAGCACACTCAAATTTGGTTTTGGCAAATGATTTAGAAAAGTATTCTTTCATCATAAATTCGTGCTATTTGGAGAATTTAACGCCACAGTTGAAAGCAAATTTAGCTAAATTTCATGCCGAAATTTTAGCGAATTTTAAGCCTTGCGAGAGCTTTATCAGCGAACTTTACGCCCCAAAAGACGATGAAAAAATCAAAAAAGGCGAAAGGGTTTTTTACTCACGCCAAAACGCCCTTATTTTGGGGGGACTACGTACTGCAATCAGCCAAATTCCAAGTGAGTTTCAAAAATACTTCATCGCTCCGCTTTTAAGCGAAGCTTCTATCCACTCAAACACAGGCGGCGTTTTTAAGGGCTTTTACAAGGACAAAAACGGCGTGGGGAAATTCGGCGGAAGTGGTGAAAACGCGCTATCTCGCATTTTGGGCGAGATAAGTTTGCCGTTTCCGGTTTTTTCAAATTTCACAAGCGATTTTCAGGTTTTCCAAAGCGATGCTTACGAGTTTAGCAAACTTGCTCCAAGCGTGGATATAGCGTATTTTGACCCGCCGTATAACCAGCACCCTTACGGCTCGAATTATTTTATGTTAAATTTAATCGCTGATTTTAAAGCACCAAATTTAGGGGATTTAAGCGAAGTAAGCGGTATTCCAAACGGCTGGAACCGCTCGAATTACAACAAAAAATCTCGTGCCGCAGATGAATTTTTCACGCTTTTGGCTGAATTTAGGGCGAAATATTTGATAATCTCGTTCAACTCAGAAGGCTTCATCAGCGAAGATGAGTTTTTAAAAAATCTCGCTCTCATCGGTAAAGTGGGAAAAATCCAGATAAAATACCCTGCGTATCGTGCTTCTAGAAACTTGCGAAACCGAAATTTGCATGTAACCGAGTATCTTTATATCGTTAAAAAGGCATAAAAATGGGCGCTATAAAACCAAAAATCAAAATTTGCGGGATTAAAAATTTAGCCGAAGCAAAAAGCGTTTTAGAGTGCGAATTTAATGGCGTTAGAGTGGATTTTTTAGGTTTAATTTTTGCCAAAAGTCCAAGAAAAGTTAGCCCCCAAATCGCAAAAGAAATTTCAAATTTGGTGCGTGAAAACGGGCGAAAAAGTGTCGGCGTTTTTACCGATACGGGCGATGATGAAATTTTAGAGATTTGCAAATTTGCAAATTTAAATGTCGCTCAAATTTATAAAGAAATTTCGCCAAATTTAAAGCAAAATCTAGCAAACATCGGCGTAGAAGCGTGGCAGGTCGTGCGCGTGAAAGATGAAATTCCAAGCCTAAAAAATCTAAATTATGATAAAATTTTGTTTGATTACAAAGGCGAAAAAATGGGCGGAAACGGCGAGAGTTTCGAGTGGGAAATGCTAAAAAATTTGCAAATTCCATTTATCCTAGCAGGCGGTATCGGCGCAGAAAACGCGAAAGAAGCCTTAAATTTAGGGGCTTTTTGCCTTGACATAAATAGCAAAGTAGAAAACGAAAACGGCATAAAAAATCCGAAAAAAATAAACGAAATTTTAAAAATAATCGCCGTTGCTTAGATTGTGATTATTTTCAAATTTAAGTTTAACAAACTAGATTTAAATTTGTCAATTTGTTTGATTTGTCATTGCGAGAGCCGAAAGACTCGAAGCAAAACAAGCGTAGCGATGCGAGTGCGTAGCACGAAGCAGGTTTGGACGAGCGACAGCGAAGTCAATCCAGAGAATTAAACAATGTTTGATTTTAAAAACAGCTTTCGCTGTTTGACTGGATTGCCACGACCACTTCGTGGTCTCGCAATGACGGAAAATTTAAAAGGATTGAATTTGAATAACGAAAAAATAATGCGAGAAAAAGCAGAACAAATGGCTAAAAATGCTGAAATGAAAATTCAAAAGGCACAAACAAAAGAAGCTAAATATCAACAATGGCTAGAAAACAAAAAACAAAACGACCCAAATTTTAGGGATTATGATGAAAATCCACTCATTATAAAAAGCTATGAGAAGTTTTTTGCTTTAACACTATTTATATCATCATTATGTTTAAGTGCTATACTTTTTTATTTTATAATGAATTTGTTTTATAAAGATTGGTATGCAAACGGTTTAGAATTTTTGTCTATTGCAGTAGTAGCCTATATCGTGATTGTTTATATTATCCACAAATTCAAATTTAAAAATCATAAAATCAAATTTACAAATAAATATATCGAATTTTACGATGACGGAAAATTGAAAAGACAATGCGAGATTGTGCGAGACAAATTAGTTAAATCATTTTGTATGGCTACTGGCACACATAGAGAATATTTAATTATAAAAATTTCAGAGTTAATATTTTTATTGGGAATTATAATTTTAAGTAAGGGAAAATTTATTCTAATTATGGCGATTTTTTATTTTTCAATTTTTTTATTTAAATTATTTTTTTATTTCTTTATAAATGTAAGCTTAAAAGGCTTTAAAATATTTCCTTTCATTAGGGTTGCTACGGCTAACATAACTATTGCCACAATGTCTGAGAGATATTTTATGATTTATTTATATAGCAATGAAATTTACAAAGAAGTAAAACAATATTTTTTACAAAAAAATATAGATATTGATAAATTACCAAA
This sequence comes from Campylobacter sp. CN_NE2, assembly GCF_027797465.1. Classification (NCBI taxonomy): domain Bacteria; kingdom Pseudomonadati; phylum Campylobacterota; class Epsilonproteobacteria; order Campylobacterales; family Campylobacteraceae; genus Campylobacter; species Campylobacter sp. CN_NE2. The sequence continues at coordinate 959,718 of NZ_CP115608.1, read as the reverse complement.
AGATTATTGGATTATTTAGCTATCAAATTTTTGATAAACATTTTAATTAAAGGAGCTCAAATGAGTAGAGAAAGTATTGCGAAAGCAGAACTAGACAAGGCAGAAGCAGATTTTAAAAACTTAAATTCATAAATTCAAGTAAAAATTTGTGAATTTTTATAAACAGCATTTTACAAAGCAAAAAAGTTTAAATTCACAAAGTTTGTAAATTTGTAAATTTCGCTATCACACGAAACAAGGTGTAAATTTCAAAGCAACTTTTAACGCTATTTTAGATATAATCGGCAAATTTTTATTTTAAGGCAAAAAATGAATACAAAAGCATATTTTGGCAAATTTGGCGGTCAGTTTGTCCCTGAAACTGCGATGTTTGCACTCGAAGAGCTTGAAGAAGCTTACAACACCATTGCGATGACAAAAGAATTTAGAGATGAGCTTGACTATCTTTTGCGTGAATACGCAGGTCGCCCGAGCCCACTTTACTACGCAAAACGCCTAAGCGAACACTACGGACACGACATTTACTTAAAACGCGAAGATTTAAATCACACCGGTGCACATAAAATCAACAATGCCCTAGCTCAGGCGCTACTAGCAAAAAAAATGGGTAAAAAGAAGGTCATTGCCGAAACGGGAGCAGGTCAGCACGGCGTAGCCACTGCCACAGCGGCGGCACTTTTGGGGTTAGAATGTAGCATTTATATGGGCGAATGCGACGCCGCTAGACAACAGCTAAATGCCTTTCGTATGCGACTTTTGGGTGCAAATTTAGTTACCATTAGTGACGGCTTAAAAACGCTAAAAGAAGCCACAACAGCGGCAATCCAAGCGTGGGTAAATGAGATTGAAGAGGTATTTTATGTCATCGGTTCTGCTGTCGGTCCGCACCCGTATCCAAAAATGGTAAAAGATTTCCAAAGCGTAATCGGCACAGAAGCCAAAGCACAACTCAAAGAAAAAGGCGTTAAGGCTGATTTCGTCATCGCCTGTGTGGGTGGCGGCAGTAACGCAATCGGCATTTTTAGCGGATTTTTAGACGATGAAAGCGTAAATTTGATCGGCGTTGAAGCAGCAGGACTTGGCATAGATACACCGTATCACGCTGCGACCATGACAAAAGGAAGCCCCGGCATAATTCACGGCATGAAAACTATCGTTTTGCAAGATATTTACGGACGGATAGATCCGGTTCATAGTATTTCAGCAGGGCTTGATTATCCGGGCGTTGGTCCGGAACACGCTCATTTGCTTGATATTAAAAGAGCGCAGTATGCTGCCGTAACGGACGATGAGTGCGTAAATGCGTTAAAACTTTTATCTCGCCTAGAAGGGATAATACCAGCAATTGAGAGCTCTCACGCTTTGGCGTATTTGGAAAAACTATGTCCTAGCCTAAATGAGCGAAAAACAATCGTAGTAAATGTAAGCGGTAGGGGCGATAAAGATATGAACACCGTTATGAACTACAAAAAAGGAACGATTTATGGATAAGATAAAAAAAGCATTTGATAATAAAAAGGCAAACATCGGCTACATAGTCGCAGGTTTCCCAAGTGTAGAGCATACAAAAGAGCTGATTTCAAATTTAAATGATAGCAAACTTGATATTTTGGAAGTCGGAATTCCATATTCTGACCCGATAGCTGACGGCAAAACTATATCAGAAGCTAGTTTTAAAGCCGTGCATAGCGGTGTTACGACCGATACGGTGTTTGATATTTTGGGTGCTGTAAAAACAGATAAAGCACTTGTTTTTTTGGTTTATTATAATCTAATCTTTGCTTACGGCGTTGAAAAATTTGTCGCAAAAAGCAAGGAAGTGGGGATTTCAGGCTTAATCATACCTGATTTGCCTTACGAAGAAAACGAAGAAATTTTTAATCTTTGCCAAAAAAATGGCATTGCTTTGATACCGCTTATTAGCATTACTAGCGAACACAGAGCGCCACGCTTGCTAACTCGCTCATCCGGTTTTATCTACGCTATCGGCGCTCTTGGCGTTACAGGCACAAAGCAAAGCCCGTTAGAGCGAAATAAAAATATGGTCGGAGATCTGCATAAGATGAGCGATTTGCCGATAGCTCTTGGTTTTGGAATTCGCACAAACGAAGATGTTCGCCTTGCCAAATCTTACGCAGACGGCGCGATAATCGGCACGAGCATAGTCGAGCTTTGTTCTAAATTTAACGGCAAAGAGCTTATTGGCGAAATTGACAAACTTTTTGCAGAGTGAGTAAATTTATGAAAAAGATTATTTTTGCAGTTTTAGCGTTTGCGAGTTTTAGCTTTGGCGTTAGCCTTATGAATTATGAATTTTTCGATAAGCAAGACAATATCGATATAGTTTTGTCTTTCGATAGTGCTTATAAGCCTGATATTACAAGGCGCGAAGGCGAGAATTTGGTTATCGTTTTAAAGGGTGTAACAAGCGAAGAAAAATCTACAATTTCTATAAATTCGCCAATTTTAAGCGAATTTGAAATCGTTCCGCACCCAAATGCCACGCATGTTATCTTTATAAACGGCGCTAAACTAAATATCGAAGCTGTGCAAAAAGATAAACTTTCGCTTACTTTGCGTGTGAGCGATCCAAACCAAAAGCCGATTTCGCTGACTCAAAATGAAAATGGCGAAAAAGAAAAGACGAATTTTACGCCGTTTATAATGATACTTTGCGTTTTGGTTTTGCTTGTTTTGGTCTATTTTTTGACAAAAAAATTCGCACGAAAAAAACCTAAAAAAAGCGTTGATGATACTTGGGACGCATTTGAAAATATCGATAATAACGCAACTATGGCTAAATTTGATGAGGTCAAAGACGAAAGTGTTGCGTTTAAATCAAATGAGAAATTTGAAATTTTTGATGACTTAAATTTCGAGAAAAAAGAAGCCGAATTTAGCGAATTTGAGTATAAAGAAGAACCAAATTTAAACGATGACGAGCCTGAATTTATTTCTGAAAAACCGCAAGAAAAATTTGAAGAAAATAACAATAAATCAAGCAAAATTTCAAAAATTTTAGAAGAAGAAAGCGACGATAGCGAAAATTTTGGCGATGAAATAAAAGTCGTTTTAACCAAAAAAATAGATACCAATAAACTTGCCGTAGTGCTAAAACACGGCGAAAATACTCATTTAGTCGTGCTTAAAAACTCAAATATGATTTCATAAATCCTGCTTTTTAGCAGGATTTTTTTAAATTAGAATTTGCAAATTTGCAGAATAAAAACAACCAAATTCTAAATTTAACCACTGGCGATTGCTTCGTTTTTTCTGCAAAAAAATGGAAGGCTTAGAATAACAAATGCCGACGATTTTTCGCAAGACAGGCATAAGATAAGACTTGCTTCGTCTATCGTTGCCAGTCTTGCGAAAAAGCTAGGCTGATTTCAATTTCCTAAAATATATTAAAACGCTACATGATTTATTAGTGCTATCAAGCACAAAACCAACGCCAACGGCACATAAACAAATCTACCTATATAATACCACGCATTGCCGTATTTTTTCTTGCTTCCTGTATTGATTTCATCAAGCAACTCATCTTTTTTGAGTATCCAAAACCATGAAATCGCACCCAAAACAGCACCGATTGGGATAATATAAATCGACACTAAGTCCATCCAAGGTCCCCAGTTTGTGGTATTTATGGTAAATGCACTGCTTGCAGCTGCGATTTCTGCTGTCGGTGCGATTGTTTCCATATTTACGCCAAATCCAAAGCAAATCACGCAAAGAGCGATTAAAACCCAGCTTCTTTTTAAATTTGGAAATTTATGAAGCACAGATTCAGCCACCGCTTCAAACATATTTTGCAAAGATGAAATTCCGCCAAAAATAACAGCCGTAAATAAAATAATGGCAAAAATTTGACCGCCAACCATATCTTGCAAAATTTTTGGCAAGGTTACAAAAAGCAGTCCCGGACCAGCTGCTTGATCCATATTATAAGCAAAAAGCGCAGGGATCATCACAAACGCTGCTACAAGAGCTGCAATGGTATCAAAAAACGCCGTTTTCTTAGCAGAATCGACTATATCTTCTTTTTTGGATAGATACGCACCATAAACTAGCATTCCTGAACCCGTAATCGAGAGCGAGAAAAACGCCTGTCCCATAGCCGTAATCCAAACATTATAATCACTAAGTTTGCTCCAATCGGCACTTGCCATAAATTTATATCCGGCTCCTGAACCGTCCAGTGTCGCCACACGCACTGCTAAGATCGCAAACAAAATAAAAAATAACGGCATCATAATTTTGTTTGTTTTTTCGATACTTTTTGCCCCAAAAAACAGCGTTAGCAAAGTCCCTGCAACTACGATGAAGTGGTATGGGATTACAGAATACTCACTAAAAGCAAACGAAGCAAACCAAGTGTTGGTATCAACGCTCATTAACGAGCCGGTAATCGCCTGAGTAAGGGCTTTTAGCACATAAGCGATGATGACAGCGTATCCGATAGCGATACACATTGATCCTGCTAGCGGAAGCCAACCTAAAATTTTGCCGACAATGCCAAGACGGCGAGAATTCCAAGCATATTCATAAGAGCCTAGTGTTCCTGTTTTTGCGCGTCTGCCGATAGCGTATTCGGCTGAGAGTGCGACATACGAAAATAGGGCGATAAAAAATATGTAGATCAACAAAAACGCCCCGCCGCCGTTTGCGCCGAGCTTATACGGGAAGCCCCAGACATTTGCCATGCCCACAGCCGAGCCTACACAAGCTAGTATAAAAGCCCAACGACCGGTAAAACTTTTGTGTGAATTTTGCATTGTTGTCCTTTTTTTGAAAAATAAACTTTGTGATTATAGCGAATTTATTTATAATTTATTAAATTTTTGTATAAATTTTGACAAAAAGTAAATTTGATGAAATTTGGATAAAACAAAGAAATCTATGTGTGTAGATTTTACACACATAGACATTTAAATTTTTATATGCATTTTGCGACAGCTTCTTTTAGGTTGATAACATAACCTTCATCATCTGTTATAAGATCTCTATCGCAGCAGTTTCGCACAGGCACTTGTTTGCAATCTTCTCCGACACATTGCTCTCTATAAACGCCTGTATCTTTGCAGTTTTTCCAGATGTAATGTTTAATATTATCATCGTCGATAAATGCGTTATCAGGGCGTCCCCAAGTCGATACAACCGTATTTATATGAAACATATTTTCTCTATCTTGCGGTTGTTCGATTTCGATTTGTGTTCCGCCGATAGTTTGACCATCTTGCATGGTGTCTTCGGGTTTTACCGGTTCTTGGACTATGTCCGGAGTTTGAGTATTTTGACCGTTTTGAGTTGTAGGTTGGTTATTGATATTCCAGTTTGAGTAACCGCAACCGCCAAAAAACGCCATAATGCAGACTAAAAACAATACTTTTTTCATAAAACTTTCCTTACACAAAAAAATACTCCGTTATGGTAGCAAATTTAAAATTATTTTTAAATAAATTTGCCTAAAATAGGAGTTAATTCTTCTCATTTAATATTTTAATTTTGTAGATAAAATTTATCAATTTGTTTAAATTTTTAAGCGAAATTTTATTTAGTAAAATTTATAATTTGATTACAATTTATTTAAGGAGAGCGTAATGAAAATGAAATTTTTATTGCTTAGTTCAGTAGTTGTTGCAAGCACTATGTTTGCAGCTGATGATTTGGCAAAATTAGCCAAAGATAGCGGTTTGGTAGCACTTCCAAAAAGCCCGGCTGAAATAGCTAAACTTGCCGAAGCTTCTGCGCCAGATGCAAAAGAATTCCCAACAACTGAAAAAAGAGTTGAACTTGGTAAAAAATTGTATTTTGACCCAAGAATTTCAAGAAGCGGCATCATTAGCTGTAATACCTGCCACAACTTGGCAATCGGTGGAACTGACGGTGTTCCTGCTTCAACAGGTCACAAATGGACTCCAAACCCACACCATATAAATGCACCTACAACACTAAACTCAGTATTTAACTCAGCACAATTCTGGGATGGTCGTGCAGCTCACCTAGCTGAACAAGCAGCAGGTCCAGCAACAGCAGCTCCTGAAATGGCTGCAACTCCTGAGAGTGTAGAACAACTATTAAATTCAATTCCTGGCTATGTTAAAGAATTCAAAGAAGCTTATGGTGAAAATACAAAAGTTACATTTGATTTATTTGCTACAACAGTAGGAATTTTTGAAAGAACTCTTGTAACTCCGTCAAGATATGATGATTTCCTAAACGGCGATGCAAACGCTCTTAGCGCAACAGAAAAAGAAGGTCTAAAAACATTTATCGATAAAGGTTGTGCAACTTGCCATAACGGAATCAACCTAGGTGGCACAATGCAACCGTTCGAAGTAGCAGGCAAATACGAATTCGCTAATGTTGGCGATTTCAAAGGCGATGCTAACGGTATGGTTAAAGCACCAGTTCTAAGAAATATTGTTGATACAGCTCCATATTTCCACAATGGCGCAATCTGGTCACTAAAAGATGCAGTTAAAGCTATGGGTAGCGTTCAACTTGGTATCGAAATCAGCGATGATGAAGCAAACAAAATCGTTACTTTCTTCAACGCTCTAAGCGGAAAACTACCTGATGCAGCTCTAAAATACCCAGTATTGCCAGCTAGAACAGATGCTACACCAAAACCAGAACTTGACTACTAATAAGTTTTGATTTTGATAAATTCTCCTTTTGCCTATCCGAATTTTTCGGATAGGCTTTTTTATTGTTTAATTTAGAAAATCTACTTTTTATATAAAATATTCAAGACAGAATAGGCGTAGTAAAGCGTAAATTTGAGTAATTTCAAGCGAAGCTACCTTTGTCGGTAGTGAGCGTAGGAATTACTCAAATTTACGCTTTAATCCGTCAAGTATGGGGAATTTAGATAATATCGGTTCAACTTGCGATACACAAAACATAAGCTTAAATTTATAAATTTTTCAGTATAATCCACCTTTTACAACCAAAAACGGCTCCGTAAATTTTTAAATTGGTAAATTTAAAATGCCTTTTTGGACTACCAAATTTAAAGGAAAGCTTGATGTATGCTATCATCAAAAACGGCGGCAAGCAATACAAAGTAGAAGAAGGTAACTACCTAAATCTAGATCATTTTGCTGCTGAGCCAAAAAGCAAAGTCGAAGTTAGCGAAGTTTTGGCTATCAACGACGGCGAATTAAAGGTAGGCGCACCATTTGTTAAGGGTGCAAAAGTTGTCTTAGAAGTGGTAAATGAAGGTAAAGACAAAAAAGTCGTAATCTTCAAAAAACGCAGAAGAAAAGACTCAAAAGTAAAACGCGGTTTCAGACGCCAATACACTCGCGTCAAAGTCGTAAGCATAAACGCCTAAGGAGTAAAAAATGGCACACAAAAAAGGTCAAGGTTCAACCCAAAATAACCGTGATTCTATCGGACGCCGACTAGGTGTGAAAAAATTCGGCGGCGAGTTTGTTAGAGCGGGAAATATCATCATCCGCCAAAGAGGCACTGCTACGCATCCGGGCAATAATGTCGGTATGGGCGTAGATCATACGATTTTTGCTTTGATTGACGGCTTTGTTAAATTCGAACGCAAAGACAAAAACAGAAAAAAAGTCTCAGTTTATCCTGCGGCTTAAAACTTCGTGGTTGCCCGAATTTGGGCGACCTTTCTTCTTAAAATAATTCAAGGTCAAACAAAATGTTTGTCGATAATGTAAAATTTAGTGTAACTTCGGGAAAAGGCGGCGCGGGTTGCGTTAGTTTCAGACGGGAAAAATTTGTCATTTTAGGAGGTCCAGATGGCGGAGACGGCGGAAGAGGCGGCGATGTTTATGTAAAAGCCGATAAAAATACGCACACGCTTTCATTTTACAAAGGAAAAACCAAATTTAAGGCTGAAAACGGCGCACCCGGAGAGGGTCGCAAAAAAACGGGTAAAAGCGGCGAAGCATTGTATCTTATCGTGCCACCCGGAACTGCCGTGTATGATGATGAAACAAAAGAGCTTATTTTTGATTTGCTAAATGACGGCGAAACAAAACTTTTGCTAAAAGGCGGAAAAGGCGGTCTTGGCAACACGCACTTTAAAAATTCGGTAAATCAACGCCCAGATTACGCGCAACCGGGTATCGCAGGTGAAGAAAAAAATATTCGCTTGGAGCTAAAACTCATCGCCGATGTAGGTCTTGTGGGATTTCCAAATGTCGGAAAATCTACGCTCATCTCAACCGTATCAAATGCAAAACCCGAAATCGCAAACTATGAATTTACCACAATTACGCCAAAGCTTGGCATTGTAAATGTCGATGAGTTTTCAAGTTTTGTTATGGCGGACATCCCGGGCATAATTGACGGTGCAAGTGAAGGCAAGGGACTTGGAATCCAGTTTTTAAGGCATATTGAGAGAACAAAAATCTTGCTTTTTATGCTTGATACGATAAATTACCGAAGTCTAGGCGAACAATTTAGCACACTAAAAGCCGAACTTGCCAAATTTTCGCCTGTTTTAGCCGAGCGAAATTTCGCTATTGCGCTTACAAAATGCGAAGCGTGTGAGAATTTAGAGCAGATTCAAAGCGAATTTTTAAATGAATTTGGCTTTGAAAAAATGCAAAATTTAGACGAATTTGACAAAAGCAAACCATATTTTGTTATGCCGATTTCAAGTGTAACAAATTTTGGTATAAAAGAGCTAAAATTTGCTCTTTTCGAGCTTTTAAAAGAGAATTTAAAAGGCGAAAAATGAAAAGAGTTGTCATAAAAGTGGGCTCTCATGTCCTAAGCGATGAAAACAAAATCAGTCAGGCAAGAATCGCAAATTTGTGCGAATTTTTGGCACAATTAATGAGTAAATTTGAAGTTATTTTGGTAAGTTCTGGCGCGATAAATGCAGGAAGAATAAAATCCAATATCGAAAAAACTTCTGTGGTAAATCGCCAAATGCTTGCAGCCATCGGACAGCCATATTTGATGGAAATTTACGAAAAATCAATGGCTAAATTTGGCATTTTGACGGCTCAAATTTTACTAACTGCAAGTGATTTTGACTCACGCAAAAGCACAAACTACGCCAAAGGGCTAATCGACGGACTTTTGCAAAATAAAATTTTACCTATTATAAATGAAAATGACGCCACAGGCATAGCAGAAATCGTCTTTGGCGATAACGACAGGCTAAGTGCGGGTGTGGCAAACTATTTTGGTGCTGATTTGCTCGTGATTTTAAGCGATATTGACGGATATTATGATAAAAATCCAAGCGTTTGTAAGGACGCAAAAATTAGAAGTGAAGTAAATTTTTTAAGCCCAGATGAACTTGCCGTGCCGCAAAATGCAGGTTCGAAAATGGGAACGGGCGGCATCGTAACTAAGCTAAAAGCTGCAAATTTCTTGCTTGAAAACGGCAAAGAGATGTTTTTATCTAGTGGATTTGATTTGAGCGTGGCAAAGGAATTTTTGCTTAATGGCAAACAAACGGGCGGCACGATTTTTCGCAAAAAGGCAAAATAATGAAAATCGTTTTTATGGGGACGCCTGATTATGCGACGCAGATTTTAAAAGGGCTTTTGGGGGCCAAATTTGAAATTTGCGCAGTTTTTACCCAGCCAGATAAACCTGTTGGCAGAAAGCAGATTTTAACGCCACCAAGCGTGAAACAATTTTTACTTGATGAGAATTTGCAAATTCCTATTTTTCAGCCAAATTCGCTAAAAGAAGTTGGCATAAAAGAGCAAATTTGTGCTTTTAAGCCTGATTTTATCGTAGTTGCAGCATACGGGCAAATTTTGCCTAGTGATATTTTGGGTATTGCGCCTTGTATAAATTTACACGCTTCGATACTGCCTAAATACCGCGGTGCAAGTCCGATTCAAAGTGCGATTTTGTGTGGTGAAAAATTTAGCGGCGTAACGGCGATGAAAATGGGTGCTGGGCTTGATGATGGCGAAATGCTCGGATTTTCGTTTTTGGATATTGCAAATTTAAAATCGAGCGAAATTTTTGATCAAATGGCAAAAATCGCTTCAAATTTAATAGTAAAAATTCTAAAAAATTATGAAAATTTAGCTCCGATTTCCCAAATTTACGCACTCTCAACCAAATGTTCTAAAATAAAAAAAGAGTTTGGTTTGATTAAATTTAGCGACGATATTGATGAAATTTTGCGTAAATTTAGGGCTTTTGATTTTTGGCCAAACATTTTTTTAGATGACGGCACAAAACTTTTGGAAGTGGCTAAATTTAGCGATAAAATTCATAGCAAGAGCGAATTTGGAAAAATCGTCGCGATAAATAAAAATAGTTTTGTCATTGCTGTGTGTGGTGGCGAATTAGAAATCACAAAAATCCAAGAAGTCGGCAAAAAACCGCTAAATGCATATGATTTTATCAACGGCAAAAGGCTGAAAATTGACGATAGAATTTGTTGAGAGTTGCGATTCGACCCAAACTGGGATCATTTCAAATTTAAAGCTTGGCGTTATCAAACCGCCATATTGTTTGGTCGCAAACTCACAAAATGCAGGGCTTGGAAGCAGAGGAAATGCGTGGGAGAGCGTGAGCGGAAATCTATATTTTTCATTTTGCGTGAGCGAAAGTGCCTTGCCAAGCGATTTGCCGACAAATTCGGCTAGTATTTATTTTGCATTTTTGATGAAAGAGTATTTGGCAAATTTAGGCTCAAAAATTTGGCTAAAATGGCCAAATGACTTTTATTTGAGTGAAAAAAAAATCGGCGGTGTAATCACGACAAAAATCAAAAATGTTTTTGTCTGCGGTATGGGTTTAAATTTAGCTCACGCGCCCGAATTTGCTGGAATCTTAGATATAAAAGTAGAGCGAAATAGCCTAATTTACGGCTTTTTTGAAATGTTAGAAAAAAAACCTTCATGGAAGCAAATTTTTAGCAAGTTTTCGCTAGAATTCCCTTTGTCGCAAAAATTCGGCACCCACAATGGGTGCGAGATAGTATCTCTCGAAAATGCCGTGCTTTGCGATGACGGTTCAATCCTAATAAACAACAAAAAGGTGTATAGTTTAAGATGAGCGAAGTAATAACTATTGCTAATCAAAAAGGCGGTGTCGGCAAGACGACAACTGCGATAAATTTGGCGGCAAGTTTAGCTATTGTCGGAAAAAAAGTTTTACTAATCGATCTTGATCCGCAGTCAAATACGACAACAGGGCTTGGTTTTAGTAGAAGTGATTATGAATTCAATATCTATCATGTTTTAACTGGTAGAAAAACAATATCTGAAATCACGCTCGAAACGGAAATTCCTGAACTTCATTTAGTTCCGTCAAATATCGGTCTAGTTGGCATTGAGCAAGAATTTGCCGACAATGACAAAGATAGTAAAATGATTTTAAAAAGGAAAATTGCCAAAATTTCTTCAAAATATGATTATATCATTATTGATTCGCCACCTACTTTGGGAAATATCACCGTAAATGCACTAAGTGCAAGTGATAGTGTTATTGTACCTGTTCAGTGTGAATTTTTGGCACTTGAAGGGCTAAGTTTGGTTTTAAATACCGTTAAAATCGTGAAAAAAAGCATAAATCCAAATCTTAAATTTAGAGGATTTTTGCCTACAATGTATAGCAAAAATAATATTTCAAAAGAGGTTTTAGCAAATCTTAAAGAGCATTTTGAAGATAAGCTTTTCAAAAGTGACAGAGATGAAAACGGCTTTGTTATAATTCCTAGAAATGTAAAACTTGCAGAATGTCCAAGTTACGGCAAACCTGTGATTTTATATGATATAAAATCATCAGGAAGCGTTGCGTATCAGGATTTGGCAAATTCGATTATGGAGTAAATATGGCAAAAGTAAAAAAAAGTGCGTTAGGACGGGGACTTGGTGCCATTTTAGATGATGTTGAAAATGCTTACGCAAAAGAGTTAGAAAGCGGAAAAAAAGATTTAGTTTTAGAAATCGAAATTGATAAAATCAAACCAAATCCATATCAGCCAAGAAAAAAATTTGATGAAAATGCTTTAAAAGAGCTTAGCGAAAGTATCGCTAGGCACGGGCTTATCCAGCCTATAATCGTTGTTGCGAAAAATGATGAGTATATGCTGATTGCCGGCGAGAGAAGATTTCGTGCTACAAAACTTTTGGGTGAAAAATATATCAAAGCCATAGTTGCTGATTTTGGCTCACAAAATTTAAGGGAACTAGCGCTAATTGAAAATATACAAAGAGAAAATTTAAATCCTATTGAACTTGCAAATTCATACAAAGAGTTGATTGATGAATATAAAATCACGCAAGAAGAATTGGCTGGAATCATCAAAAAATCGCGTGTGCAAATTACTAATACTTTAAGGCTTTTAAGCTTAACTAGCGAAGTTCAAAACGCAATTAGCGAAGATAAAATTTCACAAGGTCATGCAAAGGTTATAGTAGGACTTGATGAAAAAGATCAAATTTTGGTTTTAAATACGATAACAGGGCAAAAACTAAGCGTTAGAGAAACCGAGAATTTGGTAAAAAAAATAAAAGATAAAAAAGATAAAAAATCGACAAAAGAAAAGGTTGAAAAATTTGAAAATTTTGAGCCAAAACTTTTGGAATTGAAAGAAAAATTAGATAAATTTGGAAAAATAAAGATAAAAGATAGAAAAATTTCTGTTGAATTTGATGAAATTTCAAAAATTGATGAATTTATTAAGAAGTTAAACTGATTTTTTAATCTAAATTTTTAAATTTATATTGTAAAATATTAATTTATTTTGTAAAAATTAATAAGGAGGGTTAATGCTCGAAATTAGTTTGCCTGCTCTGATCTTCACTGTTATCGTATTTTTGGGGCTCGTCTACATTTTGAATATCATGCTTTATAAACCACTGCTTTCTTTTATGGACAGCAGAGAAGCCATGATACAAAAAGATGCCGAAGAAGCCAAGCAAAATGCGCTAGATGTCGATTCTGATAGAGCCGAGATAACAAAAATTCTAGATGAAGCAAGATCACAAGCAGCTAAAATCAAACAGCTATCTTTGGATAAAGCAAAAGAAGATTCCGAAGTAGTGATAGCGGCTAAAAAATCGGAATTAGAAGCCGATTTTGACAAATTTGTTAAAAAGCTTGGTAAAGAAAAAACTGAGCTTAAAAAAGATCTTCAAGATAAAATTCCGGAATTTAAGAGTAGCCTTAAAAGCGCTCTTGCCAAGATTTAAGGAGAAAAAATGAAAAAATATATATTTTTAACACTTTTTCCGATTTTGGCTCTTGCAGACGGACATGGCACAAACTATGATATAGTTTGGAGAACGATAAACTTTTTAATCTTTTTTGGGATAATGTATTATTTGCTAAAAGGTCCTTTAAAAGCTGCTTATGAAAATAGAATAAATTCGATAGCTTCTAGACTTGAAGCAAATCAAAATTTATTAAAAGAATCAAAAGAGCGAAAAGAACAGGCTAAAAAAGATGTAGCAACTGCTAAAATTCAAGGTGATTCTTTGGTAGAAACAGCCAAAAAAGAGGCAATTTTTGCAGAAGAAAAAGTTAAAAATGCTACCGAATTTGAGATAAAACAACTTCAAAAAGCGTTCGAAGAGCAAAAAGAATTTGAAACTAGAAAAGCGAAAAAAGATGTCGTAAATGAAATTTTAGAAGAAATTTTTGACAAAAATAGCATAAATTTAGATCAAAATGAACTTATCGACATAGTTCATAAAAAGGCTGTGTAATGATAGACAATACCGCTAAAAAATATGTTAAAGCTTTAATAGAAAGCTATAAACAAGATGAGCTAAAAGGCGTTTTGGAAATTTTCAAATCCCTATCTTTGGCTTTTGAAACTGAGAAATTTAACGATATTATCAACTCTCCTGCTATAAAAGATAATGCAAAAGTTGATTTGATTTTATCTTTTATAAAAAAACCTGATGAGAAAATTTCAAATTTGATAAAGCTTTTGGCAAAAAATAGACGAATAAATTTAATTCCGCAAATTTTTGAAGGATTGCGAAGCAATATCGCAGCTGCAAACAACGAATTTTACGGAAAAATTTACTCTTCAAAAGAGATTGAAAAATCAAAACTTAAAGAGCTAGAAGCGCAAATTTCTAAAAAATTCAATGCAAACATCAAATTAGAGCCGGTTATTGCTAACTACAACGGCGTTAAAATCGATGTTGAAGATTTGGGTTTTGAGATTAGTTTTTCTATTGATAGATTAAAAAATAAAATGAGCGAATATATATTAAAAGCAATTTAAAGGAGTAAAGCGTGAGTGCGAAAATTAAAGCAGACGAAATTAGTAGCATAATTAAAGAACGAATTGAAAGCTTTGATCTAAGCGTAGATGTCGAAGAAACAGGTAAAGTTGTATCTGTTGCCGACGGTGTTGCCAGCGTTTATGGCTTAAAAAATGTTATGGCTAACGAAATGGTTGAGTTCGATAACGGCGTAAAAGGTATTGCTCTTAACCTTGAAGAAAGCAGTGTCGGTGTTGTTATCTTAGGCGAAACAGCCGGTATCGTTGAAGGAAGTAGTGCAAAAAGACTTGGCAAACTTCTAAGAGTTCCTGTTGGGGACGCTATGATAGGACGCGTTGTAAATGCACTTGGTGAGCCAATCGACGGCAAAGGACCAATTGAAGCGAGTGAAAGTAGATTCGTTGAAGAAAAAGCAAAAGGCATTATGGCTAGAAAATCAGTTCATGAGCCGCTTCAAACAGGTATTAAAGCAATCGACGCCCTTGTTCCAATCGGTAGAGGTCAAAGAGAGCTAATTATCGGCGATAGACAAACAGGTAAAACAACGGTTGCTGTTGATACTATTATCAACCAAAAAGGTCAAGATGTCGTCTGTATCTATGTTGCCGTAGGTCAAAAACAATCAACCGTAGCACAAGTTGTTAAAAAACTAGAAGAATACGGCGCTATGGAATATACCATCGTAGTTGCAGCTAATGCTAGTGAAGCGGCTGCTCTTCAATACCTTGCTCCATATTCAGGTTGCACAATGGGCGAGTATTTCAGAGATAACTCACGCCATGCTTTGATTATTTATGATGATTTAAGCAAACACGCTGTTGCTTACCGCGAAATGTCATTGATTTTAAGAAGACCACCGGGTCGTGAAGCTTATCCGGGCGATGTTTTTTATCTTCACTCTCGCTTACTTGAAAGAGCTAGTAAGCTAAGCGATGCACTAGGAGCTGGTAGCCTAACAGCGCTTCCTATCATTGAAACACAAGCAGGCGATGTTTCAGCATATATCCCTACAAATGTTATTTCGATTACAGACGGACAAATTTTCCTTGAATCAGGTCTATTTAACTCAGGTATCCGCCCTGCGATCAATGTCGGTTTGTCGGTTAGCCGTGTTGGTGGTTCAGCACAAATCAAAGCTATTAAAAAAGTTTCAGGCACACTTCGCCTTGACCTTGCTCAATACCGCGAACTTCAAGCATTTGCTCAATTTGCAAGTGATTTGGACGAAAGCAGTAGAAAACAACTAGACCGTGGTCAAAGAATGGTTGAAGTTCTAAAACAACCACCTTATAGCCCACTTCCTGTTGAAAATCAAATTGTTATCATTTTTGCAGGTAGCAAAGGTTATTTGGACGATGTTGCACCAAGCGCAATCGGTAAATTTGAAGCTGAACTTTATCCGTTTATCGAAGCTAAATATCCTGAAATTTTCGAACAAATCAGAACCAAAAAATCTTTGGAAAAAGATATAGAAGAAAGTTTAGCAAAAGCATTAAATGACTTTAAAGCGACATTTTCAGCGCAGTAAGGCTAAATTATGGCAAATTTGAAAGATATTAAGTTAAAAATTAAAAGCGTCAAAAACACTGAAAAAACCACAAAAGCGATGAAGCTTGTGTCTAATGTAAAGCTTAAAAAAGCAAAAGACGCAGCTGTTCAATCAAGCGCTTATGCGATTAAAATCAATGAGGTTTTAAGTGAGATTGCGGCTAAAATTTCTGATAATATCTCAGATGTGCAAAATAGTAAAATTTTCGATACAAAAAAAGAGCCAAAAATAGTTGATATTATTTTTGTTACTGCCGACAAGGGGCTTTGTGGCGGATTTAATATTCACACAATCAAAAAAATAAAAAGTTTGATTGAAACTTATAAAAGCAAAGGAATTAAAATTCGTTTGCGTGGCGTAGGCAAAAAAGGTATCGAATACTTTAATTTTCAAGGTATGGAGCTTTTAGAAAAGCATGTCGGCGTTAGCTCATCTCCTACCTATGAAAAAGCACAAAATATTATCAAATCGGCCGTTGATAGCTTTTTAGCCGGTGAAACCGATAAAGTTATTTTGGTTCATAATGGATATAAAAATATGATTTCGCAAGAAATTCGTGTTAGCGATGTAGTTCCAATTGAACCGCCTGTTGTTGATGAAAAGCATTTAGCAAATTTAGGTTCTGCTGTTGAATTTGAACCTGATGAAAATGCAAAAGCATTATTAGATGAACTTGTCAAAAAGTATTTAGAATACAGCATGTATTACTCTTTGATAGATTCACTAGCTGCCGAACATAGTGCTAGAATGAACGCTATGGAAAATGCGACAAACAACGCAAAAGAGCGCGTTAGACAGCTAAATTTAGAGTATAACAAAGCAAGACAAAGTTCTATTACCACTGAGCTTATAGAAATCATCAGTGGCGTTGAATCAATGAAGTAAAGAAATAAGTGAAAGGAAAATAGATGAAAGGAATAATTTCACAAGTAATGGGTCCTGTTGTTGATGTGGATTTTAAAGATTATTTGCCACAAATCAACGAAGCCCTAGAAGTTAAATTTGATGTCGAAGGCGATGCTAGACGACTTGTGCTAGAAGTCGCAGGTCATCTTGGCGATAACCGCGTTAGAACGATTGCTATGGATATGAGCGATGGTTTGACAAGAGGCTTAGAAGTAGTTGCACTTGGTGCTCCTATTAGCGTTCCTGTTGGCGAAAAAGTTTTGGGCAGAATTTTCAATGTTACAGGCGATTTGATCGACGAAGGCGAAGAAGAAAATTTCGAAACTCGCTGGTCAATCCACAGAGATCCGCCAAGCTTCGAAAATCAAAGCACAAAAAGCGAAATTTTTGAAACAGGTATTAAAGTCGTTGATTTGCTAGCTCCTTACGCAAAAGGTGGAAAAGTAGGTTTATTTGGCGGTGCCGGGGTTGGTAAAACCGTTATTATTATGGAGCTAATCCACAATGTTGCTTTCAAACACAGCGGTTACTCTGTATTTGCGGGCGTTGGCGAACGAACAAGAGAGGGAAACGACCTTTATAACGAAATGAAGGAATCGGGCGTTTTGGATAAAGTTGCCTTAACCTATGGTCAAATGAACGAACCACCAGGAGCAAGAAATAGAATTGCTTTGACAGGTCTTACAATGGCTGAGTATTTCCGTGATGAGCTAGGATTAGATGTTTTGATGTTTATCGATAACATTTTTAGATTTTCTCAATCAGGTTCAGAGATGTCAGCACTTCTAGGACGAATTCCAAGTGCCGTTGGTTACCAACCGACTTTGGCTAGCGAAATGGGTAAATTGCAAGAGAGAATTACATCGACTAAAAAAGGCTCAATTACATCAGTTCAAGCTGTTTATGTTCCGGCTGATGACTTAACTGACCCTGCTCCTGCAACGGTTTTTGCTCACCTTGATGCGACAACCGTTCTAAACAGAGCGATTGCAGAAAAAGGAATTTACCCTGCGGTTGATCCGCTTGATTCAACTTCAAGAATGCTTGATCCTCAAATCATCGGCGAAGAGCATTATAAAGTAGCTCGTGGTGTTCAAGCTGTTCTTCAAAAATATAAAGATTTGCAAGATATTATCGCGATTTTAGGTATGGACGAGCTTAGCGAAGAAGATAAACTTGTGGTTGAACGAGCTAGAAAAGTTGAAAAATACCTTTCACAACCTTTCTTTGTTGCCGAAGTTTTCACAGGAAGCCCGGGCAAATATATCAGCCTTGAAGAAACTATCGCAGGATTTAAAGGAATTTTAGAGGGTAAATATGATGATTTACCTGAAAATGCTTTCTATATGGTAGGAAATATTGACGAGGTAGTGGCAAAAGCCGAAAAAATGAAGGCTTAAAAGGAAAAAATAATGGAAAAATTATTTTTAGAAATCGTTACGCCTGAGGGAAGAGTTTTCTCGGGCGAAGTTAAATCTGTTCAACTACCCGGAAGCGAAGGCGAACTAGGCGTTTTACCACGCCACGCAGCACTTGTAACGCTTTTAAGATCTGGTGTAATTGAAATAGTAAATTTAAACGATAAAAAAGAATTAGTAGCGATAAACTGGGGCTATTTGAAAGTTGATGAAGAAAAAACAACCGTTTTAGCAGACGGCGCTGTCGTCGTAGGCGGCGATAGCGAAGGTGCTATTGCAAAATCACTTCAAAAAGCAAAAGATTTAGTAGCTTCTATGAGTAGTGAAACATCTGCTTATGCCGCAACTATCGCCAAAATCGATGATCACGCAAGGCAAAAATAGAGTATGATTGATATTATTCTTAGTTATTTTTCAAGAAGCACATTTATTACGATATTTGTGCTTTCTTGGTTATCTTTTTATTTCATATTGACTTTTACGATTTTGATTTCTAGGTTTGTAGGGCTTTCTTCTTGGTATAAAAAAGAAGAAAAAGCCCTTGAATCTCTGCTTATGGGGGCGAGAATTTCAAATACAAATTCTGTTTTGAAAAAAGTAGCAAGTGGTAAAATCACAAAAGAAAAACTAGCAGTTTCGCTAAGTATGTCCGAGCGAGATTCTACAAGTGGGCTAACTTGGCTCTCTATCATCGCTTCAACTTCGCCTTTTATAGGGCTTTTTGGAACGGTTGTTAGCATACTTGATACTTTTTCCAAAATGGGTGCAGGAAACGCTAGTATCGCTACGATTGCACCAGCCATTAGCGAAGCTTTGGTTGCTACGGGAGCCGGAATTTTCGTTGCAATCCCTGCTTATACATTTCACTTACTTATAAAAAGAAAATCGTATGAGCTTATGAGTATTATTAGGCGCACAGGTGATATTTTGCTTCACATAACAGGCGATAGCGTATCAAATTTAAAAGCGGAAACAAAATCAAATGTTTGATTATGATGAAAAACCTGAGCTAAATATCACGCCTTTGGTTGATATTATGCTTGTGTTACTTGCTATTTTAATGGTTGCAACCCCTGCGATAATCTATGAAGAGAAAATTCAGCTTCCTGACGGTTCAAAAACGCAAACTTCGCAAACCACAAAAGAGCTTATGATAGTTCGTATAACCGAAGATAAGCAAATTCATATCGATCAAAGTAAAATGAATTTTGTCGAATTTGCCGATAATCTACTTTTATTAGCAAATTCAGGCAAATACGACAAGGATAAGCCCGTTTTTATCCAAGCCGATAAAAAGCTACTTTATGATGATGTTATGTTTGTTTTAAAAACTTTAAAACAAACTGGTTATTTAAAAGTAGCACTTCAAACGAACGGATAGGCTTTGCGAAGTAGTTCGTATGTCGGCGTGAAATACGACAATTTCACTTCGTTTTTGATTTCGCTTTGTATCTATTTTTTGGCTGGATTTTTCCTGCTTTTTAATGCTATAAGAGACCACGAACTAGCACTAAAATACACAGACGATCCAAATGCTTATATGGATATTATTGTGGATTGGGAGATTGACGATAGTGCGCCAAAAGCACCTGATTTAGCCAAAGAAGTTCCTGTCCAGCCACAAGTTGAAGAAAAACCAAAAGAGATAGAAAAAACAGAAGAGCCAAAGCCTGAGCCACTGCCTGAATCAAAACCTGTTGAAACTCCGATTGAAGAGCCAAAACCGGTTGAAGAGCCAAAGCCTGAACCAAAACCAAATTTAAACGATCTTTTTGCCGATACCACAAAAGATAATAAAAAACTTCAAGAAAGCACAGAAAAAAAAGAAGAAAAACAAGAAAGCGGTTCTAAAAATGCCGTTCAAAAAGATGATAAAAAATCAGGCAAATCACAGATGACAGGGCAATATAATGCTTATATAGGTCAAATAAACAAAATTTTACAACAAATTTGGACTTCGTATAATCCAAAATCAAATGAAGTTGCTAAAATAAGTTTAAAAATTGATAGAAATGGAAAAGTTGTGGAATATGAAATTTTAGAACTTACTTATAATTCTGAATATAACCAAAAACTTAGAGATTTTGTTTATAGTTTAGAAAGTAGAGAATTTCCAAAACCACCTGGAAATGAAATTTTAAATATAACATCAATTACAATAACACCAAAAAAATAAAGGAGCAAAAATGAAAAAACTTTTTTTAATTTTTATTTTTTGTATAAATTTGTTTGCTATTGATGCAACAATGACATTAACAAATGACGGTGCTATGAATTTGCCAAAAATCGTAGTGCAAAACGCTTCGGAGTTGCCAAATTCTGAATTTAACAACAAATTTTTTAAACTTATGGTTGGAGATTTAAAAGTCGGTGCTGTTTTTGAAGTAAGCGATGATTATTTAGAAAGCTCTTATGACGGCGATTATACTACAAATTTAGGTATAAGCGGCGCTCCTGCTTTGATCGTTCGCTATGCAGTTAGCGCTCAGGGCTCACCTATGAATTTAAAAGCCAAAGTTTTAGACGCAAGTAACGGCAAAGTAGTTTATGAGAACGAATTTAGCATAGCAAACGGCGAAACATATCCGTTTTTAGCACACATGGCAGTTTCTGAAATCGTTAAAAATTTGGGCTATTCAAATGTCGATTGGATGAGACAGATGATTTTGCTTTCTCGCTATACTTCGACAAAACAAAGCGAAATTTTAGTTGCTGATTATACTTTAACTTATCAAAAAGTCGTAGTTAGCGGTGGTCTAAACATTTTCCCAAAATGGGCAAATAAAAATCAAACCGAGTTTTTCTATACATATTATGTAAATAAAAATACTCCTGCGATTTTTAAATATAATCTTTCTAGCGGTGCAAAAACCAAAATTCTAACAGGACAAGGCATGACGATAGCAAGTGATGTTAGTAGCGACGGACGAAAACTTCTTATCACAAATGCGCCAAAAGATCAGCCTGACATTTTTCTTTATGACTTAGCAAGTGGCAATATGAAGCAAGTTACAGATTATCCTGGCATTGATGTAAATGGAAATTTTGTGGATAACGATAGCAGAGTGGTTTTTGTAAGCGATAGACTTGGTTATCCAAATATTTTCGCTCAAAGTCTTGGTGGCGGTAATGTCGAGCAAATGGTATTTCAAGGAAAAAATAATAACTCGATTACGACAAACGGAAGTTATATAGCTTATTCTAGCCGTGACGGCGGCGGAAGCTTTAATATCTATATGATTTCAACGCAAACAGATTTAGTTCGCCAACTCACAGCAGACGGAAAAAATATGTTTCCTAGATTTTCTCATGACGGCGGAACTATAATGTTTATAAAAAGCGGTAGTGCAGTCGGCATTATAAGGGTAAATGAGAACAGAAGTTTTCAATTTCCGTTAAAAATCGGTCAAATTCAATCACTTGATTGGTAAAAAATCAAATTTTTTATGCTATAATGCAAAAAATCTTATTTGGAAGGTGGAAAAATGAAACATTTAGTTTTAACATCAGTTGCAGTTGCTGCTCTACTTTTGAGCGGTTGTTCTAAAAAGAACCCAGAAAATATGGGTGATTCATCAATGGGTGGCGATCTAGCTTCAAGAATTCAAAGCGAAGTTAGCAATGTTTATTTTGATTATGACAAATTTAACATTAGAGCTGATCAACAAGGTTCAATCAACAACAACGCTGCATTATTCAACCAAGCAGGCGCAGAAGCTTTGACAATCAAAGTTGAAGGTAACTGCGACGAGTGGGGTAGCGATCAATACAACTACGCTCTTGGTCTAAAAAGAGCAAAAGCTGCAAAAGATGCTTTGGTTAAACAAGGCGTAAGTGCAGATAGAATTTCTGTTGTAAGCTATGGCGAAAGCAACCTTGTTTGCACAAGCAAAACAAAAGAGTGCGACGCTCAAAATAGACGCGACGAATTCAAAGTTGGGTTCTAATTTGATTAATAAAAAATTTATAGTTGCGGCGCTTTTTGGTGTCGCAACTTTTTTAAATGCCGAAGTTTCGGTTTTCGATGCCGGAAATGTAAATTCTGAAAATCCTTATGGTCTAACAGAAAACGAGCAGTTTTTGCTAAAAAATAGACAACAAGCAGATAGTATTCAAATGAATCTTGATGACACAAAAGAAAATGTCGAAGGTCTTAGAACTGTCTTAGAAGGCACAAATGCTCAAATTTCAAAACTTGAAAATAGGGTGGCAGATTTAGAGATTAGAACAAGCGGCAAAGCTCGTGGCAGTAGCGAACTAGATCAGATGAAAAAAGATATAGCTTGGCTAAAATCTCAAATCAACGAAATCAATAAAAAACTAGGTAATGGCGGAAGCGTAAAAAAAAACAGTGAAGTAGGCGCACCTGCGAAAACTTCAAACGCAAATTCTGCAAATTCTAGTTCAAATTCGTTCAAAGACAAGGATTTATCTGCTATTTTAAAAGAAGCCGATGAACTATTTGCCAAAAAAGATTACGCAAATGCAAAAGAACGCTATGAATTTTTGGTTTCAAAAGGTCATAAACCGGCGAAATCTAGCTTCATGGTTGGCGAGAGTTTGTATTTTCAAGGTAAATACGGCGAAGCTATAAATTCATACAAAAAAAGCATTTCTTATAACGAAAACGGCGATTATACGCCAAAACTACTTTATCACACAGCGATTAGCTTCGATAAAATCGGCGATAAAGACAGCGGAACTAAGTTTTATAACGCTTTAAAAGCTTCTTATCCTGATTCCGAAGAAGCAAAAGCATCACCTAATAGAAATTAAATTTTATTTATGCTAAAATCCCTAGTTTAATTTAAAATTAGGAGAAAACTATGGCACAAAATCGTGTTATTAAAATGTATTATGAGCTAAAAGACGCTAAAAACGGCGAAATTTTAGAATCAAATTTTAACGCAAATCCGATTGCGTTTTTAAGCGGAAAAAATCAAATTTTACAAAAACTTGAAGATGAAGTTTTAAATTTGGGCGAAGGCGAAAGCAAAATCATCAAAATTTTACCACAAGACGGCGTTGGCGAATATGACGAAAACGCAGTTCAAACGCTTCCAAAAGAGCAGTTTGCAGGGATTGATTTGCAAATAGGAATGGAGCTTTTTGGCGAGGGCGAAGACGGCTCAGTCGCAAGAGTTATAGTTAAAGAAATTACCGATGAAAGCGTGAGTGTTGATTTTAATCACCCTTACGCAGGAAAAGAGCTTGAATTTAATGTAAAAATCGTCGAAAACAGAGAAGCGACAGAAGATGAAATTTTAATGGGAGCACCTGAGGGCGAACATAGTTGTTGTTGCGCTGGACACGGCGAAGAACACGAGTGTTGCGGTGGCGGACATCACCACGATGATCACGAGTGTTGTGGCGGACACGGACACGGCGAAGACGGCGGTTGTTGCGGCAAACACAATCACTAAAATTTAAAAGAGAAAAACGATGAAATACGCATTTATTTTCCCAGGTCAGGGTTCGCAAAGTGTCGGCATGGGCAAGGAATTTTATGAAAATTTTACCAGTGCCAAAAAACTTTTAGACGAAGCTAGCGAATTTTGCGATATCGATTTTAAAGAACTTTTGTTTGAAGCCAATGATAAGCTTGATATGTCCGAATTTACGCAACCTGCGATTGTGCTAAATTCATTTATGGCTTATTTGGCGTTAAATGAAAAACTAAATTTAAAGCCTGAATTTGCATTAGGACACTCTCTTGGCGAATTTAGCGCACTTGGCGTAAGTGGCGGAATCGAATTTAAAGAAGCGATAAAAATCGTAAATTTGCGTGGCAAACTTATGCAAAAGGACTGCCTTGGCAAAAACGCTTCTATGATGGTTGTTTTGGGGCTTGATGACGCAAAAGTCGAGCAAATTTGCCAAAACGCAAGAGAGCAAGGAAAAAAAGTTTGGGCGGCTAATTACAACTGCGACGGGCAGATTGTGGTCGCAGGAAATAAAGATGATTTGTCTAGTTTGGAGAGCGAATTTAAGGCTAACGGCGCAAAAAGAGCGATGCTACTAAATATGAGCGTGGCTAGTCACTGCCCGATTTTGGAAAATGCAAGTAACGAGCTAGTAGCGGCGTTGCAAGATAAGCTAAATGATAGCTTTTCAGCCGTTATCGCAAATGCGACGGCTAAGGCGTATTCTAGCAAAAATGAAGCTCTAAATTTACTAAAAGCGCAACTTGTAAGTCCAGTTTTATACAAACAAAGCATAAAATCAGTTGAGAGCAAAGTTGATTGTTTTGTCGAATTTGGCGCGGCTGTGCTAAAAGGGATAAATAAAAAAATCACCGAAAAACCGACTTTTAGTATAACAAATTTATCAAGCCTTGATGAATTTATAAATTTCGCAAAGGAAAACGCTTGAAAATCGCAATTTTAGGTGCAATGCCGGAAGAAATCGAACCGCTTTTAAAAGAGTTAAATCCAAAAAAAATAGAATTTGCAAATAACAAATTCTATTTTGCAAATTTTGCAAACCACGAGCTAATCATCGCCTACTCAAAAATCGGCAAGGTAAATTCAGCCCTAACTGCCACGCTGATGATAGAAAAATTTGGTGCCCAAAAATTGCTTTTTACAGGCGTTGCAGGTGCATTAAAAAACGGCTTTAAAATCGGCGACTTGCTGTATGCGACAAAAGTCGTTCAACACGATCTCGATATAACGGCGTTTGGGCACCCTTATGGCTTCGTGCCTGAAAGTCCAATTTTTGTGGAAACTGATGAAAATTTAAATAAAATCGCCACGAAAGTCGCAGCAAATTTAGGCATAAATTTAAAAAATGGCATAGTTGCAAGCGGAGATCAATTTGTCTGCGATGAGAGTCGTAAAAGCTGGATAGAACGGACATTTGACGCAAGTGCCGTTGAAATGGAAGGCGCAAGTGTGGCGCAAGTCTGCCATGCCCTGCACACGCCATTTTTCATGCTAAGAGCTATTAGCGATGAAGCAGGAAGCAAGGCTGAGTTTGATTTTGACGAATTTATGGTAAAAAGCGCAGAAATAAGCGCAAAATTTGCCCTAAAAATGGTTGAAAATCTGTGATAGAAATCAGCAAAAAACTTTTGCGCGTGGTGGGTCAAACCAACGCAAAATACAAAATGTTTGAACAAGGGGATAAAATTTTACTAGCCCTAAGCGGGGGAAAAGATAGTATGATTTTATCTCACATTTTAAAACATTTTTCAAGTGTTAGCCCATTAAACTGGGAGTTTCACACCGTGACCGTAAGCTATGGCATAGGCGAAAATTTCACAGAACTTAAAAAGCACTTCGCCACGCACGGTATCACGCACGATGTCATCGATACAAAAATTTTTGAATTTGGCAAAGAAAAAATTCGTGCAAACACCACATTTTGCAGTTTTTGTTCTCGTATGAGACGAGGTTATTTATATACTTACGCGCTTGAAAACGGTTTTAACAAAATCGCCATAGCGCACCATTTAGACGACGCTGCGGAGAGTTTTTTTATGAATTTGACCTATAACGGCGCTTTAAGGACACTAGCACCAAAATATACAGCCGAAAACGGCATTGTGATTATTCGTCCGCTTATTTTGGCTAGGGAACGGCAAATTAGGGATTGTGCTATTAGAAATGAAGTGCCTATAATGAACGAAGAAGAAAGCTGTCCTGCTAAACAATACACAGGCAAAGAACCACGCGCCAGAGCCGAGACTAAGGCAATGTTAGCGAATTTAGAAAAAGAAAATCCAAAATTTTTTATATCGCTTCAATCAGCATTTGAAAATATCCACAAAGATACATTTTTTTAAAAATTTACCAATTAAATTTGACCGATTTAAAAAATAACAATATAATACGAAATCGATTCGAAAAAGTCGATCGAAAATAAAAATAGGAGTTTTACATGAAAACTAATGCACCTAGAATGATAACTTGGGTTATCGCGGCTGTCCTTTTGATAATCGGACTTGTTGGTCAATTGACAAACACTATTCCGTTAATCGATAAATATGCTTTTTGGTGGGCATTTTCAGGCGGTGCTTTAAGCCTTTTATCAAGTTTATTCAAAGGTCTTTAATCCTAATTTAGCGGTTTTTTAACCGCTAAAACTCTTTATAACAATACAAAATTATAAATTTTTGAATATTAAATTAAAAATACGAATGCATATTTGAAATTTGATATAATTTTCGTAATTTTTCATAAATTCAGGGCAAAAAATGGATAAAGAGAGTTTTGTGATTTCTAAATTTGAGAATTCATTTAACGGTGATGACGGCGCAGTGGTCGGAAAATGGGTATTTAGCAAAGATTTATTTTCTGAAAATATCCATTTTAGGCGTGATTATATGAGTTTGCGTGAGATTGCCGTAAAATCGATGCTTGTAAATATTTCTGATGCGATTGCGATGAACGCAAAGCCTAAATTTGCGCTTTTGGGACTTACTCTGCCAAAAAATATCACAGAGAGTGAAATTTGCGAACTTACAAACGGTTTTAATGATACTGCGCGTAAATTTGGTATCAAAATCATCGGCGGAGATACGATTTGCGGCGAAAAAATAGACATTAGCGTAACCATAATCTCAAAAACAAAAAAAGCAGTTTTTAGAAAAGGTGCGAAAAATGGCGATTTTATCGCATTTACGGGGAAGCTTGGAAGCGTAAAAAAAGAATTTGAGTATTTAGAAAATTTACGCGAAAAAGGGCTTAAATTTAATGAAATTAGAAACGAATTTGATAAAAAATTTGTAAATTCAAAGTTTATAAAACCAAATTTGCGTGGAGATTTTTTTTATAAAAGTGCCAAATTTATTCGCTCGGCGATGGATTTAAGCGACGGGCTTGGTGTGGATTTGGATAGATTTTTACGCATAAATGCTCTTGGAATTTCGTTTTTAAAGGAAATTTCCAAAGGCGAATTTGCAAGCGGCGAAGAGTATGAAATTTTGTTTGCATTTTCGCCAAAAAATAGAGATAAAATTTTAAAAATCGCAAAAGAATGTGGCGTTGAAATCACGATTTTTGGGCGTTTAGAAAAATTAAACGAAAAAACGAAATTTATAAATTCGGTTAAAAATCATCATTTTTAAAACCCTTGCAAAACGATATTATATAGCGAATTTATCATCTCGTCGTCTAAATTTGTCGTTTTTTTGGTAGAGAAAAGCTCTTTGATTTGATTTAGGTTAAAGCCGTTTCGATTTACACAATACTCGTGTGCAGGCAAAAAGGCTCTGCCAAGAGCGATAAAATCAGTAATCTCATCGTCGCAAATAAAGCAAATTGGCTCACTATGGAGCCTACCTTCAAATTCCAAAATTTGCAGATAGCTTTCGATGATTATGCGTTTTGGGTTTTGTTTGCCAAATTTAACGGCGGCGTTTTCAAGCAGGTTAAAATAGAATTCATCGATAAATTCGGCATCTTTTAAGTGCGCGTGAAAAAGTCTGATAAATTGCTGCCAAAAAAGCAGTTTTTCTCTTTGCGTAAGCCACTCAAAGCCTAAATGTAACGCACCTCTAAGTTGTGGCAAAAAATTCATACTAGAAATTAGTTCAAAATCTATTTTATAACCTTGCGTGATATTTGAATGCCTTGCACCGTAAAAACGATACGCTTTAACCAAGCTTTCTCGCGTTAAAATATCGACTATACAGTCTTCTTCTTTGACTTTTGTAATCTTTAAAATATAACCTTGCATTTGTGGATTTTACTAAATTTGAGTTTTACAATAGATAAAATTTGCTAAATTTTTACCAAAAATAAAATTTTATAAGGAAAAATAAGCTATAATCACAAGATTTACAAATATATTAAAAGGAAAAAATATGAATTTCGGTGATATTTTTTCAAAAATGCGACGCAAACAAGCAGATCCTAGCGAAGCACCTACGCACTGGGTGAAATGTCAGGGCTGTAACGCGCTTATGTATTATAAAGAAGTAGAATCGTGTTGCGAAGTATGCCCAAAATGTGGCTATCACATGCGAATTTTACCTATGGAAAGAATAAAATTAATCTGCGACGAAAATAGCTTTATTGAAGAAGATAATGCACTTGAACCGATAGATCCGCTAAAATTCGTAGATAAAAAATCATATAAAAAGCGAATTTTAGAAGGCGAAGAAAAAACAGGCACTAAAAGTGCCGTCGTGGCAGGTGAGGGCAAGATAGACGGAAAAAGCGTCCAGCTTGTGGTTTTTGATTTTCGTTTTATGGGCGGAAGTTTAGGCTCAGTCGAGGGCGAAAAAATAGTTAGAGCCGCAAATAGGGCGATAGAAAAAAAAGAGCCTTTGATAATCATTAGCGCAAGCGGTGGCGCAAGAATGCAAGAAAGCACATTTTCGTTAATGCAAATGAGCAAAACAAGTGCAGCGATGAAAATGTTGGCAAATGCAAAAATTCCTTATATTTCGATTTTAACCGACCCGACTATGGGCGGTGTTTCGGCCTCGTTTGCGTGGCTTGGCGATATAATCATCGCTGAACCGGGAGCCTTGATAGGTTTTGCAGGGCAAAGAGTCATCAAACAAACCATCGGAGCCGATTTACCGGAAGGCTTTCAAACGGCTGAGTTTTTGCTAGAACATGGACTAATAGATGCTATCGTTCCACGAAGCGAACACAAAAAGTTTTTAAGCAATATGATAACCTATCTAACGCACAATGACAAAGTAAATATTGGCGAAGTAGGGGACGACATTATCAGCGAAGATTTGGAAGAAAAGGAAGAGTAGTGGTGCAAATTTTTGTGAATTCGATACAAAAAACGGCTGAATTTAAAGACGAAATAAAAGAATATATAAAAATGTCTAGCAAATTTGCCGTTATAAAAGATGAAATTTACTTTAATTCTAGTGTCGCAAAAGCCCAAACGATTTCAAGAGAACAGGCATTAAAAGCCTATGATGAAATTTATGAAAATAAAGCAAAAGGCTATTGCATAGCGCTTGATGAAAATGGCGTTATGTGCGATAGCTTTGAATTTGCGAATTTACTAAAATCAAATTCGCAAATTTCGTTTTTTATCGGCGGGGCGTATGGGCTAAGTGAAAATTTTAAGGCAAAAATGGATAAGGTTGTAAGTCTTACAAGGCTTACATTAGCACATAAAGTCGCAAAACTGGTGCTTTTTGAGCAAATTTTTCGTGCTTTGTGTATTAATGCAAGTCATCCATATCACAAATAAAGGAAGAAAATGAAAAAAAACGAGTTGAAATTTTTTAAGAAGCTTTTAGAAGAGAGAAAAGAGCAAATCATTAAAAATATAAATAAATCTGCTGATGAAATCGCAGAACTTCGCTCGAATGGCGCTGTTGATGATTTTGATGTGGCTAGTGTAAATACTGATTCAAATTTAGAGTATGCCATCAGCTTAAAACAACGCATTGAATTTCAAAAGATTGAAAAAGCTTTGAAAAAAATAGAAAACGGAAATTATGGAATTTGCGAAGAGTGCGAAGAACAGATAAATTTAGAACGCCTAAAAGCAAAACCGCACGCTAGTCTTTGTATCTCATGCAGGGAAATTTCTGAAAAACGACAATAATTTAAGGAAGTAAAATGAAAACCAAGCAATTTTTTCTTTATTCGATTATTTTTATCGCAATTATCGCAGTTAGTGTATTTTCGCAAGTCAGCGGAAGCTATGCCTTAGATCTTTTTGGATTTGAGCTAAATTTGCCGATTGCGGCTTGGTTTGTTCTGCCACTTGTGCTTTATATGCTTTTGACGATTTTTCATTTTGCATATCATAGTTTCTGTTTTTATCGCACAAAAAGGGCGATTTCAAAAGATTTAAGCACTTATGAAGCGATGAGTAAAGATGTTTTATTGGGACTTGATACAAATAAAGATTTCAAAACCGAATTCTTTAAAAATCCAAGCTCTATTACAAAGGTGCTTTCACCATGGTATGATAGTAGCGATATTGTGGTTGATAACCCTGAAATCAAGGCTATCATCGATACGATCGAAAAGGTTAAAAAAGGCGAAGTTGTGGATTTGAAAAAATTTAAACTTCCAAAAGACAACGGGCTTTTTTTGCAAAATGAGTTAAATCGCCTTGATACAGATCCAAAATATGCTCATGAAATTTTAAAAGCAAAAGGTGTTTATAGCCAAGATTTTATAAATAAAGCGTATAATGAGCTTTTGCAAAGCGAAACTTATTTGGAAATCAAAAAATACGGCATCCCAAGTGAGCTAAGTGAAGTAAATTTGGTAATAGATAGATATGTTAAAAAAGATATTGAAATTGCGACAAATGATCTATTTGAAATGCTAAATAATGAAAAATTTAGCGAAGCAGATTTTATAAATTTTGCAAAAAAACTTCAAGTCGTAATGGCGCCTGAAAGCTATAAAGCGTTTTTTGAACGACTTAAAAATGAGAATTCGAACGCAACCGAAGCCTATCTTTACGCACTTTATGAGCTTGGTATGATTGATGAGCTAAGAGAGCAAATTGGTCTAAGTGACGGCGACGAATACGAAAAATTTAATCTTTTGCTATTTTTAAAAGACAACGGCAAAAATGTCCCTGCTTCTTTGATTTTTTAATGTTTAAAAACAATCCTTTATTTTTAGCTCCGTTGGCGGGTTTTTCAGATCCGCCACTTCGGGGCGTTGTTAAACAATTTGGCTGCGATGTAACCATTAGCGAGATGATAAGCTCAAATGCGCTTGTTTTTGGCGGAGAAAAAACGCTAAAAATGCTAGAAAAAAACGAATTTGAAAGCCCCTTTATCGTCCAAATCGCAGGAAGCGATGAAGAAGTTATCAAAAAAGCAGTTTTGATTTTAAATGAGTTTGATGGCATCGACGGCATTGATTTAAACTGCGGTTGTCCCGTGCCAAAGGTCGTAAAGCAAAATGCTGGTTCGGCATTGCTACTAAATTTAGACAAGCTTTCACGACTAATCGAAACCATAAAAAAGCACTCAAATAAAAAATTCACAAGCGCAAAAGTGCGTTTGGGATTTGATGAAAAAATCCCTGAAATTGTGGCAAAAGCGGTAGAAAACGCAGGGGCTGATTTTATCGCTATGCACGGACGCACTCGCAAGGGCGGATACAGTGCAAAGGTTGATTACGAAGCGATTGCGTTGGCAAAAAAAGCTGTGAAAATTCCGTTAATCGCAAACGGAGATATAAATTCGCAAAACGCAGAGCAAATTTTTAAATTTACAAACGCCGATGCTTTGATGATAGGACGCGCAAGTATCGGCAAACCATGGGTTTTTTACGAGATAAAAACGGGCAAAAGCGTGGATATGGAAACTAAAAAAAAGATTATTGTATGTCATTTTGATGAGATGATAAAATACTACGGAACGCACGGCGTGGCGATATTTCGCAAACATTTACATGAGTATTCAAAGGGACATGAAAATGCCGCAAATTTTAGAGAAGAGATAAATCATATAAATTTGGGCGAAATTATGCGAGATAAAATTTGCGAATTTTTTTAAATTGTATTTCGCAATGACTTAATTCACAGCAAATTTAATATTAAATTTGCTGTGAATTTGGAGTTAAGAAAGCTTAAAATCTTGCACCGATATTAAATTCGAAACTATTTGTTTCGTCGTTTGGTTTTTTATTTAACGGTTTAACTAGATATAGTTGAAGTGGTCCGATTGGCGTCATCCATTCCAAACCACCACCTGCACTATAACG
This sequence comes from Campylobacter sp. CN_NE2, assembly GCF_027797465.1. Classification (NCBI taxonomy): domain Bacteria; kingdom Pseudomonadati; phylum Campylobacterota; class Epsilonproteobacteria; order Campylobacterales; family Campylobacteraceae; genus Campylobacter; species Campylobacter sp. CN_NE2. The sequence continues at coordinate 927,980 of NZ_CP115608.1, read as the reverse complement.
AATTTCTTCATCCCAACTATCATTGCCTATCATACCATAGTCAAAAAATGCAACCAAACGCATTTTTAGTCTATCAATTAGCGGGAAGCTTAACTCAAATGAGTTGTTAAAGCTTTGCATACCGCCTGTTTCAATAAATTTACACTGATTCGCGCCAATGCAGACTTCACTTTTTGGTATGCTTCTACTATCATAGCCTCTTATACTTTTCATACCGCCCAAAAATAGCTTTTCGTTAATCGGAAGTTTGCTTTTGTCATTATTCCAAATATAACCTGCTGCGGCTTTATATCTAAAAATAATATCCCAATCAATATAATCTTTCATGCCAAAATACCAGTTTAGATTTGCTCTTGCTTTGGTAAATTCTATGTCTCCGCCAAGTCCCGCATATTCTAAACTGGCACTTGCAATTGCACCGCTTCTAGGTAGATAATAATCATCCGTGTTGTTAAAAGTAATAGATGGAGTTAAAGAGCTTTTTATAGTTTTTCCGTTTCTATAACCTGCTGCTGCATAATAGGCGTCCAAACCTTCGATTTCAGTTCTTTCTAATATATATGTTAAACTAGCTTGTGTATATCGTCCAATTCTTCGACCAAGTGTGCCTGTAAAGCCGATTGATCTCTCGCTATAATCGTCCCATTCATAATCATTTGCATAAATGGTTCCGCCAAGACTATATTCGCTATCAAAGATTCTAGGATTTGTCAGCCCAATACGACCACTAAGTGAATCTTCACTTTTTTCAATAGCAAATTCGCCTTTTAATCCGGTTCCGAATACATTTCTATCACTAATGCCAGCACTTAGTAAAACGCCGTCGCTACTACTATAACCCACACCACCTGTGATGGAGCCAGTCGGAGCTTCTTTGACTGCGACTTCTAGGTCGATTTCATTATCGCCTACTCTTGTTTCTTTGATTTCAACATCTTCAAAATAGCCCGTTCGTTTTAGAGCATTTAGCGAATCTACATAGTCGCTTCTACTGTATAAATTTCCTTCTGTCAAATACATCTCGCGACGAACGACCTTATCTGCTGTTTTATCATTTCCTGAAATGGTAACATTTCGTATATAAACTTTTTGCTCAGGAATAACTACATATTTTATATCAACAATGCTATTTTCTGGATCTTGTCTAGTTTGAGGTAAAACCCTAACATAGGCAAAACCTTGATCGGCAACAGCTTCTTCAAGTTTTTTCATATCGCGGCGTAAGAATTCCGAATTCATCTTATCTCCGGATTCTAGTTTGAAACTTTTTATCATTTTTTCTTTATTGATTTCAACTTCATCTGGAGCTTCTATATCTACGCTACCTACCTTATAACGATTTCCTTCTGTGATATAATATGTCAAATCAGCCGTGTAGCTATTTATATCGGCATTTAAAATTGGATTTGAAACTTCTGCATCTAAATAGCCTTTTTTGTAGTATTCTTCTTGAATTCTAGCTGCATCGTTTGGAAGTTCAAAGCTTTTGACTTTTCCGTCATTAAATCCCCAAAGCCAACCAAACACTTCTCTTTGTTTATTTGCAACCGCAGGTTCAATGTCGCCATAATCAAGTTTATCTGCACCTACTAAATTTACCTTTTCGATGATGATATTTTCGCCACGATTTACCATAAATACGACTTGGACCGATTTTTGATTTTCATGCACAGGAAGTGCCTTTGTCTCTACAACCGTATCAAAAAAACCTTTTGCTTCGTAATATTGTTTAACCCTTTCTTTTGCTCTTGAAACAGCAACTTCATCATACATTTGTCCTGCTTTTATTCCTATTAGTTGTATGATTTGATCTCTATCGTTAGTAACGACATTTTCTATATCGACTTTTGCGATTGTAGGTTTTTCATCGACTACTATTGTTACATTTCCACCACTTTCTTTGACATAAATATCGTTAAAATAGCCTTGTGCGAATAAATTTGAAATGGCAGCGTTTGTATTTTCGCCTGTGATGACATCGCCGACTTTAAGTCCTGAAATATCCTGTGCAACCTTTTCGGACAAGTAGTTTAAACCTTCGAAATTTACGGATTTTATCTGTGTTGATAGTGCCACAGAAATACTTGTTAAAAGTAAAAAAATATTTTTTTTCATATAATTACCTAAAAAAAAATTAATATAACTTGCGTATAATACCATAATTAATTTAAAATTACAAAGAATTTAAGGAATTTTTATGAAAATCGGTATCATAGGTTTGGGTCTTATCGGCGGTTCTTTGGGACTTTGTTTAAAAAGCACAAAAATCGTAAGTAGCGTTAGCGGCTTTGATTTATCAAAAGAAAACGAGCAGGCTGCCCTAAATTTAGGGCTTGTACATGAAATTTTAAGTATCAATGAGATGAAGCAAAAATGCGATGTTATTTTTTTGGCAATCCCCGTTGAAGCCATTATCTCAACCTTGCAAAATTTGAAAGATTGCAAAAGCGATACTACGATTATCGATTTAGGTAGCACGAAATTTAAGATTTTAGAGAGTTGTCCGAGCGAAATTAGGTCAAATTTTATCGCTGCTCACCCTATGGCAGGAACGGAAAACTCAGGTCCAAAAGCTGCTTTTAAAGAGCTTTTAAAAGACGCCGTTGTAGTCATTTGCGATGATAAGGACGCCGGGGAAATGCACATGAAAAGAGCGGTTGAAATTTTTTCTTTTGTCGGCATGAAAATCGTATTTATGAACGCAAAAAGCCACGATCACCATGTAGGTCTAATATCGCATTTACCGCACGCCATAAGCTATTCGCTAGTCAATAGCGTTTTAAAAGAAGAAAATCGCAGAAATATCATAAATTTAGCAGGTGGAAGTTTTACAGGAATGGCAAGAATCGCTAAATCAAGCCCTGAAATGTGGGTTGATATTTTCAAGCAAAATAAATCAAATTTGTTAAATTCGATTGAAAATTTTGAAAAAGAGTTAAAAATTTGCACCGATATGATAAAAGATGAAAAATGGGACGATTTGCAAAAATGGATGTATGAAGCAAGAAAACTGCGAGATATTATCTAAATTTTTGCGAAAATTCACTAAATTTGGCACTTAAATTTGCCAAATTTACCGATAATTAAACTAAGTTTTGTAAAATCACACGATTAAAAAAATAAGGTATTTTTATGAGAAGAAGTTATAGACGAAATGACGGAAGTAAATTTAAATTTGTTGCGCTTTTGGCACTTTTAGGGTTGGTTGTTTTTGGAATTTTTAAAATTTTTACTTCACCTTTGTTGGAACAAAATCCGCCTAAAATCGAGCTTGAAAATCAAATTTATTGGAATTTGACTTCGCCTTTGAAATTTAAAGTTAGCGACGATACTGGCATAAAAAAAGTAGTTGTAAATTTGATAGATAATGATAAAAAAATCGCTTTAAAAGACGAAGAATACGGCATTACGCAAAAAGAGTTAGAAATTTCGCTTGAATTTCCAAAAAATTTAATTTTAAATAATAATGCCAACTATGACCTAGAAGTCGCTATTAGCGATATTAGCAAGTGGAATTTCACGCTTGGCAACGAAAGTAAAGCAACTTCAAAAATAATCGTCGATAATAAAAAACCAACAATCAGCATTATAAACCAATCTTATAAAATCACAAAAGGTGGTGCTGCGGTCGTGGTTTTTAAGGCTGGCGATGAAATGCTAGATCGCGTTTTTGTGCGCACAAATTACGGAAAAGAATTTTCTGCCCTGCCTTTTGAAAAAGACGGATTTTACGCTGCTTTGATAGCGTGGCCGGCAAATTTGGACGAATTTAGAGCAGATGTCGTTGCTACCGATAAGGCAGGAAATCTCTCAAATTCGCAAATTCACTATTTTTACCAAGATAAAAATTATAAGGTCTCAAATATAGCTTTAACGCAAAAATTCATTGACGGAAAAGTTAGCGAACTAGTCGAAATTTACGCACAAAACCCTAGCAAATTAGAAGGGATTGATAAATTTAAATTTGTAAATGAAGTTTTGCGTGAAGAAAACGGCAAATTTATCAAAAAAGCAACTTCGAAAATCCATGAAAAAAAATTTGATAAATTTGAAATTCGACCATTTTCACCGCTTAAAAATGCAGCAGCCGTGGCAAGTTACGGCGATCATAGAATTTACTCTTGGCAAGGGGAAAATTTAAGCGAATCGTGGCACATGGGGCTAGATCTTGCTAGCACGGCGGCAGCTCCTATCATAGAGAGTAATTACGGCGTGGTTGTAGAAACGACAGAAAACGGAATTTACGGGCTAAATATCGTTGTTTATTACGGATTTGGCTTGTATGGAATTTACGCTCACTGCACAAGCTCAAATGTCAGCATTGGAGATCAGGTAAAACCGGGCGATATTTTGGGAAATACCGGCGCAACCGGCTTTGCTTTTGGCGATCATTTGCATTTTGGAACTATCGTTCAAGGCGTTGAAACTAGACCAGAAGAGTGGATGGATCCAAAATGGATGAAAGATAATATTTTTGATATTTTAGAAAATGCGAAAAAAACTATAAATGGCGAAAAATAATTTATTAACCAAATTTTGGTATAATGTTTGGCGAAATTTTTAAAAGGAAACGAAATTTGAAACAAATCACCATAGCTAAGCGAGTTGAAGGCGTTGGAATCGGTCTTCACAAAGGCGAACCTATAAAACTTATTCTTGAACCGCTCGAAGCTGATAGTGGAATTGTATTTTATAGAAGCGATTTGGGCGTTAGTTTCAAAGCCGCACCCCAAAATGTCGTAAATACGCAAATGGCGACGGTCGTGGGAAATGAAAAAGGCTTCGTTTCGACTATCGAGCATATTTTAAGTGCGATAAATAGCTACGGAATCGACAACATAAGAATCATTGTCGATGCAAATGAAATCCCTGTTATGGACGGAAGTGCGATAAGTTTTTGTATGCTACTTGATGAAGCAGGAACGAAAAAGCTTGACGAAGATAAAAAAGCAATCATTATAAAACAAAGCGTAGAAGTAAGAGAAAATGATAAATTTGTTAGGTTAAGCCCAAGCAAAAATCCTAAATTTGATTATACGATTGAATTTTCGCACCCGCTAATCGGAAGACAAAATTTCGTTTTTGAATTCGGCAAAAAAAATTATCTAAAAGAGATCGCCAGAGCTAGAACTTTCGGATTTTTAAAAGATGTTCAAATGCTTCGCTCGATGAATTTAGCACTTGGTGGAAGCCTAGAAAATGCCGTTGTCATCGATGATACAAGAATTTTAAACCCAGAAGGGTTGCGTTTTGAGAACGAATTTGTCCGCCACAAAATTTTAGACGCTATCGGCGATTTATCTTTAATGGGCGCACCGATTTTGGGCGATTATACAGCTTACGCAGGAAGTCATGATTTAAATCACAAGCTTACAAAAGCCGTATTTAGCGACGCTAAAAACTACGAAATCGTAAGCTTGAATGAAGAAATCGTTAGAGCCTACTCAAAAGTTTTTGCATAAGGTCGCACTCATAAAACAAGTTGAAATTCTCGTTGTTGCCCTTACAACGCCCGTTTTGATTGGAATTTACGAAAACGGAAATTTAATCCAAAAATTTGTTAGCGATGAAAACGAAAAAGCAGGAGATTTTCTAATCTCTAAATTTGATGAAATTTTGCAAATTTATGAGATTAAAAGCGTGATTTACGCAAACACTCCGGGTAGTTTTATGGGGATAAAACTAAGCTATGTCATCTTAAAGACACTCTCGACTGCGCTAAATTTTCCGTTATTTGCGATTAGCGGATTTGAATTAAATAATTTTAGCCCCATTAGAGCAAATAAAAATTTAAGTTTTGTATATCATGACGGCGAAATCGTGCTAGAAAAATGTGAGCCAAAAGCGTTTGAGCTACCACAAACTTTATCAAATTTAAATAAAAATAG